>NZ_JBAGJZ010000053.1:0-57097 GCF_037034285.1 Streptomyces tyrfis | reverse complement strand
TCCGGCCACGGCGGGGCCGAAGCGGAAGGCGAGGAAGAGCAGCAGGCAGGGGAGGACGAAGAGCAGACCTATACGGGCCTCGCGGCGCGCGTGCGGCCCGCTGCGACGGCCCCGGCGGGTGGGTTCCGCGACGACTGCCACGGTGACCTCCTCTGTGCGGGGTGCGGGGTGCGGGGTGTAGGGAATGGGAGCGGTGGTCCCCCGTCCGCCGGGTGTGTGGTTCGGCGGACGGGGCGGGGGTGCCGGTGTCAGCGGCCGAGCAGCGGGCCGGCCGCCTTGGCTGCGTCGTCGAGGGCCTGCTGGGGAGACTTCTTGCCGAGCATCGCGGCCTGGATCTCCGGGGCGAGGACGCCCATCACCTCACGGGACTTCTCTTCCAGCGGCCCGGCCGCCATGGCCGGGAGTGTGTCGGCGACGGCGGTGAGGATCTCGTCGTCGGGATAGAGGTTCCCGGCGGAGGTGCGGGCCGGGAAGTTACCGGACTGCTTCTGCAGTCCGGCGGCGTTCTTCGACTCGGCGACGAACGAGATCCACTCTCCGGCCGTCTTGACGTCGGCCCCCTTGAGCATGGACAGCGCCCCGACCGTGCCGTACCCGACCGATGCCGTCTCCTTGAGCGGCGGCTGGACGACGATGTTCTCCTTGCCCCAGAACGGCTCGACGTCGGCCGGGGTGTTCTGCCAGGTGCAGGCGATCTTGCCCCGGGCGACCGGGGTCTGCTCCAGCTTCGGCGTGGTGGTGATCAGGTCCTTGTCGGTGTAGCCGTGGTCGGCGAATTCCTTGAGGTAGGTCAGCGCCTTGACGCCGGCGGCGCTGTTGAAGGCGGGCTTCGAGCCGTCCTCGGAGAAGACGTCCCCGCCGGCCTGCCAGAGCAACGGGTAGAAGGTCATGTTGAGGGTCTGCTGGGTGTCACCGCTGTAGCTGGTGGCGTAGTACCCCTTCTTCTTCAGCTTCGGAGCGAGGTCGGCCAATTCGTCCCAGGTGGTGGGGTATTCGCGCTCGCCGATGGCCTTGAAGACGCGCTTGTCGCAGATGAGCGGGTTGGCGCTGGTGAGGACGGGGGTGCCGAGCACCTTGCCGTCGACGGTCACGGAGTCGAGGGCGAACTTGGTGTAGTCCGCCTTGGCCCTGGCCGGCATGTACTGGTCCGCGGGCACGATGCTCCGCTCGTACTTCGGCAGCTGGTCCGGGACCAGGTAGACGACGTCCGGGCCCTTGCCCGAGGCGATCGCGGTGGCCAGGGCGGTGTCGCGGTTGGCCCACGGGTAGGTCTCGACCTTCACCTTGGCGCCGGCGTGCTTCTTCTCGAACTCCTTGACCAGGCCGTCCCAGTACGCCTTGTTCTTGGCCTCGTCGAAGATGACCGGGTAGGTCCACATCGTGACGGTGCCGTCGTCCCCGGTCCCGGAACCGCAGCCGGCGAGGACGGTGGTGGCGAGGGCGGCTGAGAGCAGCGGCACGGTGACGGCACGGGGTCTCGGTCGGCGACGGGCGATACGGAACATGAGCGGAAGCCTCCTGGGGATGAGCGGGGAACGGTGTTGTTCGGGGACGTGAATCAGCGCGCCGGCACGCTCTGTACGGAGCCGGTGAGGCGGGCGCGTTCGGCGGCGAAGGCCGCCAGATGGCTGCCGAGCGTGGCTTTGGTGCCGGAGCGGACCGCGGCCGGGTCGCCGGTGGCGACGGCGTGGACGAAGGCATCGACCAACGCCGTGTCTCCGCCGCCGTGTCCCTCGGCGGCGTTGGAACCGCTCGTGTCGACCTCGTGGACGGTGACCTCGTCGGTGCGGAAGTCGTGGACGGTGACGCGCTTGCCGTCGCCGCGCAGCCAGCCGTGCGAGCCGAAGATCCGGGTCTGGCGGTCGGTCTGCTCGGTGAAGGCGACCATGGTGAACGTCGCGGTCATGCCGCCGGACAGCTGCATGGCGAGGACCTGGTGGTCGACCACGTCGTTGTCGCCGCGGTACGCGCACAGGCCGTACGGGCCTTCGCGCAGCGCGGTCAGCAGCTCGGTCTCGTCCGTGGAGTCCGTGACATGGGTGACCGGCCAGACGGAGCCGTGCTCGCGCAGCCTCGGCACGTACAGCTTGAGTGCGGAGTAGGGGCAGCCGTCCTCGACGGCGCAGTCCAGGCAGCGCTCCGCGGCACCGGCCGGGGCGTTCTCGGGCCGGAAGTGCTTGAGCCCACCGAAGCTGGCGACCTGTTCGATGCGCTCCCCGGTGACGTAGGAGATCCAGTCCAGGTCGTGGCAGGACTTGGCGAGCAGCATCGGCGAGGACGCCTGCTCGCTGCGCCAGGGCCCGCGGACGTAGGAGTGCGCGTAGTGCCACCAGCCGACGGGCTCCAGGTGATCGACGCTGACGAGTTCGCCCAGCACGCCCGAGCCGACGACCTCCTTCACCAGGTCGGTGTAGGGGGTGTAGCGCAGGACATGGCAGACGGCGAAGAGCACGCCCGCCTTCTCCACGCCCTCGATGAGGGTGCGGGTCTCGGCCTCGCTGGGCGCCAGTGGCTTCTCGGCGAGGATCGCGTACCCGGCCCGCGCCAGCGCCAGGACGGGCTCGACGTGATTGCGGTCCTGAGTGGCGACGATGACGGCGTCGGCGATGGCGTCCCCCTCGACGAGCGGCCGCCAGTCGTCGAACTCTAGCTCCGCCCCGGCCGCGGCGCGGGCCGCCGGCCGGGGATCGGCCACGGCCACGAGGCGGGCGCGTTCGGGGTGGGCCTTGATCCACGCGGCATAGGTGAGGCCGCGGTTGCCTGCGCCGACGAGTGCCACGCGGACGGGCCGATCGGATATCGGAAGGTGCATGGACATTTCCAAGAGCTCCCTGGAGGTGGAGGAGAGGCGGGCGACGGACAAGGCGTAGGTGGGGCCGGGAGGCGTCTCCGCGGCGATGCCTGGGCGCGGAGCGGTCAACGGTTGACGGGTGCGGAGGGCTGACAGGGGCCGGCTGCCGATGCATACGGCGCGTACCGGGGCCGTCTGAAAGCGGAAGGCGGACCGCGCAGCGGTCTCCGCGATCCGGGACGCGGACCGCGCGGGTCGATGACGGGAGGTCCGGAACGGCCGTTCACGGGCGCGCCGCCGTGGGCCGCCGGTTGTGCGCGAGATACGTCGTCTCGACGTGCTCGACGGCTCGCCAGATCGCACCGAGCGCGACCCGGTCGTCGCCGAGCGAGGACGGCTGGAGATCGGGGACCCGGATGCACAGCGGCTCCAGGCGGTCACGGAGGCGGGGGAGCAGGACGTCGGCGGACTGGGCCAGTCCCCCACCCAGCACGACCCGTTGCGGGTCGACGGTCAGCACCATGGCCGCGAGGCCGAGGGCCACGTCGCTGGCGTAGCGGTCGACGGCGCGCACGGCGGCGGTGTCGCCCCGGCGGGCGGCGGCCAGCACATGGGCGGCTGCGTTCCGCGGGGGTACGTCGGACGGGACGGCGGGACAACACGCCAGGCGGGTGGCGGCGGTCGCCCAGGGGGTGACGGGGAAGCTGCCGATCTCGCCCGCCGCGCCGCCGTATCCCCGGTGCACCCGGCCGCCGATGATCAGCGCCGCGCTGAGGCCGAGACCGGCGTGGATGTAGACGGCGTCCTCGATGTCCCGTGCCGCACCGAGGCGTTGCTCGGCGAGTGCGGCCAGCCGGGTGTCGTTGTCCACCAGGACCGCCCCGGCGCAGCGTTCGCCCAGGTGCTCGGCGAGCCGTACACCGGTCCAGTCGGCGGCCGCTCCCGCGAGCACGACGTCTCCCTCCGGGCCGACGACGCCGGTGGTGCCGGCGCTGATCGTCCAGATCCGGTGGGCGTCGATTCCCGCGTCGTCCAGGCACTCGGTCATCACGTCGCCGATGACGGCGAGCCGGTCGGCGCGCCGGATGTCCGGCGGCACCGTTCGGCGGGCCGTGGTGACGACCGTGCCGCAGAGGTCGGCGAGCACGGCGAGGACGCTGTGGGCGCCGATGTCCAGCCCGAAGACGTAACCGGACTCGGCCCGGAACCGGTAGCGGCGGGCCGGCCGCCCCACCGCGCCGGGCGCGGGCGGGACTTCGGCCGCCCACCCCTGGTCGGTCAGCTCGGTGGCGAGGTCCTCCGCCGAGGCGCGGGAGAGACCGGTGAGCGTGGCCAGCTCGGTCAGCGTCACCGGCGCGTCAGCGCTTCTCAGCGCCTGCAGCGCGCCGAACGCGTTGAGCCGACGGAGCTGCGCCAAGTCACCGCCGGCGGGTCGGGATGCGTCCATGAACTCCTCTTGACGTCGTTTCAGCCATAGGGATTAATCAGAGAGTCCACGAAAACATTGCGATGGTCAAGCGTCACGAGGACGCTGAGGTCGCTCAGGCCCGCACAAAAAGCGCCCACTTATTGGGAAGACTCTCATAATCCGGAGGGACCACGGTGGCTCGAAAACGCCCTAGACAGCTCCTCATCCTGCTGCTCACCTTGACCGTTCTGGTCGCGGGTCCCGCGCCCTTGGCCGCGGCCCGGGGAGGTGGCGGCACCAGTGGATCGGCACTGGACCGGACGTGGTTCGGCCCCGAGGCCGACCTCGGCGTCCAGCAGGAAACGGTCTCCATCAACGACGCCGTGGTGGGCACGGAGGACGGCCGGCCCACGATGTACGCGACGGTCTCCGCCGAGAACGCGATCTTCAACGTCATCGACATCCGGGACAACCGGCTGCTGCGCTCGTTCACGCTGCCTGGCGTGCAGCAGTCCTGGCGGCATGCGATCGGCCCCGACGGCATCGTCTACATCGCCGCCATCACCGGCGGCCAGACGGGACAGCTGTGGAGCTACAGCCCGGCCGACAAGGAGGTGCGCAAGCTCGGCACCGTTCCGGGCGAGAAGTCGCTGTGGTCGATGACCACGGACCCGCAGGGCAATGTCTGGATCGGCACCTTCCCCAACGGCAAGGTGTTCAGATACGACCCGCGGAGCAAGGACTTCCACGACTACGGCCAGATGGTGCCCGGCCAGCAGTACGTGCGCTCCATCGCCTACCACGACGGATCCGTCTACGCGGGCGTGGGCTCCGTCGGTGACGTCATCCGGCTCGACACCGCCACCGGTGCGAAGACCAAGATCTCCGGCCAGGTCCCGGCGCTCCTCGGAGTGGAGCCCCGGGAGGTGCCCTTCGCCTACGACATGGCGGTCGTCGACGGCTGGCTGTTCGTCAAGTTCGCCGACCCGCAGATGAAGCTGCTCTTCTACGACCTCGACGCCGGCAAGTGGAGCGACAAGTCCGTCGGCAAGAACACGCCTTCGGACGCGGGGGCCTTCTCCTTCAACCAGCTTCAGTCGCGGGACGGGAAGGTGTACGTCGTCAACAACCGCGAGCTGTACGAGATCGACACGGCGACGCTGGAGTCCCGCTCGACCGGAATCGCCTTCGGCACCTCGCTGCGCGGCGCCGCCTGGATACCGCTCAATGATCCGGACCTGCCCGGGACCTCGCTCGTCACCCTGCAGTCGGGCGGCACGATCACCGCTTTCGACATCGCGTCACGGCGGAGCAAGGCGCTGCCCTCGGTGGTGCAGGGCGCGCCGAACCCACTGCACAACCTGGAGGCGGCGCCGGACGGCACGCTGTTCATGAGCGGCTACCCCGGCGGCACCGGGTCCCGCTTCGACCCGCGCACCGGCCACACCACCCGCTTCCCGATGGGCCAGGCCGAGGGCATGGCGGGTCTGGGCGACACGATGTACTTCGGCATCTACCCCGGAGGCATCATCTCCTCGGCGAAGCTGGACGCCGCGACCCCGGCCGTCTCCGAGAAGTTCCGTCTCGGCTCCGAGCAGGACCGGCCGTACGTGATGAAGGCCCACGACGGCAAGCTGCTCATCGGCTCCGTCCCCGACTACGGAAAGCTCGGCGGCGCGCTGACCATCTACGACCCCGACGACGGGGAGAAGAAGACCTACCCCGACATCGTCCACAACCAGAGCGTCGCCGGGCTCGCCCAGCGCGGCGGACGGATCTACGGCTCCACCACCGTCCACGGCGGTCTGGGGACCGACGCCACCGAGCCCGAGGCCAAGATGTTCGTCTGGGACGTCGCCGGCGAACGCAAGGTCAAGGAGTTCACCCTCGACCTCCCCGGCCTCGACGGCCCGAAGATGATCAGCGGTCTCAGCTTCGGCCGCGACGGCCTGCTGTGGGGCGCGGCCGACGGATTCCTGTTCGCGATGAACCCGAGCACCCTCCGGGTCGTCAAGTACAAGAACGTCTACCCCGAGGTGAAGAACTACGGCATGTGGCGGCCCGTCTACCTCCGCTGGGGCGCCAACGGCCTGCTGTACACCACCCTGGCCGGCAAGCTCACCGTTGTGGACCCCAGGACCATGGACCACGTGACACTCGGCGACTACGACGAGGAGGTCTCCTTCATGACCCTGGCCCGGGACGCCGACGGCCACGAGAACATCTACTTCCTCGGCAAGGCGGCGGAGTCCCGGCTGCGGATGATCCCGGTGCGCCGCGGCCTGGCCCGCACCGTGGCCGTCGGCAACGCCGGCTTCGAGATGGCGCCGCGGAACGACGGCGCCGTCCCGGGGTGGCAGGGCGGCGGCGACCTGTTCACCCTCTCCCAGGAACGCGCGTACACCGGCAGACGCAGCATGAAGATCGTCGATGCGGCCCGGAGCGGCCCCGAGGCGTCGGCGGAGCTGACCGGTGAGCCGGTGCCGGCTGCCGCGGGGGCGTACTACCGGGCCCGTGCCAAGGTATACATCGAGGACGGAAGCGCCGACGGTTCGGTGCTGCTGCTGAGCTTCCTCGACGGGGCCGGCCGGCCGGTCGGACGGACGGCGAGCGCACCGCTCCGTGGCGCGGACCAGCGGCGCTGGCTCGACGCGCAGGCCAGTGGCACGGCTCCGCCTGGTACGGCGTCGGTCCGCGTCTCGCTGTACTCGTCCGCGTCGAACCTCATGACCGGATACGTCGACGCGGTGAGCCTTCAGCAGACCAGGCGCGGGTGACGCCCACGCGCGGACACCGGGCCACGGCGACCGTACGCCGTGGCCCGGTGTCGTCGATGCGGCGCTCAGCCCTCACCGTCGAACTCGCACCGCTCGGCATCACCGCCGGCGCCCTCGCACTCGGCACGGGCCGGACCCCGATCGACGGCGCGTTCCCCTTCGTCCGCGATGCGTTCGCGACGGCCCACCGGGAGCGTATTCCGCTCGGCCGCTCCTCGGCGCCCGACGAGAACGCGGGCGCGCTGCCGCTGCTCGCCTCGGACGCCGGGGCGTACACCAACGGCCGGACCGTTGTGGACGGCGGCGTGCTCGCCGAACAGACGCACCGGACGCGCTTCATCTCCCCCGCCGCGTACGCGGCGTACGACGCTCAGCTCTGCCACCTCGGGTGACCGGGCCGACACAGAAGGAAACTCGACGCCATGACACACACCTTGCGCACCCTCGCCCCGGCCGACGAGGCAGCCGTGCACGCGCTATGGGCGATCTGCTTCGACGCCCCGCACCTCCCGGCGCTGCACGCCCTGGACCCCGAGCGCCACCGGCGGACCTTCGTGGCCGCGCGCGGTGACACGGTCGACGCCGTCGTCTGCTACGTTCCGCGGCAGCTCCGCGACGCCCACGGCCAGGTCGAACGGGTGGGCGGTATCGGCAATGTCGCCACCCGCCCCGAGGCACGGGGCCGCGGCCTGGTTCGCCGACTGCTCACCCTTGCCGCCGAGGCCATGACCGCCGAATCCTGCGCATGGTCCCTGCTGTTCACTGGCACTCCCGGGGTGTACGAGCGCTCGGGCTGGACCGGCTTCCGCACCTCCTGGGTCGAGGGCCCGCTCACCGCTGCCAGCCCGCCCGAGCCGCGCTTCCGCATCCGTGCGGCCACCCCGACCGACGCCCCGCGGCTGGCAGAACTGCACGCCGGATTCAACGCCGCACGCCCACTCACCGCGGTGCGGACGGCCAACGACTGGATCCACCGCGTGCCCGCCTGGTACGGCCCCGGCGCCGAATGGCTGATCGCCGAGGACGACGCGGGGACGGCGGTCGGCTACACCGTGGCCCAGTACACCGGCGAGGCCGTCGAGGTCCGCGAGTGCGCGGTGACGGAAGCCGCACCGGCGGCCCTCGGTGAGTTGCTCGCCGCGGTGGCCCGCCGGGCCCGTGCGGCCGGCGCCGCAGTCGGCCGGGCCCACCTCCCCGAGGACCCAGCCGTCCGCGCCGCCCTGCCCCGGCTTCTCGCCCAGGATCAGGCCCGGGAGCGGACGGAGACGGTGGGTATGGCCCGCCCGCTCCTTGCCCCGCCGGAGGCGATACGCGCCACGCTGCGGGCCACAGGAGCAACCCACTGGCATGGTGACTCGTTCTGAGCCAACAAGCCCCCGGGCCCGGCGCGTTTGCCTGCCGTCCACCCAGCAGGGCACGTCGCCGGGACCTCGGCCGGAACCGAACGCGCTTCGACCCGAGCCCGTGGGTTCAGGAAAACCGACCGACGCGCTCGTCGATCTGCCCCGCTCCGGCCTGTCGGTCCGCCTACAGGCCCTCGACGACGACCGCTTCCACGACGCGATCGAACAGCTCACCACCGCCGACTCGGCCACCGGCGTACCCGCCGACGGCGATCTGCGCGAGGGCTTCGACGGCCTGCCCGCCGAGTACGCCGCCCTGGAGCAGGAAGACCTCCACGACGCGGGCTCCCGCCCGTCGTCCGCCGGGCTCGGGCGGCTCTCCCCTGGGGCACATTCGCACGCTTCTGCCCCGACGCATACCGCTCGTTCAAATGGATCGCGGAGCGCGCCGGCGTGAACGCCGCCGCCGTCAAGGCCCTGATCCGCGAATATGGCATGAAGCGCGACGGCAAAGGGACCCGCCGGTGCCAGATCGATCTCGACTGGCCCCGCGACCGGCGCGCCGCTGGACGCGCCTGCCGTGAACCCGCAGAGGAGACCGGCTTCTCACCCGGAATGATCGGCTGTCCGGGCCGGCAGCACGACATGCCCGGTCGCCGGACAATGGCCGAACCGCCCGCCAGTAGTTGATCAGCAAGGCTTGACGAATGCGCCCGGCAGGCCGGCCACGGGCACCACGTGCCCAGCGGCAGGCCCTGGAACGGATGAGGGCCGGCGGTCTATTCCCTGCGTCCGGCGACGAACTGCGTGGCGGCGGTGAACACGGCAAGGATCACCGCGGAGATCGCCGGCATGACGCCGGTGGGGGCGAGCAGTTTCGCCGCGTCGGGGGTCGTGGACATCAGGGTGAACAGGCGGTTGACCGGAGGCATGCCCTTGGCGAAGAGGGGGCCGGCGCAACCTTCTGCGCATTGCCCTTCGACAGGCTCCGCCGGGGGCCATGCTTGCCGCCCACCAGGGCGAGTCGATCAAGCAGTTGGCCGGCCCGCGCCGAGGCGACCGAGGTGGTCAGCCCGCGGACGCGGCCCATGTGCGTCAGGTACGCCGTGGCCGACATACGTTCGTTGGGGGAGAACCGGTCCGGAACGTACCCGACGACAGGCGGCCGGGCAGCCACCGTGCCGCAGGTCGGCCGGGACAGGCCCACCGCGATCCGCAGCAGCGTCGACTTTCCCGACCCGTTCCCGCCGGCGAATGCCACGACCTCACCGGCCGGGGCCTCCACGTCCACGTCTTGTCAGGCTCGGCCAGTGGCTCGACAACGTCCGCAAGCGCGCCGCCAGGCTCACCGAACAGCGCCGCGCGGACCTCGATGCCCTCGGCATGCGCTGGTGAACGGGCCGACGGCCCCGTATTCCGATGTCGCCTCAGGAAACCGGTGGGGGGACGGTGGCCGCCAGCCGTGCCGCCGCCTCGGCGTTGAGGCGGCGGAAGTCCGCGACTTCGGTGGGGTGGCGGTCGATCCAGTGGCGCGTGGCCTGCTCGTACAGGCTGCGGTGCGTCTTTGAACGGCCCACTTGGCGGTCGCACTCGGCCGTGGCGACAGCGAGCGCGACAGCCTGGTCCCGTGGCAGGGTGCTCGCCCGAGCGCGGGCGTCCTCCGGGGTGGCGAAGCGGCGGCCCCGGGCTTGCAGACAAGTGCTCCAGCGGGCGGTGGCCTCCTTGTACTCAAGGCTCTTCCTGACCGCCTCGTCCACCGGGCGGAAGCGCGCGTTCACGAAGGTGTCGGCTCGGGTCCACTTCTCGTAGTCGCCGAACAATCTGGTGCGGGCCTCTGCGAAGCACCCAGCAGTGGGGTGTTCCATGGTGCCCACGCCGGGAACGACGACCTTGATCCTCTCTTGTCCGGGCGGCCCCATCAGGGCCTTGTCCCAGGCGTCACGCCGCTGTCGGGACAGCCCCGCGAGGTACGCCTGCTCCTGGCGCTCCGCGCGGGAGGCCGCCCGCGCGGGAACATCGGGGGCGGGGCCGAAGCCCTCGCGCCGGGATCGGGGCACATCATCCAGGTAGCGCTCCGCATTGTTCCTGGCGGTCTCAGCCCGCAGTTCGGCGGGGTCGGCGGGGTCGTAGAAGAAGGAGAAGCCCTGGCGGGACATGCAGTCCCGTATCGTGGCCCGTTCCGCGTCCGCGAGTAGCGCCCTGATCTCGGCGGACAGGTCGAGGGCGTCGGGCCGCGCGGACGCCGGAACAGGTGCGGGTGCCGAGACCGGCGGGCGGGAACAGGCAGCGGCCGTGAGAACGAGTGGGACGGCGGCGAGGAGGGGGATCACGGCTCGGGCGATGGCACTGCGCGTCATGAGGGCCCTTTCAGTACCCGTTGTGGACGTGCGGGCGGTACGGGCCCGACGCGGCCCGTACCGCCCGCACGTGGACGTCGCGTCTTCAGCAGGTGGACACCTTGCTGAGCGACGCCAACTGCTTCGCCGGGTTGTGCTGGTACCACACGGTGCCGGGGCGGGAGCAGGCGTAGACGGAGCCGCTCGTCCGGCTGGGACTGGAGTGGAGCTTCATGGCGTACGACGACATGCGGTTGAAGGAGGAGTTGTCGTTCTTGTACACGACCGGCGGCACGAGATCGACGTTCCAGCTGAACTTCTCCCAGGCCCCTTCATGGTTGGGCTTGGTCCACACGCAGTAGTTGCCGGACGGGCAGTCGTGCACGGCCGCTTGCGCGGCGGGGGCGGACAGCAGAGCCCCCGCGGCAAGCCCCGCTGCAACAAGTACCGATGACACAGCTTTCCTGATCAGTGCACTCACCTCGATTGACGGATCCGCGCCGAAGGGCACGAAGGGCAGAGGGGGGCCGGGCGGCGCCGTTGCACCGCCCGGCCGTTCCGGGCGGCGAGGCACCCGGTTTTGGATACGCAGCCGACGATGCACGGCCGGCCTGGGGCGAACCTTTCAAGAAACTAGGAGGATCCTTGAGCAGCAGGTCACACTGGTGCCTTCCGGCCCGGTACGGTCCGTGGGCGGCGGCCGATCCCGGCCGCCTCACGCCCGCCTTCCGCCCGGCCGGCGCCGGGTCCGACACCCCGGGAGCGGGAGTCGCGGCGTCCCGCCCGGTGAGCCGCGCCGACCTCCTGGAGTTGGAGGATCTGCACGGCGTAGGTGGGTGAAGCAGGGGTGGTCATGTGCCGGACGCTGCCCTCGTACGAGGACCCTGAGGCATCGAGCCGGTTCTTGCTCTTCGCCGAGGACCGGCTCGACACCGCGTAAGCCGGAGGGATCGTTCAAAGCCCTGAGGTGCTCTACGAATTCAAGTCCACCAAGAGGTGCCACTTGGTGCCGATCTTCTGGCAGTACCAGTCGGAGTAGACGCTGGCCGACCCGAACGACTGGCACGCGCTCAGGGACGGGAAGCTACCGACGTCGACGTGCTGCGCCCCCGCCTCGGAGGGGGCGGGGGCCGCCTGTGCGGTGGCGACCGTGCCGCCCGTCAGCAGGGCGGCTCCCAGTGCGGCGCCGGTGAGCCATATTCGTGCACGCATACATTCTCCTTTTCTGCGGACCTTTCGCCCGATGCGGGCGCGGTCGGGTTCTGGATACGCCCCGAGCGGGGCTTGCCTCCTCCTGCTGCCCGGCAGGGGAGTTCTGCCGTGCCGTCTCCTGACGAGCGCTTGCTCGATACCCGGTCTCGGCTTCGGCGCGAACACATCGTCTTCGGCCCGGCGTGTGCTCGGCAAAGACCGTCGGCTATAGCCGAATTTCCCTCGTCAGCGCGCACCACGCT
This sequence comes from Streptomyces tyrfis, assembly GCF_037034285.1. Classification (NCBI taxonomy): domain Bacteria; kingdom Bacillati; phylum Actinomycetota; class Actinomycetes; order Kitasatosporales; family Streptomycetaceae; genus Streptomyces; species Streptomyces tyrfis. Next base: position 44,988 of record NZ_JBAGJZ010000053.1, on the reverse strand, counting down.
CAAAAGTTCGGACACCGGGGGCTTTATGTTGCGAATCCACTTCACCTCGGCAGATCTGGCGCGGGCGACGATCGGCTACAACAGCTCGCTGTCCGTGAGCGAGGCCGGCCATGATGAGAGGATCACCTGCCACACGGCTGACGGTGCCTCCGTCCCAGGACGGCGCTTCCGGACGCGACAGCCGCGTGTGACGGCGCCGGACGCGGCAACGGGCCGCCCGCCGTACGGTCCGGCACGGCGATCGGACGCGGGCGACGCCCCCGGGCCGGGGTTCTCACCCGTTCGGCGGCCGCGCCCCTTCCGCGAGCGGCGACGGGCCCCTCGTGCACGCCGCCGACCAGAGCGCTGTGCTGCCCCAGCAGCGGGCGCTGTCCGCGCACGCCCCCACCACGGCCGCCTCGAACGGGCCGCTACGGGGTGGTCCCGGCCCGCCGCCTGTTCCCACGTACGCGCAGGGCCGCCCCCGCGGCGGCGAGCGCGTGCGCCGACGAGGCGGGCAGAGCGTGCCGGGACGCAGGGGCCACGGCCGCCTCGGCGCCCATCTCCCCACTTCGTCCGCGGCGGCCCGCAACCCCGTGGGACCTCGCGCGACGAGCCCGACCCGGTCGCCCCGGCGCGCGAACTCGCGGGCGACGGCTCGTCCCACGCCGGCGCTCGCACCGGTGACCACGACCGTACGGGGCATGACGGCAACCTCTCCTGACGACGGCGGTGGCAAGGTGCGTCCCGGACGCCCGCGCGGGCCAGCTTCAACCGCCGTCCCCGCAGAACGCTCGGCCGGGAAACCTCAGCCGAACGTCTGCATGGACTGCTCACGACCTGATCAACACGACCACGTGTTGCGACGACCTCCGGAGACCGCCGCACGCGTGGCCCCGGGGCCCCTTCCCGGTGTGCGGGCGGCGCGGTCACTCGGCCTTGATGGCAGCCAGCATGTTCAGCTGCGCCGCGCGGCGGGCCGGCCAGACCGCGGCCAGCGTGCCGACCACGGCGGCCAGGGCGAAGAAGATGCCCATCCGGCCCCATGGCACGACCAGCTCGTACGTCGTGAGCGAGGCGCTGATCAGCTCACCGGCGGCCCAGCCGAAGAACACACCGAGCCCGATGCCGAGCACCCCGCCGAACAGGGAGATCACCAGCGACTCCAGGCGCACCATGCGCTTGACGCCGGAGCGGTCCAGGCCGATGGCGCGCAGCATGCCGATCTCCTGGGAGCGCTCGAAGACCGACATCGCCAGCGTGTTGACGACACCGAGGACGGCGACGATCACGGCCATGGCCAGCAGCGCGTAGAGCATGTTCAGGAGCAGGTTGACCGACTGGGAGATGCCCTCGGAGACGTCGTCCCGGTCCTGGACGGAGATCGCGGGGTTCTTGCCCAGCGCGTCGATCAGCTTCTCCTTGGCGGCCTCGGTGGCGCCGCCCTTCGTCCTGACCATCACCTGAAGGTCGCTGACGTGCTTCTGGTGCGTGCCGAGGACGCTGTTGTCGACGAGAATCTGCCGGATCATCTCGTTGCCCTCGTAGACACCCGAGACGGTCAGGGTCTCCTTCTCGCCGTCCTCGAACGTCACGAGGAGACGGGAGCCGACCTTCCAGCCCTTCTCCTCGGCCGTGCCGTCGTCGATGACCGCCTTCCCGCCGGCCAGGCCCTCCAGGGAGCCGGAGGAGAAGTCGAGACGGGTCAGCTCACCGAAGGCCACGCCGTTGACGCCGGTCAGGGACGTGGTCTGGCCGCCGATGCGGGCGGCGGAGCTGCGCAGCGCGCTGGAGGAGGTGACCTCGTCGAGGGAGGAGAGCTTCTTCTCCACCTCGGGCGAGAGCGGCGTCATGCCGACCATGGACACCACATAGTCGGCCTTGAGGGAATCCCTCGCCATCTTGTCGACGCCCTTCTGGACGCTGTTCCCGATCACCGTCAGACCCGTGATGAGGGTCAGGCCCACCATCAGGGCGGAGGCGGTGGCCGCCGTACGGCGGGGGTTGCGTACCGCGTTCCGCCGGGCGATGGCGCCCGCGACGCCGAACGCGCGGAGCGCGGGCCCGGCGAGGGCGATCAGCGGACGGGACAGCAGCGGCGTCAGGACGAACACACCGATCAGCAGCAGCGCGGCACCCAGGCCCATCACGGCCTTGCCGTCCTTCATGCCGGTGGCGACCAGCACGGCGGCGACGCCGACGCCCGCGAGGAGCGCGCCGACGGTGTTGCGAACGACCAGCGACTCGGTGGTGGCGGTAGCGTGCACGCTGTTCATCGCAGCGACCGGCGGGACCTTCGCGGCGCGGCGGCCGGGCAGCCAGGCGGCGAGGACGGTCACACCGACGCCGACCAGCAGCGCGGTGAGGACGGTGGAGACGGAGACGACCAGCGGGCCGTCGGGAACGATCGCGCCGGTGCTGCTCATCAGGGCGCGCATCCCGGCGCCGATGCCGACGCCGATGGCCAGACCCGTGACGGCGGCGACCGCGCCGACGACCACGGCCTCGATGAGCACGGAGCGGGTGACCTGGCGGCGGCTCGCGCCGACCGCGCGCATCAGCGCCAGTTCCTTGGTGCGCTGGGCAACCAGCATGGTGAAGGTGTTGGCGATGAGGAAGACGCCGACGAACAGCGCGATGCCGGCGAAGCCCAGGAGGCCCGTCTTCACGCTGTCCATGCTCTTCTCGGTCTGCTCGGCGTCGTCCTCGGCGAGCTTCTTGCCGGTGGCGGCGTCGGCGCCCTTGGCGGGCAGGACCCTCTCGATCTCAGAGAGCAGCGCGGCCTGCGAGGTGCCCGGAGCGGCCTTGACGTGGATCTCGCTGTAACGGCCGGGGCCGGTGAACAGCCTCTGGGCGGTGGCGTCGTCGAACAGCGCGAGGCTGCCGCCGGCGGTGACCGCGCCGTCGTCGGTGGTGAAGATGCCGGTCAGCGTGGTCTTGCGGACCGGTCCGTCGACGGAGACGCGGACGGTGTCGCCGACTTTGTAGCCGGCCTTGTCGGCGGTCCGTGAATCCAGGGCGATCTGGCCGGTGCCGTGCGGGGCACTGCCGTCGCGCATCGGGTAGCGGGGGTCCTTGCCGTCGGCGCCGGGGTAGTAGTTGCCGCCGCGCGTGGAAAACCCGTGGCCGATCAGCTTGCCGTTCTTGTCGGCGATGGCGGTGAACCCGGTGACCGTGCCGGAGGCCGATTCGGCGCCAGGCACCTGGGCGGCCTTGTCGAGCAGCTTCCGGTCGAGGGAGGGCCGGGCTTCGGGGCCGGTCCGGGAGCTGTCCGGCTGGATGGCGACGTCGACGCCGGCATAGCCCTTGAGGGCGCTGTCGCGGAGGGCTTCGGAGATGGTCGAGGTGAAGACCAGGGTGCCGGAGACGAAGGCAACGCCGAGCATCACGGCGAGGACGGTCATCAGCAGCCGGGACTTGTGCGCGAGTACATTGCGCGAGGCGGTACGGAACATGGGTGAATCAGTCCTGGAGAAGAGGGGCGAAGTACGGTCGGCTGCCGGGGGTGTCAGCTGGTGCGTCCCTCGGCGTCGAAGCGCTTCATCCGCGCCGGCGCCTGGTCGGCGCTCGGCTCGGGCATGTCATCGACGATCCGGCCGTCCGTGAGGAAGACGACACGTCCGCGCAGGAGGCGGCGACGGGCGCATGGGTGACCATCACGACGGTCTGGCCCGGTTCGGGTACGGAGTCGCGGAGGAAGCCGAGCACCTCGGCGCCGGAGCGGAAGCCGAGATTGCCGGGGGCTCGTCCGCGAAGGTGATCTCGGACCGGGAGGCCGGCGCGCGGGCGACCGGTGAGCTTCTTGTCCTTCGGACCGGTCAGCTTGATGTCGCCGATGCGGGCGGAGCCCCCCGGATATCGTGTCCCGCCCGGCCACGCAGTGCGTCGGCGTCGGCTTGCCGGACCCGGAGGGGCCCGCGATCGCGGTGAACCGGACCTGGTGGAATCCGACGGACACAGCGCCGAGCGCGACGACTTGAGTGTCCCCCTCCCCGTAGACCTTGACGAGTTCCGTGGCGCGGCCCACCACTGCCGTGGCGTAGCTCACAGCGGGGACGCCGAAGTGGGTGGGGGTCACGGGGAGGGGCTCCTGTCGGGATGTGCGGGCCGCCGGAGGGACACGAGGCCGGAGGAGCACGAGGCCGGATTTCGACGGGGGCTCAATGGGCCGTGTCACGCGGACCCTTCCATCGTCGCCGCGCAAACCGGCCCGGACGTCAATCCGGGTGACCGTCCTGGGGGCAGTCCTGGTGCGTAGCCGTCACCTGCGCGGTCGTTCCTGGGGATGAGAGGCACCCCTGACGAAAGTCACCCGCCGGTCGGGAGGCGCGGCATGCCGAGCAGGCCCCTGCCGCCACCTGCCCGCGGCACCAGCAGCGCGCCGGCGGCGCTGCGGCCGACGACGGGCCGGCCGTGCCCCGGCTGCTCGCTCCGAACCCGGCCACGCGGACCAACGCCCCGGGACAACTCGGCCCGAGCGGAACGCGGGTGGCCCTGACTGTTCGGCAGCAGTCGAACCGCGATGCACCGCACCGCATCGCCCACCACGAGAGCATCCGGCACCTGCCGCTCGAAGCCCGCCGGGATGACATCCGGACCGTCCTCGGCTTCATGGCGCCGGCCGCCGCGGCCTGGGTCTCCGACACCGCCCGCATCGACGACGTCCTCCCCCGCCGCCCACAGGGCGCTGCCCAGGGCAGCGGCCCCAGCCGAGAAGAACGCGGGAGCCTGGTCGCCGAGCGGCTTCCCGCAGTCTGGTGAGTGCCAAGGCCCGTGTCACAGGACGACCAGGATGGCGCAAGTGGTGCTGGTACTGAAGACCGCGTCACAGGACCCTGGGAGTGCTCCATACCGGATACCGGAACCGTCCAAGACGAGGGGAACGAAAGTATGCGCAAGATCGCGGTAGCCGCTACAGCTCTGTCACTCGCCGTAGGAACGGGGCTTGCCGTAGCACCCAGCGCCACGGCGGCGACGCCCTGCCCGAGCGGAGCATTCTGCATCCGCGAGACGAACGGCAGCATCCTGAACCAGAACATCTTCTACAGCTACGGCTACCACAACCTGTCGAACGTCACCGGACAGCGTGTGGTCGTCAACAACCAGACCGGCGGTGCCGGCTTCCAGGAATGCCGGGGGTACAACGGCACGAACTGCTCGGCTGTGTACCGCAACACGGGTGAGTACGCAGCGATCGACTACACGCCGTACAACTCCGTCGTTCTCGTGAAGTAGCCGGCATCGAGGGGGTGGCCGTCGCTGCCGGTGCGGGATCGGTGGTAGTCGTACCAGTCCAGCCCGTCGGGAAAGGCTGTCTGTCGTCGTGTGTCCGAGGTGAGTCCGGGCGGAAGTCGTCGTCCAGCCGGTGGCAACACGCCTCGCACAGTCCGGCCGGCCGCTGCCGCCGCGGTCCTCGCCGGGGAGAGTCCGGCGGGCCGCGTCGGCGGCGGCCGTGACCGCGACCGCGCGTACGTGCCGCTGGGAAGTCGATCAGTTACGCCGCCTCACCCGCGCGTCGGGGACGGTCGGGAGAACCGGCCCGGGCGGTGCGCTCGGTGCGAACGCACCGAAGCGCGGCGGGCCGGTCGCCGAAGCCTGTCGGCGGCGCTGGGCGGAGGCGTGCTCGATCGGGGCCTGCTCGGTCGGGGCCTGCGCATCGTCCGGGACGACGGTTTCGTGGGGCGCCTTCGGAAATCGAGTCCCGCCCGGTCCTCCCGGGGCACCGTTCTGGGGCCGTGGAGGACTTCGAGTTCGAGTGCTGGAGCCGCTGGGAGACCAGCTTCGTGCCGGACCGTCCTGCCGGACCGTAGGCAGAGGTCGAGCGCGCCGGTGTCCGAGTGGGTCCATAGGGTGCGGGAGCGAAGGCCCGTGCGGTGGAAGGCGCGGAGCGTGTGGCGCAGCAGCATCGCGGCGGTCTGCCGTTCCACCGCCTCCGCGATGGCGGGGCCCCCCGGGACGGCACCGCGGCCTCCTGGTGCGCGGCGAGCGCGCGGCGGTGGGCGCCGGATCGCCGTCGTCCGGTCGTGCTCCGGGTGCCCCGGATGCTCGCGGTCCCGGCCAATCACGCGCTCGCCAAGCGGCAGTCGGTGTCCCTGGAGGACCTGGCACGGGACCGGGTGTTCGCGTGCTCCGGCGATGTGCCGGACTACTGGCAGGAGCACCTGGCGCCGGCGTACACCCCGAGCGGGCAGCCGGTGCGGCGGGGCAGGTCGGCGGCGACCATGCAGGAGACCCTCGCCATGGTCGGCGCCGGGCAGGGGATCTCCCCCGTCGGCGCCGATGTCGCGGCGCACTACACACCGAGAGGTGTGGTGTACGTGCCGTTCAGCGATGCGGAGCCGGTGGAGTACGGGCTGGTGTGGCGTACGGCGGGCGAGACGGCGCGGGTGCGGGCCTTCGTCGAGACCGCCGCAGCACTGGGGACCGCCGGGCCCAAGGCCGACAGGTCGAAGGCCGCCGGACCGGAGACCGAGGGGCGGAAGGCCGACGGCCTGGAGACCGCCGACCAGGAGCCCCACGTGCCGAACACCCCGACCCCGACCCCGGCTCCAGCTCCGGCCCTCGCACCCGCACCCGCACCCGCACCCGCACCCGCACCCAATCGGTAAGCCGGGTTTACCGGTCGTTGCGCAGACAGGCGCTGTTCCCGGCAGGAAGCGGCGCGAGCCTGAATGGCGTGACAAACGATCTCGCAGCAACCCCGCTCCGTACGCGAGCGCCCGGCACCCGTCCTCGAACGGCGGGCACCGCCTCCCTGTCGGCCCTCGCACTCGGAGCTTTCGCCGTCGGCACCACGGAGGTGGTCATCGCCGGTCTGCTCCCCGAGGTGGCCACGGACTTCGGCGTCTCGCTGCCCACGGCGGGCCTGCTCGTTTCGGGCTACGCCGTGGGCATGGTGGTGGGCGCGCCCCTGCTCACGGTCCTCGGCGCGAGACTCCCCCGCAAGCACCTGCTTCTCTGGCTGGTCGGCCTCTTCACGGCGGCCGGTCTGCTCAGCGCGCTGGCCCCCGGATATGGAGTACTGCTCGTCGGGCGGGTGTTGTCGGCCTTCGCCGGAGGCGCCTATGTGGGGACGGCCGCGGTCGTGGCGGCGGGCCTCGTCGCGCCGGAGCGCAAGGCGAGTGCCATCGCCACGGTCTTCATGGGGCTGGGCCTCGCCAATGTGCTCGGCGTTCCCGGCGGCACCGCGCTGGGGCAGGCGCTCGGCTGGCGGGCCGCGTTCTGGGGGGTGACCGCCATCGGCGCAGTGCTGCTGGCCGCGATCGCGGCGCTGGTCCCGCCGATGCCCCGAGAACGAGGCATCGGCTTCCGCCAGGAGCAGGCGGTCTTCCGGCGCGGCCGGGTCTGGCTCGCCCTGGCGGCGACCGCCTTCGGCTGGGCGCCCTATCTCACCGTCCTCACGTACATCACCCCCCTGCTCACCGAGGTCACCGGTTTCGACGCCCGTACGGTCCCGCTCATGCTGGTCCTGATCGGCATCGGAATGGTCGTGGGCACCCCGCTGGCCGGGCGGCTCGCGGACCGGGCGCTGCTGCCCACGCTGTACGGGGCGCTCGCCGGGATCACGGTCGTCTCCGCGTTTCTGATCCTCGCCGTGCAGAGCAAGCCCGCCGCGATCGTCGGCTTCCTGCTCTTCGGCCTCGTGGGGGCCGCAGTGATCCCGCCCTCTCAGACGCGGGTCCTGGAGGCGGCCCGGGGCGCCGACAACCTCGCGTCGGCGGCCAATGTCTTGGCGTTCAACATCGGCAACGCGGGCGGCCCGCTGCTGGCGGGCGCGGCGCTCTCGGCGGGCCGGGGCTACACGTCGTCGCTGTGGACAGCGGCGGCCCTGGGCGCGACCGGCCTGGCCCTCGCACTCACCACGACGGCGCTGCACCGCCGCACGCGCTGACACCGCACGGACCCCGGCCCTGGAAGGCCGGCAGCCTCCGGTCGCCCGTCCACGGCGTTCCCTCCCCGGCCCCGCTCGCCCGCGCGAAACGTGGAACGACTGGGCGGTCAGGCCGTACTCATCCCCGAGGATCGGTCTGTTCGGCGCCGGCTCGTCGGAGTCGACGAGCGCCTTGACGATGCCGTGCACCGACTCCGGACCCCCGCGCACCGCCCTGCCCGCGAGGTCGGCCTTCGGGTTGGAGAACCAGGCGTTGCCGCCGGCCGCCTTCGCGTCGCCGGCCGCTCCCCGCATCTCCGTACTCAGCGTGTCGGCGACACTTGTGCGGCCGGTCCGAGGAGCCGGCCGACAGACCGATCCGCCCCACGCCGGGGACGGTGACGCTCAGGCGGCCACCCCGGTTCGCGCAGCACCTGGGCCGAGCACGGCGACTCGGGTGAAACATCCCGCCGCCTTCACCGCATCTACATGGTGTAGGCGACGAGGCAAGGGAGTGGGCAGCGGATGAGACGGTCCCAGGAGAGCGCCTTCCGGGAGTTCGCGGCGGCCCGCATGGGGCATCTCTTCCGTTCGGCGTGCCTGTTGACCAGCGGCGACACCTATCTCGCCGAGGATCTGGTGCAGGAGACGCTGGGGCGGATGTATGTGGTGTGGGGTAGGTCGTCGAAGCTCGGCAACCCGGCGGCGTACGCGCAGACCGTGCTTGTACGGGTCTTTCTGGCGCACCATCGGCGGCGCTCGGCGGGAGAGCGGCCGAGCGACGGGATTCCCGAGGTCTCGGAGACGGCCGCGCAGGGTGATGCCTCGCTGCGGCTCACGCTCCTGGACGCGCTGCGGCAGCTGCCGGCGAAGGACCGGGCGGTGGTCGTGCTGCGGTACTGGGAGGACCGGTCCGTCACGGAGACCGCGGACATCCTCAATGTCAGCTCGGCAGCCGTACGCACCCGCAGCACCCGCGCGCTCGCCCGGCTGAGGGTGCAACTGGGCGACAGCATCGGAGAGTTCGCCGCGCACTGATCAGCCCGACTGACTATTACGAGAAACGGTGGTGGTTTGACATGTCTGGAACGCAGGAGGACCTGGACGCCTTCGAAGGCGGGCTCGGTGACGCGCTACGCCGCACCGGGGAGACCTTCACCGTGGAGGGGCGCCCACTGGTGGACAGCGGCGTCGTGCGCGGCCGGCGGGCGTTGCGGCGCAGGCGGGTCGCGGCTGTGACCGGCAGCGTCGCGGCACTCGCCGTCGTGGGGTTCGGGGCGTCGTACACCACGGGGGCGTTCGGCGGCGGCTCTCGGCACGGCGGGGCGGGCGTGGCCGCGCAGCCGACGGCGCAGGAGATCGTCCCTTCGACGAAGTCGTCGCCCGGCAAGGGGCCGCAGCTCTCGGCGCAGCAGGTGATCGAGACGCTGGAGGGGCTGCTGCCGGAGGGGCAGGTCAGCGGGCAGGCAGGACGCGGTACGGCCGACCGGCTCGGTCCGTCGGCGCACCTCGTCTTCGACGACGGCGAGGGCAAAGCCGCGATCGGCGTGAGCGTCGGCGCCATCGACCCGGACGGCACGGAGGCGGAACAGCAGCTCGAATGCCCCGACAAGATCTTCGTGCCCCACGACTCCTGCGCGAATGAGACGCTTGCCGACGGTTCGAGCCTGATGGTGTTGCGCGGGTACGAATACCCTGACAAGCGCGTGGACACCAAGTGGTGGCACGCCTATCTCGTGACGCCCGACGGATACACGGTCGACGCCAGCGAGTGGAACGCGCCCGCGGAGAAGGGCGCCGCCGTTTCAAGGGCCGAGCCCCCGCTCACTGTTGGGCAGTTGAAGGAACTCGTCATCTCCGACGAGTGGCGGCCCGTGATGAACGCCCTGGAAAAGGCGGCCCCGCAACCGGCACGGCAGCCGTCGGCGCAGGGGCGGGACGGCCGGACGATCCTGAGGAGGCTCAAGTCGCTGCTGCCCGTGTCCGCGAAGGTGGTCTCCGAGAGCGGTGGCGACGGGTATGCGTACGTCGTCGTGAACGACGGCAAGGGCGCGAGCCTGGTGCAGATCAACGTGCAGCCGAACATGTCGGACGTGGAGGGGGAGCTGTTCGGGGCCGGGGCGGAGGTGCTGCCGGACGGGACGAAGGTCGTCACGCGTCAGGGCCCGGGCGAGAAGGGCGGCGCGGGCGTGGTGATGTGGACCGCCGACACCCTCCGTCCGGACGGTCTCCGGGTCGTGGTGTCCGCGTTCAACTCCGGGTCTCAGAACGCGAAGGCCACACGGCCGACACCGGCGCTGACCATGCGGCAGCTGAAGTCGATCGCCACGAGCGGGAAGTGGGCCGGAAAGTAGGGGGCCACCGGCAGCGCGCCTGCCCCTCGGGGTGGTTCGGCAGGCGGATCACCCTTACGGGGGCTCCGCGCCCTGCTTCGTCGCCACCGGCGGGCGGACGTCACAACGAGGGCACACCCTTGACCGCCTCGATGATCGCGGCGTGCGGCACGTCCAGGTACGGCTGGAAGAAAGCGACGTCGTCCGCCACCTCGTCGGACAGCTGGTGCGCAGGCCACGCGATGCCGGTGAATCCGGCCTCGGCAAGGGCCCTCTCCAGGGTCGGCGCACTCCAGTAGCGGGCGGTGACGTGTGTGTCGTGCTCGTTGAAGCGCAGATTGAGGGCGACCGGGGCGCCGTCCTCACGGGGGCCTTTCTCCGACAGGCGGAAGCCGTACGGCGCGTAGTAGTCCGGGTCGGGGTGGAAGGCCGGGTGCAGCGGCAGCGTCAGGAAGCGCCCGCCGGGACGCAGGGCGCCGCCGGCCACGCGGCACAGCGCGACGAGCTCGTCGTAGTCGGTGGCGTACGGCAGCACGTACACCGCCACGACCAGATCGAACGTACCCCTGAGCGCCTCGGGCAGCGCTCCCGCGACGTAGTCGATCCCGCGTCGCTCCCGCTCTTCGCGGCGGGCCGCATAGGCGATCATTCCGACGGACTCGTCGAGCCCGGTGACCGACGCCGTCGGACGCTCGGCCAGCCAACGGCTGTAGACACCACTGCCGCACCCGAGATCCAGCACGCGCGCTTCCGCAGCCGGGCCGACCAGGGACCGGACACTCGGGAACTCCAGGTGCTGACGGAACGGCAGACCAGAGAACTCCTCATATATATGGGCCAGAGCATCGAACTGACTAAATACCATGACAACCTCCCATATTTTATGTTGATCTCCCCAATGTCCGGTAGCTGAAACCCGATACCGGAACCTCGTAGATCAGAGGAGCGGGTCCTGCTTGTCAGGGCGCGCGCCGGTGCCGGCTCCGCTCGGGCGGCGAGGCGCTCGGCCCATTCGCCGGCCGTCGGCAGGCAGCCGCCAGGAGCACGGTGGGGGTCGCGGGGGCGTCGGGGACGACATCCAGGCAGCCGGTGTCCGCATCGAACGCCACGCCCTGGACGCGACCGGCGAGTTCCGGCGCGGTCGCGGCGAGGCTGTCGCCCCAGCAGGCGAGGGCGCGGGCGGCGTTGCGCCGGTACTCCGGGAGGGCTTGCTGGGCGGTGTGGAGGGAGCCGTAGGCGAGCACGGACGCGGTGCCCGCGGGGTCGGCTTGCCGGTCGGCCGGGTTCATGACGCGCAGGCAGTCGGCATGGACCCGGCCGCGAGTTCGCGTTCAGCTCTCAGGAGCGGCACGCGCTCACGGGGTCGGTGGCCGGGATGCTCACCCGTGCGAGGTCCCGGCTGCGTCGACCGCTTCGGATCCTTCGCGACGCATCCGCTCGGCCCCCCAGGCGCCGAGCGGCCCGAGCGCCTGATTGAGCGTGCGCCCGTGCTCGGTCAGGGAGTACTCCACCCGCGGCGGCACCTCGGCATAGACCTCCCGGTGCACGAGACCGTCCTCCTCCATCTCGCGCAAGTGCTGCGTCAGCATCTTCTCGCTCACTCCCGGCAGGCCGCGACGGAGCTCGGCGAAGCGGCGTACGCGATGGGTGTCGAGTTCCCAGAGGATCAGCCCCTTCCACTTGCCGCTGACCACGTCGAGCGCAGCGTCGATGCCGCAGATGTAAGGCCCGCGTCTCGGCGCCTTGGCCATCGCTGATCCTCCTTACGAAAAGGTGAGTACCGCAGAAAATAGTAGGTACTTCCGAGAGTGGTGACGCTCTTTGAGCATGGAGGGGTGAACGAACAACAGAACCGCACCACCAAGCGAGACAGCGCCGTCACCGTGATCGGGCTCGGCCCGATGGGCCAGGCGATGGCCCGCACCCTCCTCACCGCCGGCCACCGGGTCACCGTCTGGAACCGCACCGCCGGTCGGGCCGACGGCGTCGTCGCCGACGGGGCGGCGCTCGCGGCGACGCCCGGCGAAGCGGTCGAAGCGAGTGACCTTGTGATCCTCAGCCTCACCGACTACCAGGCGATGTACGACGTCCTCGGCAGCGCCACCGGATCGCTCGCCGGCCGGACGCTGGTCAACCTCAGCTCCGACACCCCCGACCGCTCACGCGAGGCGGCGGCCTGGGCGGCGGGCCACGACGCCGCCTTCCTCACCGGAGGCGTCATGGTTCCCGCGCCGATGGTCGGCACGGAGGCGGCCCATGTCTACTACAGCGGCGACGACCGCGTGCTGGAGCGCCATTCGGCGGCGTTGGCACTGCTGGGAACGCCGAAGCATCTGGGCGAGGACCCGGGCCTCGCCCAGATGATGTACCAAGCCCAGCTCACGGTGTTCCTCACCGCGTTGTCCGGACTGATGCACGCCACCGCGATGCTGGGCACCGCGGGAATGAAGGCCGAAGAAGCGCTGCCGGAGCTGCTCTCCCTCGCCGACTCGATCGGCGACATCCTGAGGGCCGGCGAAGAGAACCCCGGCATCGCGCTCGATGCCGGAGAACATCCCGGCGACCTCAGCACGGTCACCATGATGGGCGCGACGTCCGACCACATCGTCGAGACCAGCACGTCACTCGGCCTCGACCTCGCGCTCCCCCTGGCCGTGCAGGCCCACTACCGGCGCGCGATCGAGAACGGGCACGGCAGCGAGAACTGGACCCGCATCATCGACGGCATCCGAGAACCGCGCTGACCGGACGCGGGACCGGTGTACACCCGCCCGGCCGCGACTCCGCCGAGCCCCACCGCCTGCTCGCGCCCCTCGGCGGACCGGGCCCGCCGGACGTCCGTCACGCGTGCCCGTGACGGCGGCCGGGGCCCGGGCCTGCCGTGCGAGGCGTGCGGGAGGGCCGTCGCGGCCGGGCGTGCGGATTCCCGGCGCCGCGGGGCGCCGTGCCGGCAGCGGGCGTACCGGCGACGGATCGCAGCCCGGCGCGCCTGAGCGGCCGGGAGCGGGGCGGCGCCTCGCCCCGCCCGTCAGTCGCGCCGGGCCACGATCCGGTACGCGTTCGAGATCCGGAGCCGGGAGGACAGCGGCCGCACCGCGAACCGGTCGAGCAGGGTGCCCGCCACCAGCGCCGGAACCCCGGCGAGCAGCAGCGCCCCGCGCAGCGTGCGGCGCAGCCCGCTCGGTGGCTCGGGCAGCCACGGCGCGTCCTCGCGCGGCGCCGCGTGGTTCAGGGACAGCCATACGGCGGCCAGCAGGTCGACCGGATCATGCGGCTCGGCGTGCTGCTCGGCGACCACCGTGAAGCCCATCTCCGTGAGCCGCTCCCGCAGATTGGCCACCGGGACGAAGTGCAGGTGCTGCGGCTGGAGCCAGGGCAGCCACCAGCGGCCCAGGAGCCTCGCACAACGGCTCTCGGGGTCCGGCACCTCGATGAGGAGATGCCCGCCGGGCCGTACCGTCTCCCAGGCCGCGCGCAGTTCGCGTTCGGGCTCGGTACTGTGCTCCAGGTAGTGAAACATGCTCACCACGTCGTAGTCGCCGTGCAGTTCGGGTGCGAGGTCGGGGAAGCTGCCCCGGTGGCCGCGGTCCACCCGGCCCTCCCGCTCGGCCAGTTCGACGCCGTCGGTGAAGTCGAGTCCGTCGAACACGGTGTGGGGCAGCACGTCCCGCGCGACCGCGCAGAAGTGACCGTGCCCGGTCCCGACGTCCAGCCACTTCTTCGGCGCGGAGTCGTACGGCAGCATCGACTCCGCCCGCCCCCGGTACATCTTCGTACGGCCCCCGAAGGTGTCACCGAGCTTCTTCTCGCCGAGCCCGTCGTAGAAGTCCCGGTAGTAGAAATCCAGTCCCCGCGCACTCAGCCGAGGGTTCTGAAAGATGTGACCGCAGTCCCCGCACCGGTCGAGAACGAAACGGCCCGGCTTGTGCTGGAGCAGGTCGGTGGTGCGCAGACGGATGGTCAGCTGCCGTGAACCACACCATGGGCAGCTTGTGCGGCGCGGCTCGAAGAAGCACTCCGGACCGGCGGCGATGTCCGCCTGGTAGGCGAGCCGCAGCCGGGCGATCCGGACAGCGGGGTCGGTTTCTTCGCTCATCTGAACTCCCTGGCTGGTCACCGTACGCAGTGGGGTTGAATCGGCTGATCGGAGTCCGTGGGAGGGACACGAGGGCGCCCGGCTCCGCCGGCACAGGTGATCACGAACGTCGTCCCCTCGTGCCCGCGGGCTTCTGGGACGTCGCGTCCAGTTCACCGAGCCGGAGCGCGGCGGCACGCGCGCCGCCCGCGGAACGGAACGCCGTGCGGATCCGGCGGGCCCCGAGGCGGTATGCGGGGTCGTCCAGGACGGAGTCGACCGCCGAGACCAGCTTCTGGACGGTGACCCGCCCGAACCGGACCCGCACCCCTGCCCCGGCGTCCACGACCTGCCCGGCGACCACCGGCTGGTCGTCCCGGATGGGAGCCACCACGAGCGGGACTCCGTGCCACAGCGCCTCGCACACACTGTTGTGGCCGGCATGGCAGACGACCGCGCCGACGCCGCGTTCCAGAAGGGCGAGTTGCGGCACGGACGGCACGACCAGCACATCCTCGTCGTCGCCCCGCGCCGGGAGCACGCCACCGGGATCGGCGATCACCGCCTGCACCCGGTCGGCCCGCTCCCGCAGCGCGCTCCGGCACACGTCGAGGAACCGGCCGCCGGCGTCCGCGTTCGCGGTGCCCAGGGTGACCAGGACGGTGGTGCGGCCGGGGTCGAGCCACTCCCACGGGAAGCCGGCGGCCGGCGGACGCGCCGTGACCGAGGGACCGACCCAGCAGACCCCGTCGTGCGCCTCGCCCGCCAGCTCCGGCGTGCTGAAGGCGAGGACGAGATGCGGTGAGAAGCGGGGGTCGGCCGTGCCCGCCGGATCCCCGACGGCCTCCCGGAGCCCGGCCAGCCGCTGCCGCACCCACTGACCGACCTTGGGAAGCCCGGCGAGGGGGTCGGTGAACTCGGCCGACGTGGTCGCCGACGTCGCCCACGGCAGGCCCAGCCGCTCCGCGACCAGCCCGCCCGCGAACGCCTGCTGGTCGGCGACGACGACGTCCGGCCGGAACGCCTCGACGGCGGCCCGGACGCCGGGGGCCATGGCCTCGGCCAGCGGCAGCAGATACCGGTCCCACAGGAACTTCAGTGCCTCCGGGCCGCGCAGCCCGGTCGGCCGCTCGCCCCGGGGCGCCCCGGCGCACCCCATGACGGGCCCGGCCCCGGGGCCCGCCAGCCGGCCGACCAGCGGCGGGTCGGGACACACCCACGCCACCTCGTGTCCCGAGGCGACGAGTTCGGCGGCGACGCCGACGGTGGGGTTGATGTGCCCGACCAGCGGCGGGACGACGAAGAGGAAGCGGCTCACCCGGCCACCTCCGCCGCCACCCGCCCGGTGGGGCGGCCGGTCTCCTCGACGAGTGCCAGGACGTGCCCGCCGACCGTCCCGGATGCCTCCACCAGGACCGAGTGCTCGTGCCCCGGGATCACCACGGTCCGGCAGTCCGGAAGCGCCGACGCCAGCCAGGGCGCGAGCTCGGCGAGGTCGGAGTCGCCGCCGTACAGGCCGAGCACCGGGCAGCGCACCGCCGCGATCCGGTCGGCCGTCAGGACCCCGCTGGCCGGGATGTCCCGGCCCAGGGTGGTCTCACGGGCCAGCCGGGCCGCGCCCTTGGCCAGGCGCGCGGTGTTGTGCCCGCGGTGGGCGCCGATCCAGGCGATCGCGTCGGGCTCGTTGTGGGCGAGCTGGGTCATGACGCGGTCCAGGATGCCGCCCAGCTTCTTCGCCCAGGCGGCGGTGGCCGGTTCGGACTCGATGAGACTGACGCTCGCCGCCCGCTCGGGGCGCCGGGCCGCGAAGCCGAACGCGATCGTGCCGCCGAAGGAGTTGCCGACCAGATGCACCGGACCGGTCACCGCCAGCCGGTCGAGCAGCGCCTCCAGGTCGTCGATGTTGTGCTCCACCGTGTAGCCCTCGGCGGGGCGTTCGCTGCGCCCGTGGCCGCGCAGGTCGTACATGACGACGTCGAGACCGGCGGCCGCGAACGCCGGTGCGACGGTGAAGTAGTAGCTGGCCAGGCTGTCGGTGAGCAGGCCGTGCACCAGCACCACGGTGGCGGTGGGGGGCCGGCCCGCCCGGGGACCGATCCGTTGGACGTGCAACCGGACGGCGCCGGTGTCGACCATCGCCATGGCTCAGCTCGCCTCTCCGGCCTTCAGACTGGTCACGACGTACTCGACCAGCCGCCCGACGGTCAGCTCGATGATCTCGTCGAACTCCATGCCGGCCAGGAACTCCGCGAAGTTGACCCGGTCTCCGTACCGCTCCTGGAGCAGCCCGGCCAGGGTGACGAGGTCGATGCTCTCCAGCTCCAGGTCGCGGTTGAAGGTCGTCCCCATGCCGATCTCGGCGTCCTCGAGGCCGTACTCGTCCTCCAGGAGCCGCGCCAGCATGCCGGTGAGGTCGGCGAGGACGGACTCCTCGTCGGCGGTGACGGGGGTGCGGGGGGTGGGTGCTGTCATCGGACGTCGTACTCCTTGGCGGTCGGGGTTCCCGTCGTCCACGCCACCGTGTACGCGCGCTCCGGCAGCCGGGGCGGGTTGGTGGCCTGCACGCAGTGCACGGTGTAGGTGTGTTCCAGGCGGCCGGCGACGGCCAGCCGGTCGCCGGCCGGCGACGCGTCGCGCACGGCGAAGTCCCGCGGCCGGCCGCCGAGTCCGGTGCCCTCCGCCTTGGCGACGGACTCCTTGGCCGCCCAGAAACGGGTGAACCACAGGGCCTCGCTCTCGCCGGATTCGGCCGACAGGCGGTGGAGCAGCCGCAGCTCGTCCCCGTCGAGGACGGCGGCGAGGGCCTGCGGGGTGCGGTCGGCGACCTCCTCGATGTCGATGCCGGGGCCGGGGCCGGTCCGGTGCGGCCGGACGATCGCGACGGCCGCCTCCGCGCAGTGCGCCAGCGAGACGTCCAGCGCGGGCAGGTCCCGCCCGTGCACGCCGGTGACGTACGGGCGGCCCGCCTCGTCGTTGTGCACCCGCAGTTCCGCGGGGAAGATCGGGCCCTCGCCCCGGTCCCAGAGCCACTGCCGCACCGCGTCCTTGGCCGCGATGCGCCCCAGCAGCCACTGCCGACGGCCGCGCGGCGCGTGCCGTGCGTACTCCACGCGCTCCGGGCCGCCCAGGCAGTTGCGCATGATCAGCTCCCGGGACGCCAGGTCCGGCCACCTCTCGTGCACCAGCCGCCAGCCGCCCGGCCGCGCCTCGGACAGGGTGTTGCGATCCGGGAAGCGCTCGACGGGCCGGGTCCGCGGGTCGTTGTCGAAGCGGCGGTCCTGCCAGCCGTACAGCTCCGCCCACACGGTGTCCCCGGTCCTCAGCTGTACGTCGGCCTCCAGGAAGGCGTCGGTGAGCGAGGTGATCCGCACCAGGCACTCCACCTCCGTGCCGGGCGCCGGGTGCGGCCCGTAGAACCGCGTCTCGCGCATCCCGACCGGGAACACGACGCTGCGCTCGTCACGGGTCGCCATGATCCAGTAGCCGAGGATCTGGCCGACGCTGTCCAGCAGCGCGCCGGGCGCGGCCGGGGTGGTGAGACGCCCGCGCACATGGCGGTCGCCGATCGCGGTGAGTTCGCTGACGCCCTGGAACGCCGGGCCGTGGAACATCCAGCGCTCGGCGTAGAGCTGGGCGGCGGTGTGGGCGGGTGCGTGCTCGGCTCCGGGATCGGTGGTCCATGGCGCGGGGGGCGGGGCGGGGTACGCGGCGGCGAGCTCCACGGTGGCGCGGGCCCGCGGGCCGAAGGAGACGGCGAGAAGGCCCGGCTTCTTCGGCGTCACGGTCACGGGCACGTCGACGGCCGGGGTGGCGGTGAGCCACTCGTCGAACCGCGCGCCGTGCACGGCGACCGGCACCCCGCCGGGGGCCGTCTCCTGCGCGGCGTCCACGATGTGCTGCACGATGGTCGTGGCCGGGACGACCGGCCACCGGTCGGCGACTTCGGGCCAGCCGGGCCGCTGGGGGAAGAAGCAGTGGTCCAGGAGGTAGGGCATGGTGTCGGGCGAGACGCGGACGGTCGTGTGCCGCGGCCCGGGAGACCCGGCAGGCGCGGCAGGCGCGGCAGGCGCCGTCCTCGCGGACATGAGGGCGGCGGCCGTGTCCGCGGTCTCGCTCAGCAGAGCGCTCAGTTCGGCGGCCATCGGGGAGCTCTCGACGAGGGCGTCCAGCGGCGACGGACGGGCCGGGAGCGGCGCGTGCGCGGGCGTCCGCAGCTCGGCCCGGAGCCCGGTGACGCGCTCGGGCGCGAGGGACACCAGGGCGCCGCTCAAGTCCAGTTGTACGGGCGGGCGTCGAGATGCGGTCGCCGCCTCGACGGGTTGCAGGGAGGGCGTCACCGTCGAACCCGCCGTCCACAGCGCGGTGGCCACCCGGCGCAACTGGGCGAGGCCGGTGCGGTGGGGCGAGTTGGCGGCGACCGCCAGGTGGTCGTGACCGCCCAGGGTGTCGCTCACGAGCGAGCCGAGCCGGCCGGGGCCGACCTGGACGAACACCCGGTGACCGGCCGCGTGCAGAGCCTCGGTCAGCTGCCGGAACCGCACGGGTTCCAGCAGATGCCGGACGAAGAGGGCCCGGATCCCCGGCTCGTCCTCGGGGAACGGCGCGGCGGTCGTGCCCGACCAGAGCGGGGTGTGCGGCGGATGCAGCCGGAACCGGCGGGCGGCCTCCTCGATCGGTCCGAGATGGGGACGCAGCATCGGCGTGTGGAATCCCGAGCGGAACGGCAGAATCTGGCTGAGGACGCCCTCGGCGCGACGCGCCCGTACGAAGTCCTCCACCGCCGCCTGCGGACCGCACACCATCGACTGACCGGGTGCGTTGTCGTGGGAGAGGACCAGGCCCGCCCGGCTTCCGCCCTCGTCGCGCAGGGCGGCCAGGACGTGCTCGGCGGATGCGCCGATCGCGCCGAAGGCGAGACCGGGGACCGTCACCGAGTCGGGGTCGAAGGCGGCCATGAACGCGTCGACCTCGTCCCCGGAGTACAGCCCGGACGCGGCCATGGCCGTCCACTCGCCGACGCTGTGTCCGGCGACCGCGTCCGGCACGATCCCACTGCGGCGCAGCGCCGCGTCGAGGAGACGGCCGACGGCGAACACGCCGAGACCGTGCCGGCCCACGTCGCCGGTCCGGTTTCCGTCCACCGTGGGGGCGCGCAGGCCGAAATGGGCGGCCACGTCGTCGACCTGCGGGGAGAACTCGCCCTCCAGGCCGGGGAACAGGAACGCCGGTCCGCGGTGGCCGGCGCCCAGGAGGGGGCTCGGCCGGAACCAGACGTCGCCGCGTCCGTGCCAGCCTCGCTGCCGGGCGACGGCGCGGCGGGCCAGAGCGAGCCGTTTGGCCGTCGGGCCGACGATGCCGAGTCGGGCGGGGGCCGCCTCCGGGTGCGGGCGGCCGGGGTCGAGGCCGGCGGCCCGTACGGTGCGGTCGTCGGCGTCCAGCAGGGCGGCGAGGCGCGCCGGGGAGTCGGCGGCGAGCAGCAGGACACGCTCGGGCTCGGCGACCGCGAGGACCGGGCGGACCGGCGCGCTCGCTCGGGGCCCGCGGGCGCCCGGAGCCTCCTCCAGCACCACGTGCGCGTTGATCCCGCCGAAGCCGAACGCGTTGACGGCGGCCCGGCGCACGGGCCCGCGCGCGGTGGTCTCCCAGTCGGCGGCCTTCTCCAGGGTGCGGAACCGGGTGCGGGCCAGGGCGGGGTGCGGGTCCTCGCAGTGCAGCGTCGGAAGGAGCGTGCGGTGGTGGACGGCGAGCGCGGCCTTGACCAGACCCGCGACCCCGGCGGCCGGCATGGCGTGCCCGATCATCGACTTGACCGATCCCAGCACGGCGTCGCCGTCTCCAGGGCCGAACACCTCGGCGATCGTGGCCAGTTCGGCGCCGTCGCCTGCCGGGGTCGCGGTGCCGTGCGCCTCCAGCAGGCCGACCGAGGCCGGTTCGGCGGGGTCGAGTCCGGCCGCCCGCCACGCCTGCCGCACCGCCTGCGCCTGACCACCGGGGTCGGGGTTCATGAGCCCGGCCGCCCGTCCGTCGCTCGCCACGCCGGTGCCCCGGACCACGGCGTAGATCCGGTCTCCGGCTCGCTCGGCGTCGGCCAGTCGCTTGAGGACGACGACGCCCGTCCCCTCACCGATCAGGATGCCGTCGGCGTCCCGGTGGAAGGGCCGGATGCGCTGGCTGGGCGAGAGTGCGCGCAGCTGGGAGAAGACGCTCCACAGCGTGATGTCGTGGCAGTGGTGGACGCCGCCGGCGAGCATCACGTCGCACCGCCCGGAGGCGAGTTCGCCCACCGCCTGGTCCACGGCGACCAGTGAGGAGGCGCAGGCGGCGTCCACCGTGTACGCGGGCCCGCGCAGATCGAGCCGGTTGGCGACCCGTGAGGCGGCGAGATTGGGCACCAGGCCGATCGCGGACTCGGGGCTGTCGGGGCCGAGACGCTCGGTGAACGCCGCGCGCACCCTTCCGAGTTGGTCTCCCGTCAGGTCGGGGAGCAGCTCGGCCAGTGTGCGGACCAGCTGGCCGGCCGTGCGGACCCGCTGGTCGAGCCGGGCCAGGCCGGGCGTGAGATAGCCGCCCCTGCCCAGGACGACGCCGACCCGCCCCCGGTCGGGGAGGCGAGCCGCACCACCCGCGTCGTCGAGGGCGGCCGACGCCACGTGCAGGGCGATGAGCTGGTCGGGCTCGGTACCGGCCACCGAGCCCGGCATGATCCCGAACCGGGTGACCTCCACCCGCGCGAGCCCGTCCACGAACCCGCCGCGGCGGGCGTAGACCTGGTTCGCGACGGCCGGGCCGGAGGCGGTGCCCGGGTGGTAGTACTCGGTGTCCCAGCGCCCTTCCGGCGCCTCGCCGATCGCGTCCACGCCGTCGCGCAGGTTGCGCCAGTAGGCGTCCAGGTCCGCGGCGCCCGGCAGCAGCACCGCCATCCCGACGATGGCCACCGGCACCTGTCGTGCGGCCGTGGTCCGCGTGCCGGGGCCGTGTCGGGGCGGCGCCACCACGACCGTCACCAGCCCGAGGCGGTGTAGACGACGGCGGTGGCGGACTCCTCGCCCCAGGCGAGTTCCCGCAGCAGCGCCGCGGTCCCCTCCTCCGGATCGATCAGCCGGACGCCGCGGCGGGCGTACTCCCGGGCCAGCTCGGCCCCGACCATGCCGGTGTGACCGGCCGAGGGCGCCCAGGGGCCCCAGTGCACGGTCACCGCGCGCCGTCCGGTGCGGGCGGCGAAGGCCGCGCCGAGGGTCTCCAGCGCGTCGTTGGCGGCCGCGTAGTCCACCTGGCCGCGATTGCCCAGGACGGCCGATATCGAGCCGAACAGCACGGTGAACGCGGGCGGTTCGGGCAGTTCTTCCAACGCCATGAGCAGGGCGTCGGCGCCGGTCGCCTTCGTGGCGTAGACGCGTCGGAAGGACTCCGCGCTCTTCGCGGCGATGAGCTGGTCCTCGATCACACCGGCCGCGTACACCACGCCGTCGAGCCGGCCGTGCTCGGCGTGGACCTCCTTCACCGTCTGCCGTACCGCCTCCGGCTCGCGGAGGTCGACCGACCGGTAGCGGGCCCGGCCGCCCAGCGCGGTGATCTCGGTCAGGGTGGCCGTGATCTCCCGCTGGGCGAGCAGCAGTTCGGCGGCGCGGTTGATCTCGGCCGGCTTCAGTCCGCCGCGGGCGGCGAGCGCGGCGCGCAGCTCGGCCGGGGTGCGCGCGGACGCGGTGTCCGCGGCCTCCGGACCGTCCGGAGCGGGGGTGCGGCCGAGCAGTTCCAGGCGGCAGCGTGCGGCGCCGGCGAGCACGGCGGCGAACTGCGCGGTGATGCCCCGCGCCCCTCCTGCCAGCAGGACCACCGAGTCCTGGTCCAGGCCGAGCGCGGTGGCCTCCGCGACGCCTTCCCCGGCCGGTCCGGCGCCCGTGCTGCCGAGCGCGCCGAGCGGCGCCGACGTCAGTTCGAAGCCGTGCCGGCCCGCCGCCGTCCGCAGCACGACCGGTGTCCGGTCCGGCGCGACGGCCTCGGCGACCACGGCGTGCGCGAGCGCGGACGGCGAGGCGTCGGCGACCTCGACGGTCCGGGCCGCCGTCTGCGGATACTCGCGCGCCACGGTCCGGAACAGACCTCGCAGCCCCGCGGTCCGGGGGTCGGGCGCCTCGCCGTCGGCGGGGCGGACGGCCAGCAGCCATCGTGGGCCGCGTGCCAGGGCGGCCTTCAGCACGGGGAACGAGGCGGGCAGCGAGGGCACGTCGCCGGTGGCCGCGAGCGCTCCTGACCAGAGCACGCCGTCCACCGGGCCGTCGGCCTCCGACAGGAGGTGGTCCGGAGCGCGTACGCCGACCTCGGCGCCGTGGGACGCCAGGCGTTCGGCGGCCTCGGGCGCGTCACCGAGCAGGATCCAGCGGGTGCCCGCGAGCACGGTCGACGGGTCGGTGCGGGCGTCGGCCTGCTCGTCGAGGAGCACCGGACGCAGGAGGTACCGCCCGGGGGGCTCGCCGGTGACCGCGTCCTGTCCGGGCTCCACCGCCGCCGGGGCGGCGGCCCGCTCTGCCGGTCCGTCCTCGGCCAGTCCGTCCGGGGCCGGTCCGTCCATCCGCGCGGTCAGCCAGTCGGTCACCGCGGCGGCCGTCCGTGCCTTGGCCAGTTCCTCCAGCGCGTCGTCGTCCAGGGCGGCGAGGTCGGAGCCGGCCCCGGCGCCCAGGCGCCGGGCCAGTTCGCCCGCGATCTCCGCCCGCTTGATGGAGTCGATGCTGAGGTCCGCCTCCAGGTCGAGGTCCGGCTCGATCATGTCGACGGGGTAGCCGGTGCGCTCGCTGATGATGTCCAGCACGACCTGCTGGACGTCGGCCGTCCCGGCGGGCTCCACGGCCGCCGGTCCTGCGGCGGCGGCCGGCGTGTCCCGTTCCGGTTCCTCCGTCCGCGGCTGCGCCGGGGGGAGCTGCGGGACGGCCCGGATCACCTGTGGGGCCGCCGGGGAGGGGACGGACCGCGCGCCGGGGGCGGTTCCGAGGTAGGTGAGCAGCACGTCCCGCTGGGCGGCGATCATCTCCCGGCTGGTGCGCAGGAATTCGGAGATGAGCGTGTCCTGGTCGGACGGGGCGCCGTGCGGGGGGTTCGTCGTCACAGTCGTCTCCAGGGTCTCCGTGACTCGTCGGGCCGGTGCGAGCGCACCGGGGAGGAGGGCGCCGTCGGCGGTGCGGACCAGTTGTCCGTCGACCGTCCATCCGGGGGGCTTCGGCGCCGGGGTGCGTGTCGCGTCCACCGCGTTCCGGCCGCGCAGCAGCCACCCGGCGGACACCGGCAGCCCGGCGACGGCGAGCTCGGCCAGAGCGTCGAGCAGGCCGCGCAGGCCGCTGCCCGGCCGGGGTTCGCAGGCCACCGTGCGGTGCGCGCGGTCGCCGAGGATCTGCCCGACCAGCCGGGTCAGAACCGAGCCGGGACCGGCCTCGACGAAGACGCGGGCCCCCGCCTCGTACATCGCCTCGATCTGTTCGACGAAGGCGACCGGGGCGCCGATCTGGGCGGCGAGTTCGGCGCGCACCGCGTCGGCGTCGGCGGCGTACGGGGCGGCCGTGCGGTTGGACCACACCGGGAACTCGGGCGCGTGCACCGGCCGGGCCGCGAGCGCCTCGGCGAACCGGTCGGAGGCGGCGGCGACCAGAGGGCTGTGGAACGCGCAGGCGACGGGGACGCGCTTGGCGCCGAGGCCTGCCTCGCGCAGCAGCCGGACGGCCTCGGCGACGGCGTCCGTCGGTCCCGAGATCACCGTCTGCCCGGGCGAGTTGCGATTGGCGACGACGACGCCGTCCGGTGCGGACGCCGTCTTGAGCGCCTGCGCGACGTCCTCGGCACCGGCCGAGACCGCGGCCATGGTCCCGGGGTCGCCCCCGGCGGACCGCGCGGCCCGGAGAATCGCCGCCGCTCGCTCCGCGCTCAGTTCCAGCAGCGTCTCGGGGGTCAGCGCGCCGGCCGCGCACAGCGCCACCAGTTCGCCGTAGCTGTGCCCGGCGGCCATGTCCGGCTGCACCCCGGCCGCGGTGAGCACGGCGTGCACGGCGAGTCCCGCGACGCCGAGAGCGGGCTGTGCCACGCGGGTGTCGGTCAGCGCGGCCCGCTGCCTCTCGCGTGCGGTCTCGTCGAAGGCGGCAGGCGGATACAGGGTGTCGACGTGGGCGCGGGCGAGCTCCAGATAGGGGCGCAGCTCGGGGAAGGCGACGAACAGGTCGGCGAGCATGCCGGTGCGTTGGCTGCCCTGGCCGGGGAAGAGAAAGGCGACCTTGGCGCGGCCCGGGCCGCCGGGACCGGCCCGGTGGACGCCACGCGCCGGAGCGTGCCCGGCGGGGTCGGCCAGGGCCTGCCGCAACTTCTCGACCAGGTCGTCCACGTCCGTCGCCACGACGGCGACCCGGGCCGGGTCCCCGCTCGCGTCCGACCGCCGGGCCGCGCTCAGCGCGAGGTCCCGGAGCGGCCACGACCGGCCACGGGACCGAGCGGTTTCGAGGAGTTCCTCCATCGCCCGGTGTGCCGCGGCCTCGTCCCGTCCGCGGAAGACGAACAGTTCGGCCGGCCAGACGTCGAGTCCCCGCACGGGCGGTACGCCATCGGCGTGAGCGGCCAGCACCACGTGGAAGTTGGTTCCGCCGAAGCCGAACGCGCTCACCCCGGCCATCCGTTCCTCCGCGGGCGCCGCCCACGGCCGGGCCTCGGTGTGGAAGGCGAAGGGGCTGGTGTCCGCCTCCCAGGCCGGGTTGGGAGTCTCGACGTGCAGGGTGGGCGGCAGGACTCCGGTGTGCAGGGCCAGCAGTGTCTTGATCATTCCGGCGAGACCGGCGGCGCACTTGGTGTGACCGATCTGCGACTTCACCGACCCGAGCGCACAGCCGCCCGGGCTCGCCCCGGCCTCGGCGAACACCTCGCTGAGGATGCGCAGTTCGGTGCGGTCGCCGACGACCGTCCCGGTGCCGTGCGCCTCGACGAGACCGATGTCGGCCGGTGAGACGCCCGCGTTGCGATACGCGCGCTCCAGAGCCGAACGCTGGCCCTCGGGCCTGGGCGCGGTCAGACCGAGTGAGCGGCCGTCGCTGGAGGAGCCCAGGCCCTTGATGACGCCGTAGATCCGGTCGCCGTCCCGCTCGGCGTCCGCGAGGCGCTTGAGGACGACGCAGGCGATGCCCTCGCCGAGCGCGATGCCGTCCGCCGAGGCGTCGAAGGCGCGTGAGCGGCCGGTGGGAGACAGGGCGTGCACCGAGGAGAACAGGACGTAGTCGTTGATGCCGTTGTGCAGGTCGGCGCCGCCGCACAGCACCACGTCGGAGGTGCCGGCGGCCAGCTCCTTGCAGGCGACGTCCACCGCGGCCAGTGACGAGGCACAGGCGGCGTCGACGGTGAAGTTGGCGCCGCCGAGATCGAGCCGATTGGCGATCCTTCCCGAGATGACGTTGGCGAGCATGCCGGGGAAGGAGTCCTCGGTGAGCCTCGGGAGCTGGTCGTCCAGGCCCGCGGGGACGCGGCCGTAGTACGAGGGCAGCACCGCCCTCAGCGTGGCCGCGTTCGACAGGTCGCTGCCGGCCTCGGCGCCGAACACCACGGAAGTGCGGGAGCGGTCGAACCCACGTCCCCCGTCGCCGTATCCCGCGTCCTCCAGAGCGCGCCGGGCGGCCTCCAGGGACAGCAGCTGCACCGGTTCGGTGCTGCCGAGGGACGTCGGCGGGATGCCGTAGCGCAGGGGGTCGAAGGGGATGCGGGGCAGGAAGCCGCCCCACTTGGACGGGGTGGACTCGCCATGATGGACCTCCGGGTCCCAGCGTTCGGGCGGGACCTCGCTCACCGCGTCCACTCCGGAGACCACGTTCGCCCAGAAGGCGGGCAGGTCGGGCGCCTGCGGGAACATGCACGCCATGCCGACGACGGCGACGTCGAGCGGAGCGGGCGGGACCGGCTCCCGCGCCTCGCTCGCCGGGGCCGACCGCGACGTCCGCCGGGCGAGGTGCTCGGCGGCGCCCGTCGTCACCGACTCGTGCAGCGCCGCGACGGTGGTGGTCGCCGAGCGCAGCACGGCCACCTCGCCGGCCATGAACATCCCCTCGGCGAGCTGGCGCGGCTCGTCGACCGGAGTGAGGCGGCCGTCGGCGGACCGGTCGACGCCCTTGCTGGCGATGCGCAGCCGGCCGACGTTGAGTCTCTCCAGCTCCTCCCAGATCTGCCGGTCCGGCACGCCCTCGGCGCGCAGCCGGGCCTCCTGGTCGCGGAAACCGGCGGTGAACGGGCTGGGTACGCACCGCGTCGCGTGCCCCGGCGCGGACTCCAGCAGCGTGGTGCGCTCGGCCCCCAGCACCTGCTGCTGGAAGAGCGGCCGGATCGCCCCGAGGGAAACGGCCTCCTCGGTGAACAGATACGCGGTCCCCATCAGCACACCGACGGCCGCGCCGCGCGCGGTCAGCGGCGCGGCCAGGGCGGCGACCATCGCCGCCGACCGCTCGTCGTGCACTCCGCCCGCGAAGAACACCTCGAGGTCTTGGGCCTGGTGACCCTCCTCCAGGAAATCCTCCAGGACGGCCAGTTGGGCCTCCCAGAGCGCGAAGCTGCCGCGCGGCCCCACATGCCCGCCGCACTCCGAGCCCTCGAACACGAACCGGCGTGCCCCGGCTTGGAGGAACTGCCGCAACAACCCCGGCGAGGGCACGTGCAGAAACGTCCGGATGCCGTCCCGCTCCAGGGCCTGGGCCTGGGACGGCCGCCCACCGGCGATGATCGCGTGAGTCGGCCGCACCTCCCGTACGGCCTCCAGCTGAGCCGCACGCACGTCCTCCGGCGCGAAGCCGAGGACTCCCACTCCCCAGGGCCGGCCGGCCACCGCGTCCCGGGTCTCGGTCAGCATCGTCCGCGTCCGCGTGCCGTCCGCCAGCGCCAGGGCGAGGAAGGGCAGTGCTCCGTCCGCCGCCACCGTCGCGGCGAAAGCGGGCCCGTCGCTCACCCTTGTCATCGGCCCCTGCGCGACGGGAAGCCGGGTGCCGAGCGCCCGGCTCATCGGCGACCCGGGCCGCAGCGCCCGTGCGGCCGTGCCGTCCCGGACGGCGCCCGCCGCCGCCTCCCGCAGCGCGCGCACCGTCCGGCGCACATCGCCCCACCGCTCGGCGAACAGGGTGGCGAGGAAGCCGTCCTGGCCCACCGGGAGCAGCTGGGTACGCGGATCCCGCCCGCCCAGCAGGGCCGCCACCTCCTGCGGTCCGGCGTCGTCCGTGAGGCGCGGGGCGTCCGGACCTCGCCGCAGCAGGACACGGTGACCGGCCCGGACGACGGTTTCCGAGCCGTCGACGGCGCGCAGCGCGGCGGAGGCCGGTTCGGGCAGTGCCGACTCGGCGAGCAGCGCCAGTTGGCCGTCGAGGACGACGCCGGCCGCTCCGCCGGCCACCGCGGCGGCGGCCGTCCGGGGGCCGATGCCGCCGCACGCCCACACGGGCCGGTTCACCTCGGGTGCGGCAAGGAGCCGCTGGAGCAGGACGAAGGTGCTCGATTCGCCGATCCGGCCGCCGCACTCGGCGCCGCGAGCGATCAGGCCGTGCGCCCCGGCGCGTAACGCGTCCCGTGCGTCCTCCAGGCCGGTGACCTCGACGAGCACGCGAAAGCGCGCCGCGAGCCCGGCGGCCGTCCAGGCCTTTCCCGCCTCCCCGGCCGCCGCTCCGGCCGCGAGCACCACGGTGTGCGGCCCGTCCGGATCCAGGTCGGCCGGGGTGAGCCGGCATGGTGCGTCGACCCGGACGCCGAACCTGCCCGGGGCCGCACGCCGCACCCGGGCGAGGGCCTCGCGGGCCCGCCGGTCGCCGGACCCGAGGTCGAGCACGCCGAGACCGCCGGCCCGGCAGACCGCCAGGGTGAGCCCGGCATCGGGCTCGCCGAACGGAGTGATGCCGATGATCACGTCTTCGGAACGCACAGCGGAGTTCATGATTCTCCGAATCAAGGGTGGGACTGCACGGTGGGGGGTTCTGGACAGACAAGGCGGCTCACCCGCTTCCCGCGGGGAAAAGCCCGCCGCGGAATGCCGCTATGAAGCGCGTGCTCGAAGCGGATTTGAAACGTAGTGGCCTTATTACTCACCGGTCAAGGTTCGGGTGAGCGGCGAGTAACCGCCTTTATCGATCAGGCCGGTCGCGAAGGAAGGGCGACGAGGGAGGGAAACGGCTGAATTCTTTTCCGGCGAGGCGCCGTTCACCAGGCGTGTTGCTACTCCCTTTGCTACGCCTTTAGTTGGGGAGTGGCCGATTGGGGTCCATGGCGGAGCAGCCACGGACTTCGCGATCACTGTGGCGCGGCGCGGGCGAGCAGCGGTCGGCGGACGGCGGTCGGCGAGGCGCGGTACTCCGTCCGGGCGCCGGCCGGCGGCCTCGGAGGCTTGGGCCCGGTCGGCGTACCTCGCGGACCGGCGCCTTTCCCGTATCCGGGCAATACGTCGAAGAGGCAGCCGGCCCCGACGACGAACCGGTGGCTCCACTCCCCCACCCGGCCCGGTCGGGGCGGTCCTCTCGGTCGTACCGCAAGCAGGCCGTCGCCTGCTCGACGGCCTGCTGCGGCGCTCGGGGACCGACGGGCGCAAGCAGGCGGTCATGCGCCGATTGCCCGTGGCGTCCCCCCGTGGGACGCCGACCGCGCCCAGCGCGCGGACGTGCGGGTGGACTGCGCGGCCCGCCGCGAATACGAACGCCTCCACCCCGCCCCGACCGGTCTGAAAGGATTCGGCCCTCCCAATGGAACGTGGCAGGAGAAGTCCGACACGGCCGTCACGAACGGGCAGGGTGACAACTGGCGCTCCGCCGAGTGGGAGATGGCCGAAATCGAGCGCCAGTATCGGATGAGAAACCTCGATGGGGAAAAATGGAATTCTACGATGTCAATGACATCAAGAGGGACATCGCTCCGCCGAAGCCTCCGGAGAAAGCAGAAATAGCAGTGGACACGGTATGAGCGAGACCTTCCGGTCCGAACGGACCTTCGTGGTGAATGGCGGTGCGCCGTCGCGCACGGCGGCGGCCGGGGGATCCCGGTCGGCGGCGAGGCGGTCGCGTCGTCACCGCGCGCCCGCCCCGGTACCGTCCCGACGTACGCGGTGGGCGCGAGGCCGCGCGGTACCGAGGCGTCGGGTCATCGGGTCAGGGAGTCGCGCAGGATGTAGCGGCTGGTCTGGGAGGTGAGGCTCCCGTACGCGTCGTCGAAGGCGTGCTCCGCGAAGGGCAGTTCCTTGACCGTGGTGTCGACGCCCTCGGCGCGCAGCGCGGTGACGAGGTCCTGGGAGGCCTTGCCCCAGGTGGGGCGGTCGGGGGTGGCCAGGCGGTAGTCGACCGCTATCGCGGCGACGCCGTGATCGGCCGGCCGGCGTCCGGTGCCGCGCGGGTCGCTCTTGTCGAAGGTGTGGAAGCCGCCCGCGTGTGCGAGGACAAGCGCCGGAGCCCTGCCCGCCGTGCGCCACTGCGGGCGCTTTTGGGCAGGTAGACGTCCGCCCTCAGACGCTCGCCGTCGCGCACCGCGTACACGGGTGAGGGGTCGGGGGCGGTACCGGGGAGGAGAGCTGGGTGAAGAAACGCCGCCGAAGGAGACATCCGTGCCCTCCTCCTTCGCCGCGGTGAACTGGACGGCCCCGATGACGAGCGCGGCGGTCGACAGACGAGCGGTCAGGTCCGCGCCGGTCGCCGCCAGTGCGACGGCGACCAGGACCACCAGGGTCTGGGGCAGCCAACGCAACCAGCGGGGCCGGGCCGGCGGTGGCAGTGGCTGGGCCCGCACGGCCGGCAGATCCGCCCTCGGCCTCCACGGTTCCGGTCGGCAGGGCGTCACCGGGACAGCCGTGTCCTCGACGCAGACGTTGTCCGGCATGACGGTCATCCTTCACTCGGGTCGGTGTGCTCCCCGCCCGACGGTAGGAGGCTACGCGGGGATCCGCGTCCCTCCGGCGAGCTCACTCGGCGCCTGGCTCCCCGGAGCCAGAGGCCGCAGCCGGCCGGTGCCACGAGAAGGCGCGCCACGGATGAGCGGCGGACGACAGGCCGAGAGTTGACGGTGCGTCCGGGCGCGGGGCACGCGATCGCGCATGCGCGGCCGCGCCCGCACACGGCGCTCCTGCGGGCCTTCCTGCCGGACAAGCCCCTCCCGGTCCCGGTGTCGTGATCCGCGGGCACGGGTACGCCGAGACCGGGAATCTCGTACACCCACAACAGCCGGGTGCGCCGCGTCCCGGCCCCGCTGCCGAACGGCGTCAGGTCTGACCCTGGGTGCGGCGGGCGTAGGCGCGGGCGGCGCGGGCCCGGTCGCCGCAGCGGGTGGAGCACCAGTGGCGGCGGCCGCGCCGGAGCAGGTACCGGTTGCAGGGGGCGGAGCCGCACGCGGTCAGGCGTTCGGCGTCGGGGCCGGTGAGCAGATCGGCGGCGTCGGCGGCGAGGGCCGCCAGGGCGTGCTCGACGAGCTGGGTGACGGGGTGCGGAACCGCCCGGTAGGGGCCGTTGCTCTCGTCCCAGCGCAGCAGCGCGACGGTGGGGGTCCTGATCAGCGCGTCGTTGACGGCGGACAGGGCCGCGGGCAGCGCGGGAAGTCCGGCGACGCGGCAGGCGAACAAGGACCTGATCTGCTCACGCAGCGAGCGCAGCTGCGCGGTGCACATCTCTTGAAGTCCCGCGTCGACGGGCGCGAGACCGTGCTCGGCGAGCCACTGGTTCGCCGACGCGGGGGTGCCGAGGAGATCCACGCGCTGCCCCCCGGGCAGTGCGACGGCGCTGTTGGCGAAGTCGAGGGCGGGGTACTCCTCCGCGCCCGAAGCGGGCGGCGGAACGGGCTCGGCGATCACGTCCTCCTTCATGGTTCTCATGGTACCGCTTGTTCTATCCGTGAGAAACCCCGTACGATTGCCTCACGGATACAGCAAATTCATCCATGAGAAAGTGGTGCTGCGTGACTCCCTCCGGCGCGCCTGCTGGCGACCAGTTCCCCGTCCACGTCTTCGGTGGCCCGACCGCCCTCTTCGAGTACGGCGGCCTGCGGTTCCTGACCGACCCCACCTTCGACGCTCCTCGTGACTACCCGTCGGACGGACCGCTCCTGACCAAGACGGCGCCCTCCTCGGGCAGCCCTGCCGACCTGGGCCGCGTCGACGTCGTTCTGCTCTCCCACGACGAGCACGCCGACAATCTCGACGACTCCGGCCGGGCCCTGCTCGCCGACGTCCCGCTCACGCTCACCACTCCCGGCGGCGGGCGACGCCTCGGGGAGCGGGCCAGGGCGCTGCACGACTGGGAGTCGATCGAACTGAACCGCCCCGAGGGCGGCACCGTCACCGTGACCGGCGTGCCCGCCGTCCACGGTCCCGGAGCACGTGAGGCGGTCGAGCCGGTCACCGGCCAGGTCGTCGGCTTCGTCCTGACCGGCGAAGGCCTGCCCACCGTCTACGTCAGCGGCGACAACGCCTCTCTCGGCCTGGTCGAGGAGATCGCCGCGCGCTTCGCTCCGGTGGACACCGCGATCGTCTTCGCCGGCGCCCCGCGCTTCCCCGTCCTCTTCGACGGCGCGTGCATCGTCCTCGACAGCGCCCAGGCCGCCGAGGCCGCCGCGATCCTCGACGCCCGCCGCGTGGTCCCCGTCCACTACGACGGCTGGGCCCACTTCACCGAGGGCCGTGATCAGCTGCTGGCCGCCTTCACCGCGGCCGGCCTGGCCGACCGCCTGGACTTCGGCCGCCGGGACTGACCGGAAAGTCCGGTGGCGGTCGCCGCCGGGACCGCACGGCTCGCCGGCCGGGGGACGACCATCCGTACTCGCGGCGGACCGTGCGCCGGGCCGGGACCGCCGGGACGCCCAGCGCTCGTCCCGGCGGCGTCCCCGCAGCACTTAGGGTTGCCGGTGGCGGCCGGATCGGGGAGTGGGGCGTGGACGGACGGACGAGTGCGGACAGCGAGGCGCTCGCCGCCGTACGAGCGGCGGACGGGGCGGCGTTCGCCGGGCTCGCCGAGCGGCATCGGTGGGAGTTGCGGGTGCACTGCTACCGGATGGTGGGCTCGTTCGACGACGCGGAGGACCTGGTACAGGAGGCGTTGCTGCGGGCGTGGCGCTATCGCGCCAGTTTCCAGGGCCGCTCCGGGTTTCGGGCGTGGCTGTACCGGATCGCGACCAATGTGTGCCTGGACTTCCTCGACCGGCAGCCGCGGCAGCCGACGCCGGGTGAGCCCGGCCGGTCGGCGGAGGTGGGGTGGCTGCAGCCGTTCCCGGACCGGTTGCTGGAGCCGGTGGCCGCCCGGGAGGCGGAGCCCGAGGCCGTGGTCGTCGCCAGGGAGACCATCGAGCTGGCCTTCGTGGTGGCGATCCAGCATCTGCCGCCTCGCCAGCGGGCGGTGCTCATCCTGCGGGACATGCTCGGCTGGTCGGCGGCGGAGACCGCCGCGCTGCTGGACACGAGCGTGGCCGCGGTGAAGAGCGCGTTGCAGCGGGCACGCCCGGTGCTGCGGGAGCACTTGCCGGAACGCCGCGCCGGACGGGTCCCGGCCACGCCCCTCGCCGACCGGGGGCGGGAACTGCTGCGACGTTTCCTGGCCGCCCACGAGCGGGCCGACGTCGCGGCGCTGGCGGAGCTCCTGAGCGAGGACGTGCGGCTGTCCATGCCGCCGTTGCCGTATCGCTTCACCGGCCGGGCGGAGGTCGTCGCCTTCGTCGGGAACGCGCTGGGGCCGGGGTCGCCCTTGCACCGGGGGCGGTGGCGGGGTGTGCCGGTGGCGGCGAACCGGCAGCCGGCCATGGCCGGCTACGTCCGGCTGCCGGGAGAGGCGGACTACCGGGCGCAGGTGCTCGACGTGCTGCGGGTCGAGGCGGGGCGGATCACCGAGATCGTCGCGTTCGAGCCCCGTGTCTTCGGCGCGTTCGGCCTGCCGGCGACCCTGCCCTGACGGCTCCGATTCCTTTTCCGCGCGCGGGTGGTCTCACAGTGGCCGACCGCAACCGGTGCGGTCGAGGAGGCAAGGAGCTGAATGTGAGCACACCGACCCACGAGGAACCGGCGGCCCTGCGGCAGGGAGATGTCCGTCTGCTGGACGGCGACATCGCGCAGGGCCTGCTGGCCTCGACCGAGCTCGCGCGCGTGGCGTACGTGGCGGCCGACGGCACACCGCGGGTGTTCCCGATGCTGTTCCACTGGACCGGGCAGGACGTCGTGCTGTCCACGTTCTTCCCCGCCCGGAAGATCGCGGCGCTGCGGTCCCGGCCCGATGTGGCGATCACGATCGACGCCGCCGGGACCCCGCCGCGGGCGCTGTTGATCCGTGGCCGTGCCGAGGTCACCGAAGTCGACGGGATCGTCCCGGAGTACGCGCTGGCCATGCGCCGCTACGGTGGCGAGGAGGAGGGCGCGGCCCAGGTCGCGGCCGTCGACCGGCCCGGTGTGCGGATGGCCCGGATCGCGGTGCGCCCCGCCTGGGTGGGGGTCCTGGACTTCCGGACCCGATTCCCCGGCGGCTCCACGGCCGCCGAGTTCACGCGGCGGGGGCAGGCGTGATGACCGAGTACGTGTTCATCCCGGGCGCCGGATCCGATTCCTGGTACTGGCACCCGCTCGCCGACGAACTGCGCGCCCGCGGCCACCGCGTGGCCACGCCCGAGCTGCCCTGCGACGACGACGCGGCCGGGCTGCCCGAGTACGCCGACGCGGTGGCCGCCGAGATCGGCGACCGCACCGGCACCGTGCTGGTCGCCCACTCCTTCGGCGGATTCACCGCGCCGCTGGTCTGCCGACGCGCCCCCGTCGGGCGACTGGTGCTGCTGACCGCGATGATCCCGCGGCCCGGCGAGGCTCCCGGCGCCTGGTGGGCCGGCACCGGTTACGAACGGGCCCGGCGCGAGCAGGACGAGCGCGACGGCCGGGACCCCGATGACGAGGACGCCCTGTTCTTCCATGACGTCCCGCCCGCGCTGGCCGCCCAGGCGCGCGAGCACGGCCGCCGGCAGTCCGCGACCCCGTTCGCCGCGCCCTGGCCGTTGTCCGCGTGGCCTTCGACGCCGACGTCGTTCCTGCTCTGCCGGGACGACCGCTTGCTGCCTGCCGCGTTCATGCGCCGCGTCGTCGCCGAACGCCTCGGGATCGTTCCCGACGAGATCGACGGCGGCCACATGGTCGCTCTCGCCCGGCCCCGACAACTCGCCGACCGATTGGAGGCGTACACCGCCACGGACTCGACAACGCCCTGACCGGCGCCGGCCGTGAACGAGCACTGGACCCGGCCGTGCTGCCCGTCCCTGTTCACCGGCCGGAACGTCCACCGGCCGGTGACACGCCTTCTCCGCGCCGGCCGGCGGACGCCCGAAAGGGGCCGGCACCGGGCCTTCGCCGGCGCCGGGGCCGTCCGGACGGCGAGCACCGCCTCATCGCGGGCCACAGCGGAACCCCGCCGGTCCTCCGCCGGCCGGCGGAGGACCGGGACGACGTCACCCGGCTCGCCGGGGGCGCGCCGAGGTGCGCCGAGTTCCGCCCCGCGCGCCCTTCCCTCCGGGTTCGCCCGCCCGCAGGCTGAAGGGCGCACG
Source organism: Streptomyces tyrfis (assembly GCF_037034285.1). Lineage (NCBI taxonomy): Bacteria > Bacillati > Actinomycetota > Actinomycetes > Kitasatosporales > Streptomycetaceae > Streptomyces > Streptomyces tyrfis. Next base: position 10,211 of record NZ_JBAGJZ010000053.1, on the reverse strand, counting down.
GCGCGACGGCGCCGGGCGCGGCGCAGCGGCCCGGACCGATGCGCGGGGAGGATGTCATGGAGCGGGCAGCGGATCAGGGGCCTTCCGTGCAGGAGGTCGGAGCGTGGTACGACCGCTTGGGAGGTCTGTACAGCCTGACGATGGGCGACAGCATGCACCTGGGCATGTGGGACGGCGGGGTGCGCCCGGAGCCCGGGCGGGCGCTGTCGGCGGAGGAGGCGTGGCAGGAGCTGACGGCGGCGCAGGACCGGTGGACCGACGAGCTGATCGACGAGCTCGCCCTGGGGCCCGGGCAACGGGCGTTGGACGTGGGCTGCGGCACCGGACGGCCCGCGGTCCGTCTCGCCCGGGCCTCCGGCGGGCGGGTCCTCGGCATCACCGCCAGCGGCGACCAGGTCGAGCAGGCCCGCGATCGTGCCGCCCGTGCCAGCGTCGCCGACCGCACCGCGTTCCTGCGGGCCGATGCGATGAACCTGCCGTTCGAGGACGCGTCGTTCGACGCCGTGTGGGCAATCGAGTCGTTCGCCCACTTCGCCGACCGTCCCCGTGCCCTGCGCGAGGCCGGGCGCGTGCTGCGCCCCGGCGGCCGGCTCGTCCTGGCGGACTGCTTCGAGCACGTCCCGTTCACCGAGCAGGATGTGGCGCTGTTCCGCGCGGGCTTCGCGCTCGCTCGTCTGCCCGGCTCCCTCGACGACTTCCCGTCCCTCGCCCAGGAGGCCGGCTTCACCGTCGACCGCGTACGTGACAGGACCGGTGACTTCGCGCCCACCTACCAGCTGATCCCCCAGATCTTCGCGGAGCGTCGCCGGGAGATCGAGGAACTCCTGGGCGCCGACGTCGCCGCGCAGCTGGACTCGGCCTATCCGCTGGTCCTCGGCCTGTGCCGGGACAAGATGGGCTACGTCATGGTCCGTGCCGGCAAACCCGCCCCATGACCGCGCACCCGCCGACCGCTCGTCCCGGTGGCGGAGGCGCCCGCCGCGTCGGCGGGCCGCGAGGGCGTCCGGTGGACGGCTGCGACACGGCGATCCGAACGCCGTCAGGGGCGCCGACGCGGATCAGCGGCTCCGATCGCGGTGGGCGGCGACCCGGACCCGGGTGCCGCAGCGGGTCGAGCAGTAGCGCTGCGGCGAGCGGCGCCCCGTGTCGATGAAGTAGCGGTCGCATCCGGGGGCGGCGCAGCGGCCCCAGGCGCAGTAGCCGCGCTCGCTGAACCAGAGCGCCAGGGCGAGGGCGGCGGTGGACAGCAGCCACTGGGCCGGCCGTGCGTCGCGGGGGGCCCGGGTGTGGAGCGACCAGGGGCGCTGCGGCAGGCGGACCAGCCGCGGCCGGGCGGGGTAGCGGTCGAGCAGGGTGTTGATCGCCTCGGCGGCCCTGTCCTCGTCCTTCGTGTCCAGGATGCCGGCGATGGCCGCCGCGGCCTCCCGCACCTCTTCGGCGGTGGCGTCGGTGAGCCGCAGAGGCGGGCCGCCGTGGCGCTCCACCACGCCTTCGAGTCCGGCCGGTGTGGCCGCGGTCCCGTCCCGGACGGCGTTGACCAGGTCGGTCAGGAAGTACAGGCCGCGCGGGTTGTCGTCGGTGAACCGCTGGTCCATGGGCATCTCCCGATCCGGAGTCGGCGTCACCCACCATGGTAACGTCTAAATCGAATTTATCCGTTACTCCATTGATCTCGCAGGTGAAAGGAGGTTCGCCGTGACCGAATCGCAGACGTCCGTGCTGGTCGTCGGAGGCGGGCCTGTCGTCTGGCCCTGTCCTGTCTGCTGTCGGGCCACGGCGTGGACCATGTGCTGGTCGAGGCCCGCTCCGCGACCTCGCGCCATCCCAGGGCCCGGGGCGTCTCGGCCCGGTCCATGGAGATCTTCCGGCGCATGGGGCTGGAGGGGGCGGTCCGCGCCGCGGGGCTGCCGGCCGAGCAGGTCCACTTCTACCGGGGCCGCGACCTGGTCGATCCCGACTACGTCCGCACCGGTCTTGTCCAGGAGCCCGGCGAGGGCCCCGAGCACACACCGTCGCCGGGAGTCATCTGCTCCCAGGACGCCCTGGAGCCCGTGCTGCGGCGGCGCGCCGAGGACCTGGCCGGCCCCCGGATCCGGTTCGGCACCCGCCTGGTCTCCTTCACCGACGACGGCCTGGGCGTACGGGCCGACCTGGAGGACTCGGCCACCGGCCGCCGGCACCGCGTGCGGGCGGGCTGGCTCGTCGGCTGCGACGGCGCCGCGAGCGCCGTGCGGGCCGGAGCCGGGATCGCGATGGAGGGCCCGACCGGCCTGGGGCGGTATCTGAGCATCCGCTTCGAGGCGCCCCTGGGCCGGGTGGTGGCCGACCGCGCCAGCGCCTCCTATTTCCTCACCGTCCCCGGGCGGGGCGGGTTCATGGCCGTCGACAACGACCGCCACTGGATCTACCAACACCCGCTCGCCCCCGACGCGGCCACGGCGGTGGATCCGACGGGCCATCGGCTCCTGGCCGGGCTCGTCCGTACGGCGGCCGGCATTCCCGACCTGGACGTGACGGTCCGCGACACGATGACCTGGCGGATGGACGCCCGACTCGCCGACGCCTACCGCCGCTCACGCGTCCTGCTGGCCGGCGACGCCGCCCATGTCGTCCCGCCGACCGGCGGGCACGGCATGAACACCGGCATCGGCGACGCCGACAACCTCGCCTGGAAGCTCGCCGCCGTCACGACGGGGTACGCCGGCGAAACCCTGCTGGACACCTACGAGGCCGAGCGGCGTCCCGTCGCGCGCCAGGTCATCGACGTCTCCACGGCCAACGCGGCGAACCGCGCCGGTTACCGCATCGACGACGAACTCCTCCTGACCGCGGCCTACCGTTCCGCCGCCGTCGTCCCCGACCCCGGATCGGCAGCCGGCCGCGGCGCCCTGGACGCGGCCGGCTGCCGGCCGGGCGAACGCGCACCCCACGTCCGCCTCGTCGGCGGTCCGCCGGGCGTGACGTCGACCCTCGACCTCGTCGGCCCCGGCTTCACCCTGCTCGCGGCGGAGGACGATCCCCGGTGGCGGCGGCAGGTCGAGGCCACACGGCAGACGGGGGTCCCCCTCGCCCTCCGGGCCGTCCGCACCGGCGCGCAGCGGGAGGCGGAACCCGGGCAGTGGGCACGCCTGATCGGCCCCGGCCACGCGGGCGCCGTGCTCCTGGTGCGTCCCGATGGACATATCGCCTGGCGCGGCGCCCGTCCGACGGCGAACCTCACGGCGCTCGTACGACGCGTCCTCGCGACCGCGCGGCCCTGACCGGAGCGCCGGGCACGGAGCAGCGGTGCGACGACACGGCCCGGAGCGTGCGACGACACGGCCCGGAGCCGCGTCACGTCGGGCGGCGTTCGCCTCGCCGGTGGAGCGCGGAGAAGTGAAATCGGCGGGGTGATGCGTCGGACGCGGTGGCGGCCGGACGCTCCGGCCGCGCCCCGACCGGGCCCACCGGAACCGGGACGGCCCGCGGGTTCTCCGGTGGCGGCGGCGCCCTCCCCCGCTGCTGCCGGGTCGATCGCTCCGGCGGGCGGGCAGCGGGGGCGGTGCTCGTCGTCGACGGCGCGTCAGACGGCCGGCTTCCGGGGAGCGGCCGGCTTGGTGGTGAGCAGTGCGGTGATCTCCTCGGCGAGGTGCGGGCCGAGTTCGCCCCAGCCGTCCTTGTAGCCGTAGACGCCGGCCAGGGTGCGGGCGTCGTAGTCGCCGTTCATGATCTCGATGTCGGTGGCTGTGATGAGCGCCGGGTGGGCGACGCCGACGGCCGCCGAGACCTTCATCAGTTCCTTGCGCAGGGTGCGCAGATAGGCAGCGGCCCGGGTGGCCTTCGAGGGCTGGTCGAGGCCGCGGGCCAGCCACGGGTTCTGGGTGGCGACGCCGGTGGGGCACTTGTCGGTGTGGCACTTCTGCGACTGGATGCAGCCGATCGACAGCATCGCCTCACGGGCCACGTTGATCATGTCGGCACCCAGGGCGAAGGCGACCGCGGCGTTCTCGGGCAGGCCGAGCTTGCCGGAGCCTATGAAGGTCAGGTCGTCGGTCAGCCCCAGCTCGGCGAAGGTGCCGTAGACCCGGGAGAAGCCCATCCGGAACGGCAGCGACACCGAGTCGCTGAAGATCAGGGGCGCCGCCCCGGTGCCGCCCTCGCCGCCGTCGACGGTCACGAAGTCGACGCCGCGGTCACCACGCGCCATCAGCGTGGCCAGCTCCCGCCAGAAGTCCATCTCTCCCACCGCGCTCTTGATCCCGACCGGCAGACCGGTCTCGGCGGCGAGCAGCTCGACGAAGTCGAGCATCGAGTCGACGTCGCTGAACGCGGTGTGCCGCGACGGGGAGGCGCAGTCCTTGCCGGGCGGGATCCCGCGGATCTTGGCGATCTCCGGGGTCACCTTCGCGCCCGGCAGCATCCCGCCCAGGCCCGGCTTGGCCCCCTGGGAGAGCTTGATCTCTATCGCCTTGACCGGGGCGCCGGCGACCACGTCCTTCAGCTTGTCGAGGTTGAAGCTGCCGTCCTCGTTGCGGCAGCCGAAGTACGCCGTACCGATCTGCAGGACGAGGTCCCCGCCGTTGCGGTGGTACGGCGAGAGGCCGCCCTCGCCCGTGTTCTGCATCGTGCCCGCCAGCGCCGCCCCCTTGTTGAGCGCCGTGATCGCCGCGCCGGAGAGCGATCCGAAGCTCATCGCCGAGACGTTCACCACGCTCGCCGGCCGGAACGCCTTGGCGCGCCCGCGCGGCCCGCCCAGCACCTTGGCCGAGGGCAGCGGGGCCTGCGGGTCCCGCGCGTCGGGCAGCGTGGCGGCGAACGTGCGCTGCTTCACATATGCGTGCCCCTGCACGTGCTCGACGTCGACGTCGGTTCCGAACCCGAAGTAGTTGTTCTCCTCCTTCGCCGACGCGTAGATCCAGGTGCGCTGGTCACGGCTGAACGGGCGCTCCTCCTCGTTGGAGGTCACGACGTACTGCCGCAGCTCGGGCCCGATCGTCTCCAGCAGATACCGGGCGTGCCCGATCACCGGGAAGTTCCGGAGCAGCGCGTGCTTCTTCTGGATGAGGTCGCGGGCGGCCACCAGCGCCAACGCTGTCGCGGCGGCCGTGCCGATGCTCCGGGCTCGCATGAACGTTTCCTCTCCTCGATGCTCGGCTCCATCGCCATGCGGTGCACGTCGTCGTGTCGTGTCGGACGTCGGGCGGCAGGTGCGGCCGAGCGGGCGTCAGCATCCGCCGAAGAATGTCACACGATATTAGAGGCCGTGTGGATGGGCGCATGGCCGGGGCGGCGGTGCGGGCGTTCATCCCGGCGGTGAGCCGTCCGCGCCCGGCCGGCTCGCGGCGGCCGCCGCGTGTGATCGCCGCCCACGTCGACACCCGGCGGATCGCCTTCGTGCGGCGATCCGGCCCACGCCCGGCAGCTGTCCGCGCCGCCTCGCGCTCTCCGTGTGACGGGGATCACGTCGAGGAGAAAACCTGCCGCCCGGCCCGGGCGACCAGCCGGTGTGAGATCAGTCGGGAAGGGGCCGCGCGCTGGACGGACGCCTTCCGGCGCAGGGCCCACCACGCCGAGCCGCCGACGGCCGCCGCTCTCCCCGACGCGGCGCCCGCCGCCCAGGAGGAGGCGCTCGCGACGACCGTCGACGGCGACGTCGGCGGCGCGCTGCGGCGCGCTGCGCCGGACGAGCGCGCCGACGCGGGTGGCGACCTGGATGCTGCTGCCGCCCGGCACGGCAGCGGGCGCCTGGACGGCCCTGGTCCTCGCGGTCGCCGGCACCGCGGCCTATGCCGTCGCGGAACCGAGACGGTGACGGCCGCTTCCGTGAGGTTCCGACAGGTTCCGGTGGCGGCTCACATGTTGATCATGTGGCCGGCCAGCCCGTGCACGGCTTCCTTGACGGCCTCGCTCAGGGTCGGGTGAGCGTGCACGTTGCGGGCGACCTCGTGCACGGTGAGATCCCACTGCTGAGCCAGGGTCAGTTCCGGCAGCAGTTCGGTGACGTCCGGGCCGATCAGGTGGCCGCCGATGAGCTCGCCGTGCGTGGCGTCGCTGATGAGTTTGACGAAGCCGGTGGTGTCACCGAGACCATGGGACTTGCCGTTCGCGCTGAACGGGAAGGTGGCGACCTTGACGTCGTAACCGAGGTCGCGGGCCTGGGCCTCGGTGTAGCCGAAGCTGGCGACCTGGGGCTGGCAGAAGGTGGCCCGCGGGATCATCGCGTAGTCGAGTTCCATGGTCTCGGCGCCGGCGATCGTCTCGGCGGCGATGACGCCCATGGCCTCGGCGGCGTGCGCGAGCATCAGCTTGGCGGTCACGTCGCCGATGGCGTAGAGGTGCGGGACGGAGGTGCGGCAGCGGCCGTCGACGTCGATCGCTCCGCGCTCGGTGAGCGCCACGCCCGTGTTCTCCAGGCCGTAGCCGGTGGTGTTGGGGGCGAAGCCGATGGCTTGGAGCACCTTGTCGGCTTCGAGGATCTGCTGTGCGCCGTCCTTGCCCGTCACGGTGACCCGGACCTGGGGGCCGGACTCGTCGATGGCGTCGACGCGGGTGGAGGTCAGGACGTCGATGCCCAGCTTGCGGTACTGGCGGGCCAGTTCGGCCGAGACCTCGGCGTCCTCCAGGGGCGCCACGCGATCGAGGAACTCGACGACGGTGACCTTCACCCCGTAGTTGTGCAGCACGTAGGCGAACTCGACGCCGATGGCTCCGGCGCCCGCGATGACGATCGACCGCGGAAGCTCCTCGGCGAGGATCTGCTCCTCGTACGTCACCACGCGTGCGCTGCGTTTGGTGCCGGGCAGCAGCTTGGGGGTGGCGCCGGTGGCGATGACGCAGTGCTCGAAGCCGATGTTCCGGGTGTTGCCGTCGTAGCCGCTGACCTGGAGGGTGTGCGGGTCGAGGAAGGCGCCGCGGCCGTTCAACTCGGTGATCTTGTTCTTCTTCATCAGGTAGTGGACGCCCTTGACCCGGCCGTCGGCGACCTTGCGGCTGCGGCGGAAGGCCTCTCCGTAGTCGAAGGAGACCTGGCCGTCGACCTTGATGCCGAAGGTCTTCGCCTCCCGGGTGAAGATGTGGGCCAGTTCCGCGTTGCGCAGCAGGGCCTTGGTGGGGATGCAGCCCACGTTCAGGCAGACGCCGCCCCAGTACTTCTCCTCGACGACGGCGACGCGCCGCCCCAGCTGGGCGGCGCGAATGGCGGCGACGTAGCCTCCGGGGCCGGCGCCGAGTACGACAACATCGAACCGATCGTCCTGCTCGACCATGAATCGTTCCTCTTTCCTCTCGCCTGTCGCTCCATGATGCGTGCCGGTCAGGCGGTGTGCCGAATGGCGAAGCCGGCGACCGTGTCGCGCGTGGCGTCACCCCCGGTCTTCGAGGGGGCCGTCGGGGGTGTTCCCGGAGGAGCCTCGGGACCCCGCGCACCACGGGGGCGGCGGCGACGATCAATGCCCGGTTCTCATGAGGGCTCGCGTATCGAGGGCGCTCCCGCGGGGCACTCGCCGGACACCGGATGGGGAGGCGTCCGGCTGCCGTCGCGCCGCCCGGCACGTCCGGGTCGGCCGAGGACGACTCCGGCCAGGACCAGGGCCAGTCCGCACAGTTGCTGAACAGTCACCGTCTCTCCGGCGACCGCCGTGCCGAGCAGTACGCCTGTGACGGGGTTGAGCAGTCCGATCAGTCCGACCGTCCCGGCGGGCAGGCGCCGCAGCCCGGTGAACCAGGCGACGAAGGCCAGCGCGGTGGCGACCAGGGTGACGTAGCCGAACGCGAGGAGGGTTGGCGGGGAGAGCGCGGGCGGAGGGCCCTTCACCGCCGCGGCGACCGGGAACAACGCAGTATCGACATGGGTGCTCCCCTCCGGGGTCACGGTCGGGCGATAGACAGGTCGTCCGGGAGCGCCGTTCCAGCGCACTCCCGAAAGGCACGACCATGCGATTCACTTCCGAACAGCGCCTCGACGACGGCGCCCTCGAACGCGAATTCACCCTCGGCGGGATCCCCGGCATCCTGTGGACGCCGGGATCCGCACCGGCCCCGCTGATCCTGAGCGGCCACAACGGCGGCCTGCACAAGCGGGAGCCCCGGCTGGTGGCCCGGGCCCGGCACTTCGCGGCGCGGTACGGCTTCGCGGTGGCCGCCATCGACCATCCCGGGCACGGCGACCGGCCCCGTTCCGCCGCCGACGAGCGGGCCCGCGCCGACCTCCGCCGCGCGATGCGGGCCGGCGAGCCGGTCGACGAGATCTTCGAGTCCTTCGTCGCCCCGCTGGTCGAGAAGGCGGTCCCGGAGTGGCGGACCGCCCTGGACGCCCTCCTCTCGCTGCCCGGGATCGGCGGCCCGGTCGGGTACTCGGGGATGACCGCCGTCGGCATTCGGCTGGCGGTGGCCGAACCGCGCGTCTCGGCCGCCGGTTTCTTCGCCGGGGGTTTCGTGCCCCGCGCCCAGCGCGAGGAGGCCCGACAGGTGACCGTTCCGCTGCAGTTCCTGCTGCAGTGGGACGACGAAGGGAACCCCCGGCAGCGGGCCCTGGACCTGTTCGACGCCTTCGGCGCCGAGGAGAAGACGCTGCACGCCAATCCGGGCGGGCACGCCGGTACCCCGTGGTTCGAGGTGGACGACGGCGCCCGGTTCTTCGCCCGGCCCCTGAAGTGAGGCCGGGCCGCCGGGCCGACAGCAGACGGTAGACGGCGCCGGCCGGGATGCCCCTCGCCGAAGGGCGGAGAGGTGCGGCCGGGGGACGCCGTCGGGGCGAGGTGGTCGGTGAGTCCCCGTCGCGCGGGCGCGCTCGTACGAGGGCGAGGCGCGCGTGGCGGGCTCGTCGTGCTCCGCGGTCGCCGGTGCGGAGGCGATGCCGACGGCCCCGCCCGGCCCGGCCGGAAGCTCAGCGGGTGCGGAGTGACGCGGAATCAGGCCGATCTCGCGCCGACGCCACCACGGATGACGGGACAGCCCTCGGGGCGGGTGCCGAGAGCGCCCGGTGCGGATGACGGAGAGCCCATGCGTGATCCAGAATGACTGGATGGTCACGCTTGAGACTCCCCGGTTGATCATGCGTCGCTGGCGCGAGGAAGACGTTGCGCCCATGGCCGCCGTCAACGCCGACCCCGAGATCATGCGGTGGATCCGTGACGGCAGCGTCCGTGACGAACGGCAGACCCGCGACGGGGTCCGGGCGTGGGAGAGCGAGTGGGAGTCACGGGGCTTCGGCCTGTTCGCCGTGGAGATCCGGTCCACTGGCGAACTGGCCGGGTTCACCGGCCTCTCGGTGCCCGGCTTCCTGCCGGAGGTGCTGCCCGCGGTCGAGGTCGGCTGGCGGCTGGGACGTTCCCACTGGGGGCAGGGCCTGGCGACCGAGGCCGCTGCGGCCGCCGTACGGTTCGGGTTCGAAGAGCGAGGGCTGGAGCGGATCGTCAGCATCATTCAAGTGGGCAACGTCGCCTCCGAACGGATCACGGCCAAACTGGGGATGCGCCTGGCCCGTGAGACCGTCAATCCCACCTGCGGTCGGCGAGTACGGGTGTTCGAGTTGTCATCGGACCAGTACGTCACGGCCACTCGTTGACGGCCGCGACGAGGACGGCAGCCTCGTGGCGGACCGCGAGTCCGCCGTGCCCGGCGGCCGCGGCGCGGCTCGCGTGGGGGGCGCTGCTCGGCGTGCTGACCGGCCCGCTCCATCTGGTCGCGTGCCGGCGCCTGCGCCAAGGCTCCGGCCGGCCCGCCGGTTGCTCTCCCCGCCGCCGTTCCTGCTGCTGACCGCGGGTTTCTCCCTCGCCCCCTTCGTCCATGGCTCGTTCTTCTACTGGGGCCGGGCGGCCAAGGCGATCGACGCCTCCGGGGACCGGTCCGCCGCTCTCGCCGCTCTGCCGGGCGACATGGCGGACGTGCTGTTCACCGTCTACCCGGCGCTGATGGTCTGTTGGGCGCTGGGGTCCGTCTGAACGGCCGTGCGCGTGCTGCGCGGCGGCGCCGCGCTCCCCCGGTGGGCGTGGTTCGTGAATCCGCTGGTCTGCCTTCCCGTCGGCGGCCTCGTCGCGATGCTGACGCCGGGTCCGGTCGGGACCGCCCTTCAGGGAGCGCAGTTGAGCATCGGCAACCTGCTGCTCTTCTCGCTGTCGACCGCCGTGCTGTGGAAGGCCCGGCCGGGGACCGCGGGCCGGCCGGCGCCGGGGACCGCGCCGGCCGCGCACGGGGCGCGGGAGCCGAGGACCTCACCGGCCTGACCGTCCGGG
>NZ_JBAGJZ010000052.1:0-58124 GCF_037034285.1 Streptomyces tyrfis | reverse complement strand
CCCACCGGGCAGATAAACGGCTTCCTGTTCTTCCGTCTGCTTTTCCGCGGCCATGACGCTCTACCTCTCGGGGCTCCGGTCCGCCGCGCACCATTCGAGGACGGCGCGCGCACTGTGGTATTTGTTCTCGGCCTGGTCGAAGGCGATGCTCGCCGGGCCGTCCAGCACGTCCGCGGTCACCTCTTCGCCGCGATGGGCGGGGAGGTCGTGCATGAAGACCGCGCCCGGGCTGCTTGCCATGGTTTTCTCGGTGACCTGGAAGGGCGCGAAGACCTCGCGCCAGTCGGCGGTCGGTTTCACGGTCCCGGTGGTCTGCCAGCGGGTGGTGTAGACGACGTCGGCGGCCGGCAGGTCCGCCATGTCGTGGCGCTCCTCGATCCGGGCGCCGCTCCGCTTCGCGCTGACCGCGGCCCGTTCCAGGTACTCGGGCGCCAGCCCGTAGCCGGGCGGGGTGCGCAGCGTGAGCCGGGCGCCCCGGAACCGGGAGAGCGCCAGGGCCAGGGCGGAGGCGGTGTTGTTGCCCTCGCCCACGTAGATCACGTGCAGGTCCTCGATCCGGCCGAACCTGCGCAGCAGCGTGGTGAGGTCGGCCAGCGCCTGGGTGGGGTGCTCGCCCTGGCTCATCGCGTTGACGACGGCCATCCGCCGCTGGTCGGCGTAGGCGCGCAGTTCTCGCTCGGGACCCGCGGTGCGCGCCACCAGCACGTCGATCATGCGGGAGAGCACCGCGGCGCTGTCCTCCACGGTCTCCCCGGTGTTCTCCTGGAGGTCCCCGGGGCCGTAGGTGATCAGCCGGGCGCCCAGCCTCAGCGCCCCGGCGGAGAAGGCGGTACGGGTACGGGTGGAGGTCTTGCGGAACAGCACGCCGACGACGGTGTCCGCCAGGGGCCGGACGTCGTCGGCGGCGCCCGCGGAGAACTCGGCGCCGCGCCGGGCGATGTGCCGCAGCTCCTCGTCGGAGAGGTCGTCGATGGAAATCAGATGGCGGCGTTCGGCCTGGGGCATGGTGCTTCCTCCTGGGTGGAGCGGTTCGGGCGGCGGCTTCGGCGGGGCGGGCTCGGGGGTCAGCGGGCGAGCAGGGCGGCGCGCAGTACGCCGATGCCGTGGTCGAGCTCCTCGGGGGTGATGGTCAGCGGCGGCAGCACCTTGATCACCTCGTCGTCCCGGCCGGAGAGTTCGACGATCAGCCCGTGGTCGAAGGCGTAGCGCTGCACCTCTTCGGCGCGCTTGCCGCCGCCGCAGCGGCCCAGGTCGACGCCGAGCACCATGCCGCGGCCCCGGATGGCGATCTCCGGTTCGGCGGCCGCCAGTTCGGCTCCGAACGCGGCCAGCCGACGGGCGGGCACGGGCAGCCGGTCGAGGAAGTCCGGGCTGCTCCACAGCTCGGCAGCGGCGGTCGCGGCGACGAAGGCGAGCTGGTTGCCGCGGAAGGTGCCGGTGTGCTCGCCCGGCTCCCAGACGTCCAGTTCGGGGCGGAAGAGGGTGAGGGCCAGCGGCAGGCCGTAGCCGCTGATGGACTTGGAGACGGTGACGACGTCCGGGACGATGCCGGACTCCTCGAAGGCGAAGAACGTGCCGGTGCGGCCGCACCCGGACTGGATCTCGTCGCAGATGAGCAGGATGCCGTGGCGTTCGGTGACGGCGCGCAGTCGGCGCAGCCAGTCCGGGGACGCCGGGTAGACGCCGCCCTCCATCTGCAGCGGCTCGACGATCACCGCTGCGGGCGCCTCGACTCCGGAGGAGGAGTCGGCCAGCAGTCGTTCGATGAACGCGACGGAGTCGAAGGGGCCCTGCGGTCCGTTCTCGTAGGGGATGAAGGTGACCTCGTCCTGCCCGTGCACCCCGCCGGCGCGGCGGGCCCGGCCGTTGCCGGTGACGGCCAGCGAGCCCCGGGTCATCCCGTGGTAGCCGCCGCTGAAGGCGAAGATTCCCCGGCGTCCGGTGGCCTTGCGGGCCAGCTTCAGCGCGGCCTCGACCGCGTCGGCGCCGGTGGGCCCGGCGAACTGGGCGGTGTACTCCAGGCCGCGGGGGCGCAGGATGTGCTCGGTGAGCGCGACCAGGAAGGACCGCTTGGCCACGGTGTACATGTCGAGCCCGTGCATCATCCCGTCGGAGGCCAGGTAGTCGGCGATCCGCTCCTTGATCGGGCCGGGGTTGTGGCCGTAGTTGAGCGAGCCCGCGCCGCAGAAGAAGTCGGTGAAGACGCGGCCGTCCTCGGCGTACAGCCGTGCGCCCCTGGCGCGCTCGAAGACCACCGGGAACTTGCGGCAGTAGCTGCGGACATGGGACTCGTGCCGCTCGAAGACGGCGACGTCCGGCGCCTCGGCCGCGGCGGGGGGCGGGGGCGCGGAGGGGGAAGGGGTGAACGCGATGGTCATGGTGATCGGTGGTCCTTTCGGTTCTCGCCCGTCGTGCCGGCCGGCCGGGGGTGGCGGCCCCGAGCCGGCATGACGCGCCGTCGCGGGGTGATGGCATGCGGTGACTGTCGGTGGTGTGGCGGCGCCGTGGCGGCACGCCGCCGTGCCGGGCTTCCTCGCTACCGGCCGCCGTTCGCGAGCTGGGCGGTGGCGGGGCGGCGTGGTCGGCGCCGGGCGCCCAGGACCGGTGCGGACGGTCCGGCGGCGACGGCCGGGTAGCCGGGGAGCGCGGCGCAGAGCGCGGCCACGGTGGGGTGCTCGAAGAGCGCCCGGACCGGGACGTCGATGCCGAGCGCGGCCCGTAGCCGTACCGAGACCCGGGTGGCGAGCAGGGAGTGCCCGCCGAGCTGAAAGAAGTCGTGGTCGACGCCGATGTCCTGGACGCCCAGCACCTCCTGCCAGATCCCGGCCACGGTGCGTTCCCGGTCCGTGCGCGGCGGTGCGCCGGCGGTGGTGTCCCCGGTCGGGCGCCAGTGCGCCACCGGCGGCAGCGCCTTGCGGTCGACCTTGCCGTTCGGCGTGCGCGGCAGGGCGTCCAGCGTCACGAAGGCTTCGGGCGCCATGTAGTCGGGCAGGGTGGCCAGCAGGGCCGTCCGCAGCTCCTCGTGGCCGGGGGCGCCGGCGGCGTCCTCCCCCGGTACCAGGTAGGCAGCCAGTCGCTGGTCGCCGTCCGGCTGCGGTACGGCGAGGACCACCGCGGCCCGGAAGGGGCCGAGGGCGAGCAGCGCGGACTCGATCTCGCCCGGCTCGATCCGGTGGCCGCGGATCTTCACCTGGTGGTCGGCGCGGCCCAGGATGTCCAGGGAGCCGTCGGGGCGTCGGCGCGCCAGGTCGCCGGTACGGTACAGGCGTGCCCCGGGCCGGCCGGCGAACGGATCGGGGACGAAGGCCCCGGCCGTCTGGGCGGGGCGGCCGTGGTAGCCCCAGCCCAGTCCGCTGCCGCCGATGTACATCTCCCCGACCGCGCCTTCGGCCACCGGCTCCATGCGCGCGTCGAGCAGATGGAGCCGGGTGTTGCCGCGGAGCTCCCAGTCCACGGTCCGCCCGTGGGCGTCGAGGCGGGCGGTGGTGGACCAGACGGTGGTCTCGGTGGGGCCGTACAGATCCCAGACCCGGGCTCCGTCGGCGGCCAGCCGGACCGCGAGGTCGGTGTGCAGCTTCTCGCCGCCGCTGAGGAGGGTGAGTCCGGCGCCCGGCCGCCAGCCGGTGTCCAGCAGCATCCGCAGGGTCACCGGGGTGGCCTGGACCAGGGCGGTCCCGGCGGTGTCGATCAGCGCGGCCAGCCGCTCCGGGTCGCGGGCCTGTTCACGGTCGGCGAGCAGCAGCCGGGCCCCGGTCAGCAGCGGAAGGCACAGCTCCATCAGCGAGGGGTCGAAGGAGACCGAGGTGATGCCCAGGAAGGTGCCGCCGGGACGCAGCGGCAGCCGGGCGGCCATCGCCGCCAGGAAGTGCGTCAGCGAACGGTGCTCGACCAGCACGCCCTTGGGATGTCCGGTGGAGCCGGAGGTGTAGAACATGTACGCCAGTTCGTCCGGACCGGGGCGGCGCGGCGGAGCCGAGCGCGGGGCGGCGGCCGCCCTGGCCGCCTCGGCGGGGTCGTCGAGCAGCAGGGTGCGCTCCTCGCCCGGCCGGGGCCCGGCTCCCGTACCGTCCAGCCGCCCGGCGAGCTCCCGTTCGCTGACCAGCACCTCGGCTCCGGCGTCCTGGAGCAGATAGCCGATGCGGCCGGCCGGGTAGCCCGGGTCGAGCGGCAGGTAGACGGCGCCTGCCCTGTGCACCGCCAGCAGGGTCACCAGCAGCGCGTGGCCGCGGTCCAGGAAGACTCCGACGGGGATGCCCGGGCCGGCGCCCACCGCGGCCAGCCGGTGCGCCAGCTGGTTGGCCCGGGCGTCCAGTTCGCCGTATGTGAGATCCCCGCCGGGGCCGCTGACGGCGACCGCGTCGGGGGTGCGGGCCGCCTGCCGCGCGAACAGCTCGGTCCAGGGGACGTCCGGCGCCTCCAGCACGGCACCGTCTCCTTGGGCCAGCAGCCTGCGCCGCTCCCGCCCCGGCAGATCCGCCAGCGCGCCCGCGAGCCGGGCGACCGGGGCCTCCGGTTCGGCCACGGCGGCGGCCAGCAGGGTCACGAAGGCGGCGCCGATCCGTTCGGCGGTGTCCGGGTCGAAGAGCGCGGTGGCGTACTGCATCCGTCCGGAGATCCGGCCGTCCGGCTGGGAGAGGAGGTCCAGTGCCAGGTCGAAGGCGGTGCCGGAGGCCGGGGTGGAGATCATCTCGGTGTCCAGACCGGGCAGATGGTCCGGTTCCTCGGGCAGGGTGAGCAGTTGGAAGGAGATCTGGAAGAGGGGGTTGCGGGAGAGGTCGCGCTGCTGGGCCAGCTCGGTGACGATCCGCTCGAACGGCAGCTCGGCGTGGGTGAGCGCGGCCAGCGTGTCCGTCCGCACCCGCCGCAGCAGCTCGGCGAAGGACGGTGCGCCGCCGAGGTGGGCGCGCAGGACCACGGAGTTCACGAACAGCCCGATCAGCTCGTCGTGCCGGGGCCGGCCCCGGCCGCTGACCGGGGTGCCCACCGCGACGTCGGTCCGGCCGGCCAGCCGTCCCAGGGTGGCCTGGAAGGCGGCGAGCAGCACCATGAACCGGGTGGCCCGGTGCTCCCGGGCCACCCGGTCCACCCCTGCGGCCAGCTCGGCCGGGATGGTGAAGCGGGCGATGTCGGCGGCGCCGTCCCAGACGGCCGGACGGGGCCGGTCGGCGGGCAGCTCCAGGGGTTCCAGGCCGGCCAGTCGCTCTCGCCAGTAGGCGAGTTGGCGCTCGCCGCGCGGTCCCGCCAGCCGTGCGGCCTGCTGGGCGGCGGCATCGGCGTACTGCAGGGGCAGCGGCGCCGGTTCGGGCTGCGGCGCGGCGCCGCCGGTGCGGGCCCGGTACCCGGCCGCCAGTTCCTGGGTGAGGACCGGCCAGGAGAAGAAGTCGAAGGCGATGTGGTGGACCACGATCAGCAGCAGGTACTCCTGCTCGGCCAGCCGCACCAGGGTCAGCCGCAGCGGTGGCGCGGTCTCCAGCGGCAGGGGCCGGACGAGTTCGGCGGCGACGAACTCCGCGAGCCGCGACTCGCGCTCCTCGGACGGCAGGTGCCGCAGATCCCGGTGGTCCCACGGTACGTCCACGGTGGGCTCCACCACCGCGACCGGCTCGCCGTCCACGGCCGGGTACCGGGTCCGCAGCACCTCGTGACGGGCGAGCACCGCGCCGAACGCGCCGGTCAGCGCCTTCTCGTCGAGGTCGCCGCGGATGCGCAGCGCCAGGGGCAGCAGATCGTCCGGCGTACCGGGGCGCAGGCTGTCCAGAAACCACAACCGCCGCTGTGCGAACGACATCGGCCGGCCGGCACCCGCCTCCTGGGCATCAGCGCTGTCCACCGGTCACCTCCATGGATGCGGACGAGTCCGGGGCCTGGCACGGCTCCGGACATCTGCGAGTCTCCGCGCCGCCCGGCTTCCCGCCCAGAGAACTTCCGGCAGCCGCGTCGGCGGCCCACTCCTGCCCATGACTCCCTTGCCCGCCTCCGGCGGCCGTCGGCCCGGCCGGACGGCGTCCGCGAACGAGCCGACCGAGCCCATCGATCGGCTCGGCCGGCCGCACGAGGCCCGAGGCGGGGGACGGACTCTCGGCCACGAGCGAGGACGGCGCCCGGACCAGTCGGACCGCAGTCGGGCGCGACCACGGCCGGGTGCGTGCCCCGCGTACCAGACGCCGCACGCAGCCCGGCCGTCATCGCCGGGCGCGGGCCGTGGTGAGCAGCGGCCGCGCCGGTCCGGCTCCGTGCTCCCGGTCCTTGCCGTGCTCGCCCACGGCTCCAGCGTCCTGCGCGCCGGCGGGCCGCCCGAGCATCGTGAACGGATCCGTCGCCGCCGTGCACGGTGACTTCGGCGACGTCCGGTTCACGGAAAGGACCAAGGGCATGGAGTTGTTCGTCAACCCGCTGATGGCGCTGTACTTCTGTGTGGACCTGCCTGGACTGGCCCGCCGCAGTCTCTACCCCGACCTGCTGGAACGGACGTCGCTGATGCGGCAGGTGAGTTCCGTGATCGAGGAGTTCCGCGCCACGCTGCCCCGTCGGCGTCCGCCCTCGGACATTCCCGCACTGGCATGGGCGAGCGCATTTCCGCGCACGGCCAGACCCTGCCGGCCGACCTGCGCCACCGGGCTGGCCGGCCGTAGTTGACCGGAGCAGCGACCGACCGGGGAGGGCGAGTGCTCCAGCACCTCATCACACAAGACGAAGACCTGCGCATGGTCCCCGCCGACCGCGATCAGTTGACCACCGCCGTCGAAGGGCCGCGCGAGGAACTGCGGGCGCTGCCCGCAGATGCGGACCCGCCGGACGCGGATGACGGCCCGGTGGATCGGCATCGGCCTGGTGAGCCTGGGCGATCACCACGACGCCCAGGCGTTCCTGCGGCAGGCACTCGGCCTGGCCACGACCTGCGGCGACAGCCGGGCCGTCATCGCCACCCAGCTCAACCTCGGCGACGCCTACCGCTACGGCGGCGACACGGAGACCGCGGACGCGCTCTACCGCGGGGCCCTGGACGCCGCCCGGATCCGGCGCCCGGAACTCGTCGACTTCGCCCTCCAGCACTTCGGCAAGCACCTCATGGAGCAAGGCGACCTTGTGGTGGCGCGCGCCCGCCTGGAGGAAGCGCTGCGACTGCGGATGGCCAAGGGCGACCCCGAGCTGATCGAATCCACCCAGGCCGCACTCGACCGCGTCGCCCTGCTGATCGGCCAGGCCGGCCCCGGCGCGGTTGGTGACGCGGAAGCGCCACGATCGTGATCCCCCGGCGTAGCCGCTCGGTAGCCCCTGCCACGGAAGGTGACCGAGCTGTCGGGCAAGGCGGCGACGCGTCGCTGACCGACGGGTCGTCAGAAGTCGTACGGCTTCTCGGTGTTCCAGTTCAGAACGTCGGCCTCGTTCCAGCTGAACTGCGGCTTCTCGCCCTTGACGTCGACGGAGTAGAAGGGACCGCTGCGACCGTCCGCGCCGCGCAGCGCGATGGCGAACGACTGCGCCGTGTGGTTCTTCGATCCGTAGTCGAAGAGGTTCACCGCGCTGTATGCCTTGTCTCCGGGCCGGAGCGTGATGTGCTTGGCGCCGCCCGGGTTGTCCTTCTTCGAGTGCGGCAGTGCGGCGTCGTCGACGTCCCCGCCGAGCTTCACGGCCGGGTACGAGGTGACCCAGCACGGCTGGGCGCCCTCGTTCGACGCGGTGACCAGCAGGTGGTCGCCCTGCTGACCGGCGAACCGGTGTACCGCGGTGACCAGCATCTCGTCTCCGCGGCACCGCTGGACGCCGGCTGTTGTGCCCTTGCTCGCGGCCTCGTCCGTCCTGTCCGAGGCGGTCACCGAGCGCACCCCCTCCTTGGTGCCACCTCCGCTGTTGGCCTGTTCCGCGCCGGCCTTGCCGGCCCCGTCAGACGCGGACCGGCTCTGCGCGGTACCAGCGGTGTGGTCGCCGCCCGCCGCCTTCGAGCCCTCGTCGGCGCCGCCGCAGGCAGTCAGACCCAGCGCCAGCGCGGCGGTGACGGCGGCCAGAGCGGCGGAACGGGCAGTACGGCGGGCATAGTGCGTGGTCATGATGAAAGTTCCCCCATGGTCTGTCGGAACACGACGCCTCCCCTGTTCCCGCAGGGCGACCGGCCGCATCGGCTGTTTGCTGCACCCCATGAGATGACGTCGGCGCGGGCGCCGTTCACTCGGGTCTGTCCGCGTTCGGTAACAAGGCAACTGGGCGCATGCGCACCGGTGTTCACGCCGTGCCCGTCAGCGGCGCAGTGCCTCCGCGGGAGCGGCGCGCTCGACGCGGATCGATTCACATGCCCGTGGTACGAAGGCGGCAGGGCGAGTCTCGCACCGCGGGGCCGTCAGGGCGCGTCTGCCCATCGATTGCCCGTGCCACGGGGAATAGGGTCAGGAGAGTGTCGAAGCGTCAGCTTTTCTGCTTCGCGGCGGCACTCGGTGCGTAGGCCTCCTGGATTTCGACGCTCTTGGCGTTCAGCCGGATGGCGCAGGCCAGGCAGATGGCCGAGGGCTTTTGGTGGTATCCGAAGGACGCCCAGGTTCTTCTGCCGCCTGCGATGAAGACGCGCGGTGACCGGCAGTCCTGGGCACGGCCTCCTGCTTCGTGATCGCCCGCCACGAACTCGCCCGGTGCCGTCGTCCGCATGTCCGCGAGGTCTCCTGGGCTCAGGTCCTCGATGGCGCCCAGGTCCGGCAGGGCCTCGGCCTGGTCGTACGACGGCGTCCGAGGTGCGAGGGGGGTGTCATCGCGAGGCAGAGGTGGTGATCCGGCCCAGGAGAGCGGCGAGTCGCCCGGGCATGGAGAGGAACGGCGAGTGACCGCTCGGCAGCCGGTGGAAGCCGCGGTCGCCCGCTCCGTGAAGGACGGGACGCTCTACGGGCGCAGCCGTACGACCGGCCGGAGCGTTGGCGCTGGGCAGGCCCACGGCGTGCGACCGGCCGACCGGCGGCGTCGAGTTCGGCGTGTACGGGCTCCCAGCAGCAGGCTCCGTGCCAGGCTCCGGCCCCGTCCGGGTCGATCTGACGACGGGCGAATGC
This sequence comes from Streptomyces tyrfis, assembly GCF_037034285.1. Taxonomy (NCBI): domain Bacteria; kingdom Bacillati; phylum Actinomycetota; class Actinomycetes; order Kitasatosporales; family Streptomycetaceae; genus Streptomyces; species Streptomyces tyrfis. Next base: position 49,095 of record NZ_JBAGJZ010000052.1, on the reverse strand, counting down.
AGCATGCTCGGCGCGGTCGAGGCCAGGGAGATGGATCTGTTCGACATCGATGAGCTTGCCCTGCCGGGCCCGGGCGGCCGGCGGCTGCTCCCGCCCGAACTGGTGGACGCCTGGCGTGTGGCCTTCGACGCGGAGCCGGCCGCTCCCGACCTCTCAGCGCCCGGGAGAAGGTGCTGGTGGAACCGCTGACGGCGGGGAAGGGCGTGCGCGGACTACGTGTCCTGGCGGATCAGATCGGCGGCCTTCTCTGCGATCATGATCGTCGCGGCGTTGGTGTTGACGGAGACGATCGTGGGCATCACCGACGCGTCCGCGACCCGCAGCCCCCGGATGCCGTGCGCCTTCAGGTCCGGCGCGACCACCGCCTGGTCGCCGGTCCCCATCGCGCAGCTGCCCACGAGGTGGAAGTACGGTCCGGTGGCGCGCGCCAGGAATGTGCGCAGTGCCGCCTCGTCGGTGGCGCCGTCCCCGGGGAGCACCTCGCGCGGTCGCCATGGTGTGAAGGGGCTCGCCGCCGCGATGTCGCGTGCGACCTGAATGCCGTGCAGCATGCGGCGGATGTCCGATTCCTCACCGAGGTAGTTCGGGTCGATCAGCGGCGGGGTGTCCGGATCGGCGTCGGCCAGGCGCACCGAGCCCCGGCTCTGGGGCACCGTCACGACCCCGTCGGTGAAGCTGTTCGCGGGGGCCCGCATCGTCGGCGGATGGTAAGGCACATGAATGAACACCAGCTGCATGTCGGGGCCGCGCAATGACGTGTCGCTTCGCCAGAGCAGTGAGGTCTCCGCCAGGTTGGCTCGCCCTGCGGGAATCGGTCGGCTCGCTTCGTAGACGAGTCCGCACGTCGGATGGTCGTGCAGGTTGCGCCCGACGCCGGGCAGGTGGTGACGGACCTCGATGGCGATGCGGCGGAGTTCGTCGGCGGGGCCGATGCCCGACAGCAGGAGGAGCCGGGGGGAGTCGACCGCTCCGCAGCTGACGATCACCTCACCGGTCGCGTACGCGGCCGCTGTCTCGTCCTGGCGCCGGTATTCCACGCCCGTACACCGCTCGCCGTCGAAGAGCAGGCGGCGCGTGCGGGCGTCGGTGAGAACGGTGAGGTTCGGCCGGCGGCCGCGCAGCGGATCCAGATAGGCCTTGGCCGTGCTCTGCCGGCCGCCCTCAGTGATGTTCAGAACGTGCCAGCCCGCGCCCTCCTGCCCCGCTCCGTTGAAGTCATCCGTCACGGGGTCCCCGGCCGCCGCCGCGGCGTCGACGAAGACCTGGGAGAGCGGGTTGCCGTCCTGAGCCGGTGCCGGGCGCATCGGGCCGCTGTCGATCCGCGCACACCTCGGACGACGGCACCACCGGGGTCTTCGTCGGCCCCTGGCGTCGACTGCTCGCCGACTGGTGCGCGGCGCACATCCCGGCCGGGGCGTCAGAACCGTCGGGCGCCTTGATGAGCTGTTGATCGACCAGTGAGCCGGGGTCCTCGGGCACGCGGCACACTCCCGCCGGACACGGACGTCGAAAGCCGCACGATGTCCTGGGCACCGGGCGCCGAGGCCGGGCAGCGGCCATCGGCGAGCACGGCCCCGGACGCGGGTTCAGGCATTGAGATCGAGGACACGGACCGGTTCGCCCTCCCACCGATCCGGGGCGGTGGTGGCGACGATGGCCCCGTCGGGGCGGTCCGGGGTGGGCTGAGCCGCGTACCGGCTGTGCGCCGCCGCCCACGTCTCCTGCCGGGCCACCGCCAAGGCGGCCGGCAGGTCCAGGTCCAGGACCGTGATGCCGGGCAGGGCGGCCAGGTGCTCCGCCGTGCCGGGCCGGGACCGGTCGGCCTCGACGAGGGCACACGCCGGGGCGTAGAGGAACCAGCCGGCCTCGGCGTGGGCCCGGTGGATGAGCCGGGAGGCAAGAACGTTGCCCCGGCCGACCGCGGTCATCGCCGTGTCGTCCAGGACGATGTGCAGGGCGTCGCTCACCGGGCGGTCACCCGGGCCAGGCGCCGGTCCAGCTCACTGTCCAGGTCGTCCGTCTCGGAGGGGGTGGGGGCATAGCCCGTCCACGCCTTCAGCGCCGCGCGGGCCTTCTCCGCGCGCTCGGCGCGCTCGGCCGGAGTCAGCAGCGTCTGAGCGAGACGGGCCAGGTACGCGCGCAGCGACAGGCCCTCCGCCGCCGCGATCGCAGCGAGCCGGTCCTTGGCTTCCTCGGGGATGCGGACATTGGCATCGGCCATCATCGTGCTCCTTCCCATCCCCCAGGGTACGGGTACGTACCCGTAACCATCGCCGCCAGGCGGGGCGGGCGCCGTCACCGATGCGCCCGACGGCGGAGGAGCGGCGCGCGGAGCCGCAATAACGACTCCTAACAAAGTGTCGTAGCGGTCCGGCCCGCGCAGCCTCACATCCGGGATCTCAGCACGTCGACCTCACAGCCCGGTGCGAAGGGGTCGAAGCCGTGCTCGATCAGCCAGCGAACTGCCAGCAGGCTCCGCACCGACCACCACCCGTGGATCACGTCGAGGTCGATGTCGGTGCCGTAGCCGGCGATGACGTCGTCGAGGTGCTCCTCGTGTCCGAGCGTGAAGGTGGCGAGGTCATACAGGGCATCACCCTGGCCCGCCTCGGACCAGTCGATGATGCCGGTGACCTCGTCGCCGTCGACGAAGACGTGCGCGATCTGCAGGTCGCCGTGTGTGAACGCCGGAGTCCACGGCCGGAGAGCGGCCTCGGCGACCTGGCGGTTGCGGACGACGAGGTCGGCGGGCAGGACGCCGTTCGTCACGAGCGACTCGCACGCGTCGTCGAGTTCCGCCGCCAGCGCGGCGATGCTCCGCCCGGCCCGGCCGGGCCGGGGCGGCAGGGGCGCGTCGTGCAGCTTCCGGATGGCGGCGCCCGCCGCGGCCCACGCCGCCGGCGACCCGGTCGAAGGCCCGCCGAGGCGCCCAAGCGTCGTCCCCGGGAGCGCGGCGATCGCGAGCACGGGCGGCTTGCGCCACAGGACCTCCGGGGTCGGGACCGGCGCGAGGAACATCGCCTCGACCTCGACGTCGATGCGCGCCTGATCGGCGTCCACCTTCAGGAACACGTCACCGACGCGCAGGGTCGCGCGCTCGGAATGGGCGACGACGACTTCGACCTCATCCATGGGCGACCAGTATCCCGGGGACGATCGCCGATGTCGCCGGGTTTGTCGCGTGTGATTAGGCGGCTGACCGTGTCCCGCTACCCGGTGACCTCGTGCACGACATCGGCCGTTGACCAGGTCACGCCCACCACTTGTGTCAGGACTCCCGAGGCCCCGCCCGCGCGGGACGTACCAGTGGGGCCCGGCGTGATCCGTGCCCCACTGGACATCGGCGAGCCGCTACAGGACGGCTACGGTGAACGGCCGGTCCGCTCCCTTTCCGCTGCTGTCGCTGGTGACGACGGTGATGGTGTTGGCGTTGTTGCCGCAGTAGCTGTGCGGGGCGCCGATGGCGGTGATCTCCCCCCGGTAGTTGTTGAGCGTGGCGACGATCGCCGCGTTGGCGAGGTCGTTGACGGCGTTGGGCGCGACCTTGACGCAGTAGACACCGGCACCGGTGCCCCGGGTGACCGACTGGACGTTCTTGGCGCCCAGAAGCTTGGCGTCGGTGGACACCTTCGCGGCGGCGCGGGCGTAGGGGGCGTCGATGTCCGCGGCCGCGGCGGTGCCGGACAGGACGGTCAGGGACGTCACGGCGCCGAGGGCAAGGGCGAGGACGCGGCTGGTGACCGTGGGTTGCATCATCTTCTTCACTACCCTTTGCAGTCGGGATTGTTACAACGAGTAACTATCTCGTGGTCGCGAGCCGCTCGCGGACACTTCCGAGGCGAGCCCTCCGAACGGAGGACCTCGCACCTCCGGTGTTGACCCCAGCCCTGTCGACGCCCGCGCGCCGATCTCGGCTGGATGCCGCCCAAACCGGGGATGCCGAACAGGCCATCGCCGCCGTCGACACCCCTCTCCCCCGCCCCCCGCCCCGGACGTCCGCGAGATCCCCGTCGGCGTCGGCAACCGGCTCCTCGGCCGCACACCACGCGGCGCCTGACCGGCTCGGGTCCGGCACGAGGACGGCACCAGTGCCGGTGCACGAGGCGTTCGGCGCGGGCCGCCGGCCTCGAAAGGCGGCCGCCGTCCGGATGCCCGTCGCGACGAACGGTCGCCCCGCCGCCTCTCCGACCGCGGTCCCGCGGGGTCCGAGACCGCAGAGACAAGCCGGTCGGTCTCATAGAACCGGGCGATGAGGGTCTCCGGCGCCTGGCTCTGGTGGAAGTCGAACATCACGCCGTGCCCGCCGGTGAGGTGAATGGCGTCGTAGTCCTCGGCCTCGGCCTCTACCTCGGCCACGGAGACGGTGTTCTCCAGCTTGTTCATGAATTCCCGGTCAGCGCAACGCTTGTCGGTGCCCGGCTCACCGAGGACACCGTGGGCCAGGATCTCCGGGTCGATCGGAACATGCCCGCCCTGGCGCCGGCGATCGTGAGCTCGAAGCCGGCCTGCTCGGCGACGTCGTAGAAGTGGGTCAACTCGCCCAGCCACAAGCCGGTGCGGTAGCCGACCTTCTCGTATTCGCCGGCGCTGGTGACGATGATCAGAATGCGGTTGGTCCTGGTGACCACGACGGGCCTTCCTGCTCGGAGTTCTTCGGCGGGCGCAGTCCGTCCGCCGCGGCCGACCCCGTCCCCGGCCTGGCGGGCCAGGCGGGATGTCAGCGACCGGAACTGCTTCCGTTCGGCAGGCTCCAGGGCGGTCAGGGCCGCTTCTTCGGCCGCGGTGACCTCGTTCTCCAGCGTCCGGAAGGTCTCGACACCCAGCGAGGTGGCAACGACTTTCCGTGCCCGCCGGTCGGCCGGATCCGACTGCCGCTCGACCAGCCCGGCCTCGGCCAGGTCGTCGATCACATACGGCAGCACCGAGCGGTCGATTCCCAGGCAGTCGGCCAGCTGAGACTGGTTGGGCATGTCCTTGCACACCGCTGTGTACAGCGACAGGCCGCAGGCAGGCCGGCGCGGCGAACCTGCGCGGTCACAGCACCGGCGACTGCCTGACCGCAGGGCACGGACTCGTGCGACCGACCGGCGGGTCGCGGACACGCTCGGCAACGGCCTCCGCTCCGCTCCGGCCGATCGCGTCTCCCGCCGCCGCGAGCGCCTCGGCGCTGTGCCGCGAGGCCGAGGAGCCGAGGAGCCGATGATGAGGGCGGCGGCCGTGGCCCTGCTCGCGGGCCCCGTATCGACTGGCCCCGCCACCTGGGCCCTGCTACACCGGAAAGCAGGGAGGTAGGGCATGCCTCGTGATCTCGTCAAGGGGCTGGCCGTGCTCATCGCGGCACTGGCGTCTCCGCTGGTCATCTGCGCGCTCCTGCTGCCTGTCCGAGGCACCCTGTCCTCCACCAACGTGGCCCTGATCCTGATGTTCGTCGTCGCGGCGGTGGCCACCCTCGGCTACCGCTGGGCCGCGGCGCTCACGGCTCTTTCCGCCGCGGCAGGGTTCGTCTTCTTCTTCACCACCCCGTACGCAAGCTTCACCCGCTTCAGCCACCCGGACGACATCATCACCATCGGGCTGCTGCTCGCCGTCGGCCTCGCGGTCGCTCAGCTGGCTCGCCGCTACACCCGTGAGCACGCCATCGCCACCACGCTGCAGCACAGCCTGCTGCCCCGCACGCTGCCGGACACCAGCGCCGTCCGGACGGCGTTCCGCTATGTGCCCGCCGAGGCGGAGGTCAGCGGGGACTGGTTCGACGTGATCCCTCTCCCAGGATTTCGCACCGCCCTCGTGGTCGGTGATGTGGCCGGCCACGGCCTGCACTCCGCGGTCACCATGGGGCGGCTGCGCACCGCGGTCCGTAATTTCTCCACCCTTGACCTCCCGCCCGACGAACTGCTGGCCCGCCTCGACGACCTGGTTGTTCAGATGGACGCGGAGGAGGGCGCCAGTCAGGGGATGACCGTCGGAACCACGTGCCTGTACGCGATCTACGATCCGGTCTCCTGCAGCTGCGCAATGGCGAGTGCCGGGCACTTTCCGCCCGCCATCGTCTATCCCGACGGCCGCGTCGAGATTCTCGACCTGCCCGAAGGACCCCCGCTCGGCGTAGGGGGCCTGCGCTTTCAGGCCGTCGACCTGCAACTGCCGGAGGGCACACAGCTCGTGCTCTACACCAACGGGCTCATCGTGAACCGTCACCGCGACATCGGGGCCGGCCTGAAGCTGCTGCGCGACGCGCTCTCCAACGCGGGGGTGGACCCGGAAGAGACGTGCGAGACGCTCCTGGAGGCGGTGCTGCCCGCCCATCCGGATGATGACGTCGCCCTCCTGATCGCGCGAACCCGCGCGTTTCCGCGTGATCGGATCGCTGAATGGGACATCCCGGCTCTTCCCGCCGCGGTGCCCGCCCTGCGCGCCGAGGTGCTCGCGAAGCTGACCGACTGGGACCTGGAGGAGGCGGCATTCACCACCGAACTCATCCTCAGCGAGCTGGTCACCAACGCCATCCGGCACGCGGCGCCCCCCGTCCACCTGCGCCTTCTGCTCGATACCAGCTTGGCGCTGGAGGTCAGCGACAGCAGCAGCACCTCCCCGCACCTGCGCTACGCGACGGCCATGGACGAAGGCGGCCGCGGAATCTTCCTCGTCGCCCAGTTCGCCGAGCGGTGGGGAACCCGCTTCACCCCTACCGGGAAGATCGTCTGGGCCGAGCAGCCGACCCCGTCAGCTCGCCTCTCCCCCGCCCTGGCATCAGCCGTGTGACCGGGCTGGACTGCCCGAAGCCCCTCACCCGCTGCCCTGCCGCCGTATCACCGAGGCCCGCGATCCGGAAGACCCCGCCCGGCACGTCGCCGGCCTCAGAGGTCCCCCATGCCGTTGCCGAGCCGCCCCACTCACCGAGAGTGCGAGATCGCGGACCGTCGGTCACGGTACCGGGTCAGATGAGCTTCATCAGCTCGCGCGCGTAGGCTCGCGCCTTCGGTACGCGCTGCTGAACGAGGTGGTCGGCCAAGCGCTTCTGGGACTGCTTCGCCAGCAGGTACCAGATCGCATTCCCCGCGATCGCCGAGTGCGCATACCCATGGACCTCCGCGACCTCATCGGGATCGTCGGGATCAGGTTCTTTGCCGGGGGGATATTCCTGAACATCGCCCTCGCTCTCGTCAAGCGCGGCCTTTCGATCCAGGAACGCGGCGAAGCCCTGGTCGCCCAGCACCTCGGCGACCTCGCCGACCCCGATGCCGCTCGACTCGAACTCCTCGGCCAGCAACTCGACAACGACCGACGGTTCTGGTCGCGGGGCGAACGTCACCCCCGCCCGCGCCTCCCAGCCCGCCTTGCAGGCCGCGTACTCGGGGGAAGCCAATAGGTCACGCATAACCATGAACAGAACCTATCGCGCCAGATGGTCGCTCCACGGCCCGGTCGGCCGGGACACGTACGGACCGGAGCTCCGCCTGATCACCGGGCGGACCTGGGGCTGCGGGGCCGGGGAACCGTGCTCTCCGCCCCGGCCGGCCTCGGGCTGGGGCGGGCGGCGTGGCCCCGCTTCGCGGCTCGCCGGCCGCAGGCCGCCTGCTGGGTGGTGCGGCGTCACCGGGCAGGAGGGTCGCCGGGCCTCCCGCGCGGTGTCGCCGGGCCCGGCCCTCCGCTCCGGCCGGAGAACCGGGCCCGTGCCGTGTGCCGCCCCGCTCGGCCGGCCTCCCCCGGAGCCCCCTCCCCCGGCCATCCCGGAGCGGTGGAACCGGAGCCCGCGCCGATGCCGGTGAGGAAGGCGCCGCCCGGTCGGAGATCGGTGCGGCGGCCCGGTCCGCCCCCGGGAGCGCCGCCGCACCCCTGCCCGCGGACGTGCGAGGTCAGACGGCGTGGCCGAGTTGGGACAGCGCCAGGTAGAGCGTGTCGGCGAAGTGGTCCGCGGCTGCGGTGTCGATGCACAGTGGAGGCTTGATCTTCAGGATGTTGAGGTGGTCCCCGGTCGGCTGGACCACGACGCCGAGGTCGAGCATGCGGTCGCAGAGCTCCGCGGTCTCCTCGGTGGCGGGCTCCAGGGTGGTGCGGTCGCGTACGAGTTCGAGGCCGAGGTAGAGGCCGGAGCCGTGGACGGCGCCGATGATGCCGCAGCGGGAGGCGAGGGCCTGGAGCCGGCCCTTCAGGTGGGCGCCGACGCGGACCGCGTTGCCCTGGAGGTCCTCGTCGCGCAGGGCGTCCAGGACGGTGAGCCCGACGACGCTGGAGACCGGGCTGCCACCGGTGGAGGAGAAGAAGTAGCCCTGTTCGCGGTACCGGTCGGCGATCTCCCTGGACGTGATGACGGCGCCGAGGGGGTGACCGTTGCCCATGGCCTTGGCGACGCAGACGATGTCGGGGACGACCTGCTGCTGCTCGAAGCCCCAGAACCAGTGGCCGAGTCGGCCGTATCCGGCCTGGACCTCGTCGGCGACGGCCAGACCGCCGTGTCGGCGGACCGCCGCGTACACCGCGGCGAGGTAGCCGTCGGGCAGGGCGACCCCGCCGGCGTTGCCGTAGAAGGTCTCGCTGACGAACGCCCCGGCCGGGCGTCCGGCAGCGGCCAGTTCGTCGATCGCCGCGACGGCCTCCGGCGCGTAGCGGGCCGCGTCGGCCCCGCGGTGGCGGCCCCGGTAGGAGTTGGGCGAGTCCACGGTGTGGACCCAACTCGGCCGGGTGGCAAGGGCGTTCGGATTGTCCTGGAGGGAGGTGGAGACCGCGTCGGAGGCGTAGGTCCAGCCGTGGTACGCCTCGCGCAGGGCGACCACGTCGGGCCGGCCGGAGGCGCCGATGGCCAGCCGCAGGCCCAGATCGACCGCCTCGGAGCCGGAGTTGACCAGAAACACCGTGTCCAAGGGGTCGGGGAGGAGAGCGGCGAGGCGCTCGGTGAACTCCACCACCGAGGCGTAGTGGAAGCGCGAGTTGGTGTTGAGCCGCCGCAACTGCCGTGCGACCGCCTGCTCCACGCGGGGGTGGGCGTGGCCCAGCGGGGTGACGTTGTTGACGATGTCGAGGTAGGAGCGGCCGTCGGTGGACAGCAGGTGGTGGCGCCACCCCCGTTCGATCCGGGGCGGTGCGGCGTAGTAGTGCTCCTGCACCGTCGCGAACACGGCGCTGCGCCGCTCCAGCAGGTCGGTTCGCTCCGCGCGGTCGTCGGCGGCCAGGCCGAGGAGCGGGGCGGGGTCGGCGGTGAGCGGCAGCCAGCCGACGGCGTACTCGGGACGCACCAGGGGCGGCACGGCGGGGCCGTCGGCGTCGCGCAGCGCGAGGTGGACCGCGGTGCCGGCCGGGAGGAGGACGAGCTCCTCGCCTCCGCGGACCGCCGCGCCGGCGGTGACCAGCGGGCGGATCGTGGAGGCGAAGGACAGCTCCAGGACCCGGGGGCCATGGGTGATCTCCAGCAGGCCGGGTTCGGCGGCGAGCACCCGGCCGTCGTCGGGCGCCTGCGCCACGACGGTCCGGCCGGGCCACAGGTCGACGCCGGTGGGCACGGTGGCGGGGGAGGCGGCGGCCAGTGCGGGAGCCCGGGAGAGCCGGACCCGGGCGTACGGGGTGTGGGCGGCGGCCGCGCCGCGGGCGAGGGCGGCCGCCGCCAGCCGGTCCTCGGCCCCGGCTTCGAGCCAGGCCCCGCCGTCCATCGAGTCGGCGTCGGTGGACAGGTCGAGCACGGCGAAGCGGTCGGCGGTGATGTCACGCAGCAGGCGGTGCGCCGGCGGGGCGACCGGGGCGGGCGCGGTGGCGAAGCCCGCCGCGTCCTTGACCAGGTTGGCCATCACCGGCAGCGGCAGGCGGGTGGCCTGTTCGAAGACGCGCCACTCCCGGTCGAGCGCGGCCGTGGCGTAGGCGTTGTCCGCGTCGACGGCGGCCTGCTGCCGCCCGCTCACGACGAGGCCGGCGGCGCGCAGGACCACGAGCGGCCAGAGCGCCTCGGCCTCCTCGGCGGAGAGCGGCCGCACCGCGTGGAAGGCGCGGACGGCGGGCAGCGTGTGGTGGGGTTCGACGCCGTCGTGGTGGAGCATCGAGGAGAGCGCCACGGCGAGTTCGCCGACCGCCCAACTCGTGGTCAGGTCGCCGAAGTCGATGACTCCGTCGGGCGTCGGCGGACGGCTGTCGGGGCGGCGGACCAGGTTGTCGTCGGTGAGGTCCAGGTGCACCGCCTGCGTCGGCAGCGCCGCGGCGACCTCCTGGACGCGGGCCCAGGCCTCGGCGGCGGCGTCCTGGACGGCGGCCCGCCGCTCGGGCTCGTCGATGTGTCCCGCGAGTCTGGCGACGACACGGTCGGCGTGCCGCGGGTCCCACTGGAGGACACGGTCGAGGCCCGGGTGCCGGAACTCGCGCAGGGCGACGCTGACCTTCGCGGCGATCGTGCCCATCGCCGCGATCGTGCCGGGGGACAGGTACCGCGGCCCGGACAGCGCGCCACCGGGCAGGTGTCGCAGCAGGCGGGCGACGGCCGGCCCGCTCCCGGACTCCACCGTCGCACGGCGGGCGGAGCCGTCGGGACGCCGCAGGACGGTGGCGACCCGCAGGTCCGGGTGCGCGGCGGCGATCAGGTCGGCGGCGGCGTCCTGCGCCTCGATCTCCATGGGGCCGAAGGCCGGGTTGGCGATCTTCAGGACCGCCGCGGTCGTCCCGTTCCCGTCGCGCAGCAGGAAGTTGGCGTCCTGCTGGCTGCCCAGCGGTTCCGCGTGCGCCTCGATCCCGAGGTGCCGGGCGGCTATGAGCTCGGCCTCGGCCGGTGTGGTGCGCGGTGCGGGGAGTGCGTCCTCGGCGAAGAAGTCGATCGTGCGGTGCTCGGTGTGCGGCATTGGGGGTCCTCGGTGCGATGCGTGGCGGTGGCGGATCGGGGCGGACGCTCGGGCGCTTCAGCCGACGTGCCACAGGAAGCGGTGGGTGTGGATCGCGAAGTAGGGGAAGTTCTCCACGGCGGTGACGCCCTCGACGGGCCGCACGACGTCGTTGATGAAGTCCAGCAGGTCGTTCGGCCGGGCGCAGACGACCTCGACGAACAGGTCGAAGGTGCCGGCGGTCAGGACCGTGTACACGACCTCGTCGTGCCGGGAGAGCGCGTCGGCCACTGCCCGGGGGTCGCCGTCGACGTGCAGGCCGAGCATGGCCATCGCCCGGTGGCCCATGGCCATGGGGTCGGTCACCCCCACCACCTGCACCGCCTTGGCGTCGGTCAGGCGCTGCAGCCGGAGTCTCGCGGCCGACGGCGACAGGCCCACCTTCGGCCCCAGCTCGGCGTAGGGGATCCGGCCGTCCACCTGCAGCTCCCGCAGGATGGCCCGGTCGATGTCGTCCATGGAACACCTCTCTGCTGCCGGAACGATGGCCCGGAACGCTGTGAAGAGCACGATGCCCGATTCATGCGCTCGAATCAACCGTCTGTTCGCTTGAATCGAGCGCGTGGACGCGCGGATCGATCGTCTCGGTTGCGCGTGCCGGACAGCCCGTGGAACGCGTACGGCCGTCCCTCAGGACTGCCGGACGGCGTCCGGCAGCGGGTCCGCCTCGCTCCGGCCCCTGGCACGGCCCTCCCCCGCGCCCGGTTCCTCGGCCGCTTCCTCGCTGAAGCTCATCACCGGAGGCCTGCGCCGGAACATCCGCGTCAGGAACAGCAGGTAGAGGAAGCCGACCGCCATCCAGCACAGACCGACCTCGAAGGTGATGCCCTCCAGGCTGGTCCAGAGCCACAGGGTGAGGGCGAAGCCGACGGTCGGCAGCACCCCGTAGGACAGCAGGTCGAGCCCGCTGCGGCGGCGCCGGTCGACGAAGTAGTGCTTGACCACGCTCAGGTTGACCGCGGAGAAGGCGATCAGGGCCCCGAAGTTGACCATCACCACGGCGTTGTCCAGGCTGATGAACAGTGCGACCAGCGCCACCGCGGACACCAGGGACGTCGCGAGGACCGGGGTGCGGAAGCGGGGGTGCAGGGTGCCGAACACCCGCTTCGGCAGGACCCCGTCACGGCCCATCGAGTAGAGGATCCGGGACACGCTGGCCTGCGTGGTGACGCCGGAGCCGAAGGCGCCGGCCACGTACACCGCGACGAAGAACGAGGTGAGGGTCGATCCGCCGAGCTGGGCCATGATGTCCAGGCCCGCGCTGTCGGGGTCGCTGAAGGACGAGCCCGGGTGCACCAGCGCGCCCATCCAGGCGACCGTGATGAAGAGCAGGCCGCCGATGACCGTCGTCAGCACGATGGCCCGGGGGATGGTCCGGCGCGGCTCCTTGGCCTCCTCCGACATGGTGGAGACGGCGTCGAAGCCGAGGAAGCTCAGCGCGAGAATCGCGGCGCCGGAGAAGGCCGCCGACATTCCGGAGGCGCCGGGCGCGAAGGACGAGAACGGGTCGGGGGCTCCGTTGCTCGTCACGTGCTTGACGGACAGAGCGACGAAGACCACGACGAGCACGCCGGCCATGCCCACCACCAGTGTGCTCAGCCGTCTGATGAAGTTGACGCCCAGCACGTTGAGGAGCAGCGAGAGCAGCAGCGCGGCCAGCACGAAGACCCGCGCCGGGACCGACGGGAACTGGCTGTGCAGGTAGATGCCGATGAGCAGGAAGTTGATCATCGGCAGGAAGAGGTAGTCCAGCATCAGCGTCCAGCCGACCATGAAGCCGACGTGCCCGCCGAAGGTCTGCTGCGTGTAGGTGTACGCCGAACCCGCGATCGGAAAGGCGCGGACCATCCGGGCGTAGCTGAAGGCCGTGAAGAGCATCACGACCAGCGCGATCAGATAGGCCGCCGGGAGGTGGCCTTCAGTCACGCCGGCGACCGCCCCGTAGGTGGTGAACACGGCCACCGGGGCGAGGTAGGTGAGACCGAAGAGGGTGAGCCCGGGCAGCCCGAGGACCCGCTTGAGCCTGGGTTGCGCGGAGAGGTCAGTCGCCGTCATGTGCCGTTCCTTCCGGGGTGGGGCGGGGGCCGATGGGCGGGACGCCGGGGGTGCGCCCCGCCCTGCGGTCACGAACCGGCCGTGTGGGTGCGCTCGCCGGCCAGCCAGGTGCCGAGGACCTCGACGGCCGGCACGTCGTGCGGGTCGCAGTCGCGCGGGTCCCGGCCGAGCCATACCAGGTCGGCGACCATGCCCGGGGCCAGCACACCGCGGTCGTCGGCCATCGCCTGGTGGGCGACGCCCGCCGTGTAGCAGGCCATCGCGGTCTCGATGTCGATCCGTTCCCCGGGCAGCCAGCCGCCCTCCGGCAGGCGCTGCGGGGTCTGCCGGGTGACCGCGACCGGCAGGCCGGTCAGCGGGCGGTGGTCGGTGACCGGCCAGTCGCTGCCGAACGAGACCCGGGCGCCCGAGCGCAGCAGCGATCCCAGCGGGTACTGCTGCCGGGAGCGGGCGTCGCCCAGGCGGGGCATGGTGAGGTGGGTCATCGCCGGGTCGGGCTGCAGCCACAGCGGCTCGATGTTGGCGATGACGCCCAATTCCGCGAAGCGGGTCAGATCGGCCGGGTCGACCATCTGCACGTGGGCGATCACCGGGCGGCGGTCCCTGGGGCCGCGCGCCTCGGTGAGGTGGGCGATCGCGTCCAGGGCCGTGCGGACGCCCGCGTCGCCGATCGCGTGCAGGTGCGGCTGGAGGCCGAGCCGGTCGATCTCGACCAGGGCCTCGCGCAGGTCGGCGGCGCACCAGACCGGCATGCCCCTGGTGCAGGGGTCGTCGGCGTACGGTTCGAGCAGGGCCGCGGTGCGGTTCTCGATGATCCCGTCGACGAAGAACTTGACGGTGCGGACGGTCAGCCGGTCGTGCCCGGCCGCCTCGACCCGGTCGCGGTCGGCGGCGAACACCGCGAGCTGCTCGCGCCAGCGCGTGGGGTCGGCCCGCAGCGCGAGGTTCACCCGGGTGGCCAGGACGCCCCGGCGGGCCGCCTCCAGATAGGCGTCGACCGCCTCGTGCTCGACCCAGGCGTCCTGGATCCAGGTGACGCCGGCCTCGGCGTACGCCCGGGTGGCGATGGCGAGCGCGCGTACCCGTACGTCCAGGCCGCGCCCGGGCGCGGCGTCGAGGACGGCGTCGACCGCGTCCCACTCCATCATCGTCCCGGCCAGGCTGCCGTCCTCGCGGCGCAGGAACCGGCCGCGCTCGGTGTCCCGCGCGGAGTCGTCGAGGCCGGCCCGGCGCATGGCCTCGGTGTTGCACCACAGCGTGTGGTAGTCCCAGGCGCGCAGGGCCACCGGGCGGTCGGGGACGGCCGCGTCGAGCCAGCGGGCGTCGAAGGCGCCGTCGGGGGCGAGCGTGGAGTCGTAGCTGCCGCCGAGGATCCAGTCCCCCTCGGGGTGCTCGTCGGCGTACCGGCGGACCTCCGCGACCACCGCCTCCACGCTGGTACAGGGCCGGACCTGCGGGCCGAGCGCTTCGTAACCGGCCTGGTCGGGGTGGCAGTGGCCGTCCCCGAAGGCCGGCATCAGCAGTCCCCCGCCGAGGTCCAGCACCTCGTCGGCCGACCCGGCGAGTTCCTCCGCCGCGGCGCCCACGGCCTCGATCCGCCCGTCCCGCACGGCCAGCGCGGTCGGCTGCGCGGTGCCGGGGGGAGTGGGAAGGCCGGTCCAGACGGTGGCGTGGCGGAAGACGGTACGAGGCATGCGGGACTCCAAAAGCGAATGCCGTTCGTTTTAGTGGACGCAGGTTAGGCTCGCTCGACGTTGCTTGGGAAGAGGGATGTGGAAACCGAATGAGCGTCAGCTCTCGGAGGACGGGTCGCCCGACGACCCCCGTGCTCGGTCGCGAGGCCATCGTCCGGGCCGCGCTGGACCTGATCGACGAGGTGGGCGCCCAGGGGTTCTCGATCGCCCTGCTGGCACGGCGGCTGCGGGTGCGGCCCTCGTCGCTGTACAACCACGTGAAGGGCCGGGAGGACATCCTGGCCGGGGTACGCGAACTGGTGGCCGCGCCGATCGACGCCGGCGTCTTCGAGAACCACCCTTGGGACGAGGCGCTGATCAGCTGGGCGCGACTGTACCGCGCCGCCTTCGCCGCGCATCCGCAGGCGGTCTCGCTGCTGGCGACCATCCCGGTGTCCGGGGCGCACCGCACCCTGCGGATGTACGAGGCGGTGGTGGCCGGGCTGGAGCGCGGCGGCTGGCCGACCGCGTCGGTCATCCCCGTCATGGTCGGCGTGGAGTCGTTCATACTGGGCTCGGCGCTCGACCTGGTGGCGCCGCCCACGATGTTCGACCCCGGGCCGGACTCCCCCGAGGTGCCCCGGTTCACCGCCGCGGTGCGCGCCCGGGACGAGTCCTCCGCCTCGCAGGCACGCCCGGTCGCCGACCTCGCCTTCGAGGTCGCGCTCTCGGCGCTGGTCGACGGCCTGCGCACCCGGCTCGCCGCGGAACTCGCCTGACGGGCGGCGAGCCGCGATCGGCGCGCGGGGAGACGCGATCTGACACGTGGTCACCGACGCCCTCGGTCGCTGCGCCGCAGGGAAGTTGACGATCAGTCATACGACGTGACGGGGCGCCGGCGCCGCGGCCTCCGGGAGCCGGGGTGGGGCCGAGTGGCCGGGAGACGGATGCCTCGGGAGAGGCTTCGGCCGAAGCGCTCCCGGTCCTACTCGACGCGCACGGCCTCGACCACGGACAGCACGGTCGGCGTCGGCACGATTCGTCGCAGGCGCAACCCGGCCTCCTCGAAGAGCCGCGCGAAGTCCTCCTCCGTGCGCTCCCTTCCCACGAGGGAGGCCATCATCATCAGGTCCAGGGTCTTGGACTGGTGGGGCAGGTCGCCGGACGGCACGACGGCGTCGATGACGAGGATGCGGCCGCCGGGCGCCATGGCCTGCCGGCAGTTGCGCAGGATCGTGGCCGACTGCTCGTCGTTCCAGTCGTGGAGGATGCGCTTGAGGAGGTAGAGGTCTCCCGCCGGGACCGACGAGAAGAAGTCGCCCTCGGACAGTGACCAGCGGTCGGCGATGTCCTCGTCGCCGAGCCGGTGGCCGGTCAGGACGTGTGCCTGGTCGTGGAGGATCCCGCTGAGGCCGGGCTTCCGGCGCAGCACCTCGATGAGCAGGCCGCCGTGGCCGCCGCCGACATCGACGACGGTGCCGGTGGGCGGGAAGTCGTAGGCCTGGGCGATGGGCTCGTTCTCGGGATCCGACATGGCGGCCATGCCGACGTGGAAGACGGCGGCGGTTTCCGCGTCACGCGCGAAGTGGTCGAAGAACGGTGTCCCGAAGATCTCGGTGAAGGCAGAGCCTCCGTCGGTCAGGCAGCGGTGCATCTCTCCTGCGGGGCGCCACATGGTGGGGTCGGTCAGCATGAGGATCGCGGCACGGGCCGAATGGGGGGCGTCCGAGCGCAGGGCCTGGCCGGTGACGGTCAGTCGGAATCGCGACTCGCCCGTCTCCTCGACCACACCGCGAGTGGCGAGCAGCCGCAGGACTCGACCGAGGTTGCGGACGTCGGTGCCGGTCGCCTCGGCGAGCCGCTCGACGCTCTCGTCGCCGTCCGCCATGTGGTCGGCCACCCGCACGGCGGCTGCGGCGCGCAGCGCCGCGGGAAACAGGAACCCCAGGCTTTCATCGATCAGCCGGGCGGCGGACTGCCGTGCCGTGTTCATGATGTGTCACCTTCTCTTGGCGGGCCGAATGACGAGAAACGGGCCGGGTGGGGAAAGGGCGCGAACAGTGTCGCGCGGCTTGCTCGCTGCTTCCGAGGGCTCAAGCATCCGGGGGCGGGTCCGATCAGGGGCCAGGATGGCGCACGGGATGGTGCAGGGACGGCTTCCCGACGGGTTCGGTAGCCGCTGGTCCCAGTGCATCTTCTGGGGCGCGGCGGGGCCAGAGGGCTTCCGGCCGTCTTCACCCGGACGTGGGTCCTCGTACTGCCGGAGACGGCCGCGATCGGCCGTCTCCCGGCGCGCCGCATCCATGGTCCGGTGAGCAAGGCCCACGTCACTCGGCCCTGCCCTTCACCTAAGGGCTGTCCCGTAATCCCTGGCGGGCGTGCGATGACAGCTGCGGCGCCTCGCGGCGTTGTCGGAACGCCCGCATACGTCCAGTATGCGGGCGCCCCTCCGCCTTGCGACGCACCACATCTGACGCCGCACGCTGATCCACCACAGATTACGGGACAGCCCTTAGCCATCGAGTCGGCGTCGGCCTCGACGGCATACGCCTCCCAGGGTTCCTGGCCGGGGCCGTGGACCCAGACCTTGTCCTGGAGGGCGTGGCAGCGGGCGGTGTCGTTCTCGACGTCGGTCGCCAGACCCTGGTCGGCGATGGCGAAGTCGGCGTAGCCGCCGCGCAGTTTGGCCGGCTCGGTGCCGAAGAGCTTGCTGTGGGAGGAGGCGATCGAGGCGGGAAGGTCGGGGACGCGCAGGGCGAGCTGTACTCGGGACATGACGATCCTCCTGGCGCGGGGCGGAAGCGTCCCGGCCGTCGGAGGGCAGGGACGCGCCGGGTCGGGTCAGCAGCAGCCGCCGGACGGAGCCGATTCCTCGGCGGCCGCGGCTGGCAGAGAGGCGCCGACGCCGATCTGTACGCGTGCGGGCGCGGGTGCCGGAGCGGCGCAGCAGCCTCCGGCGTCGGTCTGGTCGGCCGCCGGGTCGTCGAAGCTGCCGGAGCCGCCGCAGACCCCGGTTTCGGGAAGGGTGAGTTCGACCTCGTCGGCGGATTCCAGGTTGCCGGCGAGCGCGGCGACGACGGAGCGGACCTGCTCGTAGCCAGTCCTCGTGAGGAAGGTGGGGGCGCGGCCGTAGGACTTCATGCCGACCAGGTAGACGCCGGGTTCGGGGTGGGAGGGCTCGCAGTGCCGTGGGGATGGACGGTGCCGTAGGAGTGCTGGTTGGGGTCGATGAGCGGGGCGGGCCCGGTGGGGGCCTGTAGACGCTCGTCGAGACCGAGGCGGATCTCGGAGAGGAAGGACAGGTCGGGGCGGAAGCCGGTCAGCACGATGACCTCGTCCACCGGGTCGAGGCGGCGTCCGTCCTCGCCGGCCAGGATCAGGCGGCCGTCGGTGTCGCGTTCGATGGCTTCGGTGCGGAAGCCGGTGACCGCGTCGGCGTGGCCGTCGTCGACGGCGGCCTTCGCGGCCAGGCCGAGGGCGCCGCGGGCGGGGAGCTGGTCGGCGGTGCCGCCGCCGAAGGTGGATCCGGAGATGCCGCGGCGCAGGATCCACACCGCGTGTGTGCCGGGCTCGTCCTGAGCGACGTCGGCCAGGGCGGCCAGGGCGGTGAAGGCGGAGGCGCCGGAGCCGATCACGGCGGTGCGCCGGCCGGCGTAACGGGCGCGGGGTTCGCGAGGTCGGGGACGCGGTAGGCGATGCGGTCCCCCGCCGTCTTCTCGCCGAGGGCGGGAAGGCCGTCGGCCCCGGCCAGGCCGGGGGTCGTCCAGGTGCCTGAGGCGTCGATCACGGCGCGGGCGAGTAGGCGTTCCTCGCGGCCGTCGGCACGGGCGACGTGGACGACGAAGGGCTGAGTCCCGCGGTCGGCGTCGACGATGCGGTCACGGCCGGCACGGGAGACGCCGGTCACCCGGACGCCGGTGCGGACACGGTCGCCGAGTACGTCGGCGAGGGGCTGGAGGTAGAGCTCGGCCCAGTCGCCGCCGGACGGGTTGACGGCCGCGTCCGGCTCGGTCCAGTCGGTCGGGGCGAGAAGCTTCTCGGCCGCCGGGTCGACGACCTCGCCCCAGGTGGAGAACAGCCGCACGTGCAACCACTCGCGCGCCGTCGTCCCGGCGGCGTCGCCGGCTTCCAGCACCAGAGGCTCGATGCCGCGGTCGACCAGGTGCGCGGCGGCGGCCAGGCCGACGGGGCCGGCGCCGATGACGACGACCGGAAGGTCTGCGGTGGTGGTCACAAGTGGTGGTCAAAGGTCTGCAGTGGTGGTCATGGGAGTGATGTCCTCCGAGGCGGGCGGCCGACGCGGCCACTGTTTCGATAACTGTCGATAACCGTCTCCCACCACCTGAAGAAGCTGCACGAGGCCGGCCTCCTCACCTCCGAGCGGCGCGGGACCTGGGTCTATTACCGGGTCGCACCGTCCGTCGTGGCGGCCATGTCCGCCATGCTCGACCTGCGTCCCTGACCAACGGCCAACGGTCAACGGCCTTGCGCCGACGGGGCAGTCGGCACAGCCGGGCGGGCGGCAGCGGCCCACCGCGACGCAGCGGTCTCACGTGTTCCGAGGCGGTCGGCGGCTTCCGTGCGCGCCCCTGCGCCCGCCGCCTGCCCGTCGGCATCCGCACCTCGACTGCCATCACCCCCGTTGCACGCCACGACGGCGCCTGGTCCGTGCGGGCCGAGGACGGGCGGGGGTTCACCGCGCGGACGGTCATCGCAGCGACCGGCGACTACGGCACACCTTGCGTGCCGGACGTTCCCGGGCAGGCGGACTTCCGCGGCCGGGTGCCGCGCTCTGCGGCACCCCGGACGGAAGACGGGCGGCCCGTTCACCGCGGAGGAATCGACGCGGCGGCGCCGGGGGCTCGGCTTCGTCGGGATGGAGTTCCAGCGCGGCTTCTCGTCCGGGCCCCTGTGCGGCGTGGGTCCTCCTCGCCGGGAGCGTCGATCAGGCTCCCCCGCGCTCGCTCCGGGGCCCGATGCGGGCATGCGCCGCGCAGCCTCCGGTTCCACAGCCCCGGCAGAGGCCGGCGGCGGGGCCGTCCGTTCCCGTGGTGCGGCAGTCGAGGCAGTGCGTCAGCCGTCCCTTCCCGGGGTGGTCGGTGCCGCGGGGCCGAACCTCTTGCGCCAGGCCAGCGCGACGTACACGAGTCCGATCAGCACGGGCACCTCGATGAGCGGGCCCACGACGCCGGACAGCGCCTGGCCGGAGGTGACCCCGAAGGTCGCGATCGCGACGGCGATCGCGAGCTCGAAGTTGTTGCCCGCCGCGGTGAACGCCAGCGTCGCCGTGCGGTCGTAGGCGAGACCGAGGGCCTTGCCGAGCAGGAAGGTCCCGAAGAACATGACCGCGAAGTAGACCAGCAGCGGCAGTGCGATCCGCGCCACGTCCAGCGGCTGCGAGGTGATCGTCTTCCCCTGCAGGGCGAAGAGGACGACGATCGTGACCAGCAGCCCGTACAGCGCCCAGGGGCCGATCCTCGGCAGGAACTTCGCCTCGTAGTTCTCGCGGCCCGTCTTCTGCTCGCCGATGCGGCGGGTGAGGAAGCCGGCCAGCAGCGGGATGCCGAGGAACACGATCACGTTGAGGGCGATCCGCCACACCGAGACGTCCAGGCCCTGGCCGTCGCCGAGGTTCAGCCACCTGGGCAGCAGGTCGAGGTAGAACCAGCCCAGCACGCCGAACGCGAAGACCTGGAACACCGAGTTCAGGGCGACCAGAACGGCTGCGGCCTCCCGGTCACCGCACGCCAGGTCGTTCCAGATGATGACCATGGCGATGCAGCGCGCGAGGCCGACGACGATCAGGCCGGTGCGGTACTCGGGCAGATCCGGCAGGAAGATCCACGCCAGCGCGAACATGACCGCCGGGCCGACGATCCAGTTGATGACCAGCGAGGACACCATCAGCTTGCGATCGCCGGTGACGGTGTCGAGCCGGTCGTAGCGGACCTTGGCGAGGACCGGGTACATCATGACGAGCAGACCGAGCGCGATCGGCAGCGAGATCCCGCCGATCTCGATCTTCGCGAGCGCGTCGTTCATGCCCGGGACGAGACGGCCCAGGCCCAGGCCGATCGCCATGGCGAGCAGGATCCACACCGCGAGATAGCGGTCGAGCGTGGAGAGCTTCCCGACGATCGAGTCGTCCCCTCTCCCGGCCCGGTCGGCAGCGGCCTTCGTGGTGCGCTCGGTGGTCACGGGCAGGCCCTCTTGTTCCCGGCCGCGCTGCGGGCGGACTCGGCCAGCGCGGCGAACTGCTCGGACAGACCGGCCAGGACCTCGGGCTTGAGCTTGTAGTAGGTGAAGCGGCCGCATGGCTCGGTCTCCACCAGCCCGGCCTCGCGCAGCACCTTCAGGTGGTTGGAGAGGTTGGTCTGCCTGGCCCCGGTCTCCTCGACCAGATGCGTCGTACAGAGCGTCTCGCGCGCCAGCAGGGTCACGATCTCCAGGCGGAGCGGATCGCCCAGTGCCCGGATCACATCAGGATCGACTGAAGTCAGCATGCACTGATACTCTCACATCATCACTCACTGATATCAGCGAGGGCTGAAGCCATTGGCGGCCGGGTTCCGCCACGCGACGGGAGAGAACGATCAACATGGCCGAGTCCTCCGGCAAGCCGTCCGTCCTGTTCGTCTGCGTCCACAACGCCGGCCGATCCCAGATGGCCGCCGCCTGGCTGACCCACCTGGCCGGAGACCGCGTCGAGGTCCGCTCCGCGGGCTCCGACCCCGGGGAGACCGTGAACCCCGCCGCCGTCGAGGCGATGGCCGAGGTCGGCATCGACATCTCCGCCGAAACCCCGAAGATTCTCACCATCGACGCCGTCCGCGAGTCCGACGTCTGCATCACCATGGGCTGCGGCGACACCTGCCCCGTCCTGCCCGGCAAGCGCTCCCTCGACTGGAAGCTCGACGACCCGGCCGGACAGGGCGTCGAAGCCGTCCGCCCCATCCGCGACGAGATCAAGACCTTCGTCCAGGGCCTGATCGCCGAGATCGCTCCGGAGGCCACGGCGTAAGCGCCATATACACGACGACGACATCACCGCCGTCGACCTCACCGGCCCCGTCGAACCGCTCACCGACTGCGCCGGGACCGTCCACCGCGCGAGGACGTGATCGTCGCGACCGGCTCCGGCTACCGCAGACTCGGCCCGCCCAAGGCAGGACGAACCGTCCGACCGGGGCGTGCCCTGGTCCGCCACCTGCGACGGATTCTTCTTCCACGACCGCGAGACCCGACATCGCCGCGGTCGGCGGCGGCGACACCGCCATGGAGGAAACCGGCTTCCTCACCCGCTTCGCCCGCCCCGTCATCGTCGTCCGCCTCCGGGCTTGAGGGAAGTACCAATGACTAATAACTGATCGTTTCAAAATGCCGTCCGGTATCGCCGGAGGCAGATGATGCTGCAGCACCCGTCGCGCCGGTAACCTGCCCGCCCCGCGGTCGTCACGCGAACGAGGTCATCGACGGGTCGGGAAGCCGTGGTGACGGGCAGTGGCCGTGACTGTCAGGGCGAGGGCCAGCAGCGCCAGGGCCGACCAGGGCAGCGAGTGCGGGCCGACGTGGTCGAGGAGGAGGCCGCCGGCGAATGCGGCGGCGGCGATGCCGAGGTTCCAGCAGGTAACCAGTAGGGACTGGGCGAGATCGGCGGCCGTGCCCGCGGCGTCGGCGACGGCGGTCTGCAGCAGGGTGGCGGCGCCGCCGAAGCCGAAGCCCCAGAGCGTGGCGGCGCCGTAGACGGGCCAGGACGCCGAGGTGAGCAGGGCAGCGGCGACGAGGAGGGTGGCGAATGCGAGGAGCCCGCAGGCGGCGAGGGTCAGGGTGCGCAGGTGCCGGTCGATCAGCGCCCCGGTGCTGAGGATGCTGACCAGCGAGGACAGGCCGAGAACCAGCAGCACGGTGTCGGTTCGCCCTTCGAGGTTCAGCGGTTCGAGCAGTGCGGCGACGTAGGTGTAAAGCAGGTTGTGGGCAAGGACGAAGGCGGCGGTGACGCCCAGGACGGCTGCCACGCCGGGGGTCCGCAGCACCTTCCGCAGTGGCAGCCGGTCGTGCTCGTCGCGGCCGGGAACGGCCGGGACGGTGGCGGCGATCCAGCCGACCAGGGCCAGCGCGATCACGCTCATCAGCCCGAAGGCGACCCGCCACCCGGCAGCACCGGCGAGCAGGGTGCCGGCCGGCACCCCCACCGAGAGGGCGACGGTCGAGCCGCTCATCGCTACCGCCATCGCCCGTCCGCGCTGCTCCGGCGCCACGATGCTGCGGGCGTAACCGGCCAAGAGAGCCCAGAGCAGCCCGGCGACCAGGCCCGCCGCGAAGCGCGCGGCCATGGTGAGCGGGTAGTTGCCGGAGACGGCGGTCACCGCGTTGGCCGCCGCGAAGCCGCCGACAGCCAGGAGCAGCAATCGCTTGCGCGGCCAGCCGGCCGTGGCGGCGGTCAGCGGGATGGCGGCCGCGATGGAGCCGACCGCGTAGAGCGTGACGGCCTGTCCGGCGCCTGACTGGCTGACGCCGAGGTCCGTGCTCATCGCGGGCAGGACACCGGCTGGCAGGGCCTCGGTCATCAGGGTGACGAATCCGGCGGTGCTGAGGGCCAGCAGCGCCGGCCAGGGCAGTCGGGGCGAGCCTGCGGGCGGTGCCGTCGGACAGGTGGGGGAACGGAGTTCGTTCGTCGACATGGGCCGATCGTCTATCGTTGACACGGATGTCAGGGTCCAGCCGGGACGGCTGGGCAAGGGCGTGAGGGCGGTCACATGCGAATTGGCGAACTGGCTCGGCTGACGGAGAGCACTCCGCGCCTGCTGCGCTATTACGAGAAGCAGGGCCTGATCACCCCTCGCCGCGAGGCGAATGGCTACCGGGACTACGACGACTACCTGGTGGACCGGGTGCTGCAGATCCGGGGGCTGCTGGACGCGGGGCTGCCGACCCGGATCATCAAGCAGATCCTGCCCTGTCTGGACACCCCGCGGACGATCCACTTCGCGGACGCCACCCCGGAGATGCTCGACACCCTGGAGTGCGAGACGGAGCGGATGACCCGCCGGATCCAGTGCCTGACCCGTAACCGGGACGCGATCATGGAGTACCTCTCGGTGGTCAGAGAGCTCGCCTGACCCCCGGTCGGGGCCGACTCGAAACTGCCCGCTTGACCTTGACACGAGTGTCAAGGTCAGAGGCTGTGGTCATGACCGATTCCGCCATCCGGCACACCGCATTCGGTGACGGCACGCCGCTCGTCCTGATCCACGGCTACACCGTCGACCACCACGTCCTGCTCCCGCTCGAACCCGCCTTCGCCGACCGCCCCGGCTGGCGGCGCCTCTACCTCGACCTCCCCGGCCACGGAGCCAGCCCCCGGCTGCCGGGCCGGACCTCGGCGACCGCCCTGGCCGAAGCCGTCTTCGAATGGATCGACGCCGAGCTGGGCGACCGGCCGTTCGCGGTGGTCGGGCAGTCCTTCGGCGGTCAGCTGGCCCGGGCGGTGACGGCACGGTACGGCGAGCAGGCGCTCGGCTCGGCGCTGCTGGTGCCGGTGGTGCGCTGGGGCGACGACCGGTCCTTGCCCGGGGAAACGGTACTGGAGCGCGACGAGGAACTGCTCGACCGCCTCCCGGCCGCCGACCGCGACCTCTTCGGCTACGTCATGGCCCGCCTGGACAAGCCCAGGTGGGAGCTCTTCGAGCGATACGTGCTGCCCGGCTGGCGGGCCCACGACGAGACGGCCGCCGCCGAGCTGGAGACCGACTTTCTGCTGCCGCACTGGCCGGAGCGCCAGGCCCCCGTGCACCGCGGGCGCCATCTGCTGGTCACCACCCGGCAGGACGCCCTGGTGGGCTGGCGCGACCAGCTGGCCCTGCTCGACCACTACCCCCGGATGGCGGCGACGGTGCTCGATGCCGCCGGGCACAACCCGCAGGTGGAATGCGCCGAGATCGTACGGGGCCTGGTCGGGCACTGGCTCGACGGGCTCGCGCGCCCTTACTGATCGTTTCGGCATGCCGTCCGGAGTCGCCGGAGGCAGATGATGCTGCAGGCGAGTTCGAGCAGGCCCTGGTGAAGGTCGGCGCGTCGTTCGTAGCGGGTGCGGAGTCGCTTGAACTGGTGCAGTCAGGCGAACGCGCGCTCGACGACCCACCGGACCGGGTGAAGGCGGCGGTCACTCCGTCGGCATCCTGCTCGAATCCCGCCGCTCCGCGCTGCACCGAGTCGAATCGCTCGTCGGCGACCTCGCCGAGCGCCACCGCTCCGCCCAGACGCACGCCTCGGGAGCACCCGTGGAGGTGCTGTCCGGCCCGGCCGCCATCCGGCGGCTGCTGAGCATGCAGAGACAGGCCAGGAGCGAGGTCTGCACCCTGGTGCCGACCCGGCGGGTGCCCGCGGTGCTCAGCTTCGAGGACAACCACCAGGAGGTGGACGCCGAGATGACGCGCCGCGGGGTCAGCGTGCGCAGCGTCGTCGAACGCGAATGGCTGGAGCACCCGCGGACCGCCGCCCTGCTCTCTTCCTGCGTCGCCCAGGGCCAGCACATCTCCGTCACGGACAAGCTGCCGATCAAGCTCGCCATCGTGGACCGCCGGATCGCCCTGCTCCCCCTGGACCCGGAGCGCGAGACGGAGCCGGTGGCACTCGTCGTGCACCGTACCGGCCTGATCACGGCGCTCGTCTCGCTCTTCGAGGAGCACTTCGGCAAGGACTGGCGGCTGAGCGCCTCCGGCGCCCAGGAGGAACGGGGCGCCCGGATCGCCGCCGTCGACCGGCAGATCGTGGCCCTCCTCCACGTCGGACTGACCGACGCGGCCATAGCCCGCCAGCTCGGCATGGGCCACCGCACCGTCCAGCGCCGGCTGCACGCGCTGATGGACGAGGTGGGCGCGGCGACCCGCTTCCAGCTCGGCTGGTACGCGGCGCGCGCCGGCTGGCTCCCGGACGCGGCTGACAACCCCGCGGCGTTTCACGGCACCTGAGGCGTAATTACGCCACGGCGCTTTCACGCCAGCACCATCCCCTGTTCACCCGCGCCGGCATGGCGAACGATCAGCACGTCAAGCGCCCGATGCCTCGTGCGGCTCAGGCGCAGGTGTGCGATGGGGAGGTCCTGTGAGACGAACGAACGTGCTGCGGCTGCTGGCGACCGGGGTGGTCGCCGCCGCGACCGGCGCCTCGCTGATGGTCGCGCCGGCCTGGGCGGACGACACCGCCCCGGAGCCGACGCCGGACCCGGTACGAGTGGCGCCGGCGATGACGCAGGGCCTGGACAAGGCCGCCCGCGAGGGCACTCCGGCCGAGGCCGCCCGCGCCCACATCAAGGCCCACCAGGGCACGTACAAGGTTCCCGTCTCCGACCTGAGCACGGTCAGGACGACGAAGGACGGCAACCAGTCCTCGGTGCGCTTCCAGCAGCGGCACCACGGCGTCCCGGTCTTCGGCGCCGAGTACGCGGTGCAGACCCGGGCGGCCGACGGCGGCCAGCAGGTCACCTCCGCGACCGGCACCCTCTACACGGACCTCACGGTCTCCACCACGCCCACGGTGAGCGAGGCCACCGCGAAGCGGCGGATGTTCGGCCTGGACCGCGGCCTGTCCGGCGTGCAGGGCGCGAAGACCGAGGCGCACGGCCTGTCCGTGCTGCCCGACGCCCAGGGCGGCCGACTGGCCTGGCACTTCACCGTCACCGGCGGCAAGCCGAACGGCGCCCCGGTCCGCCAGGAGGTGTACGTCGACGCGCGGGTCGGCGGCATCGCCCTCTCGTACAACAACATCGACGCGGCCGACGCCTCGCCCGCGCAGGGCACGGGCGTCCGCGTCGACGGCACCGAGGCGAAGCTGGACGTCGACAGGGGGACGGACGGCTCGTACACCCTCGTCGACTCCACGCGCGCGATGTATCCGAAGACCGGCGGCCAGATCCGCACCTACGACGCGCAGCGCAAGCAGTACACGCTCGTCGCGGGCGGCCCGGTCGCCGACGACATCCCGCTGGCCACCTCGGCGAGCGACCGCTTCGACGGAGCGAACACCTCCTCCGGCGCGGTCGACGCCCACCTGAACGCGGCGAAGGTCTACGAGTACTACAAGGACCAGATCGGCCGCGACGGCGTCGACGGCAAGGGCGGAACGATCTACTCCGTCGTCAACGTCGCCTCCAACGGCAAGGACTACGCCAACGCCTTCTGGGACGGCTCCAAGATGGTCTACGGCCACATGGACGGCGTACCGCTCTCCGTCGGCCTGGACGTCGTCGGCCACGAGATGACGCACGGTGTCACCGAGCACTCCGCCGGTCTCATCTACCTCAACCAGTCCGGCGCGCTCAACGAGGCGATATCCGACTACTTCGGCAACGCCATGGAGACCGCCGACAAGGGCGTCGCGATGAGCGACCCGACGTCCGGTCTCATCGGCGAGTACCTCTGCAACGGCGCCAAGCCGCTGGAGGAGTGCGCCCTGCGCGACCTCAACGACGGGCGCAGCGCGCAGAAGGACTACGAGCCCATCCCGCTCGACATCGACAACGGCGGGGTGCACTACAACTCCACCATCGTCGGCGGCGCGCTGTGGGACATGCGCAAGAGCATCGACAGCAAGCTCGCCGACCGGATCATCTACCGGTCCGCGCAGAACTACCTCACCCCGCTGTCCGGCTTCACCGACATGCGCAACGCGGTCACGCTGGCCGCCAAGTCGCTGAACGTCTCCAAGGCCGACCTCGCCGCCATCGGCAAGGCCTTCGACGGCCACGGCATCGAGGCCGGCTGGGAGCGGAAGGGCGGCACGCACGACGGCACCACCATCGGCGCCGACATCCTGCCCGCGTACGAGGTCTACAGCGGGGTCGACGAGCAGGCCGCGCAGATCAACGGCGACGTCTACGCGATCAGCCACGGCGACGCCGTCGCCTGGGGCCGGGGCAGCGCCGCCTTCGGCATCACCGTGGGCCGCTTCGGCAAGAAGCCGACGCACGAACTGGCCCAGAAGGACGCCTACCTGCTCGACCCCTCGATGGACGACGACCGCATCGTCTTCACCCGGATCGCCGGTGACGGCATCGGTGTCTACCAGACCGGTCCCAAGGGCCAGGGCGCGATCAAGAAGGTCGTGGACCGCCCCGACGCCGACGAGACCGAGCCGGTGACCGACAACGGCGCGCTCGCCTACATCAGCACCACCGCCGACGGCGAGCAGGACGTCATGCTCCGCAAGGCCGACGGCACCACGGTCAACGTGACCCCCGAGGCGGGCTCCAAGGCGAGCCACCTCGCGATGAGGAACGGGCGGATCGCCTGGGCCGGCGGTGACGGCACGTACGTGTACGTCTACGACATCGCGACGGGCACCACGCAGACCAAGCGCATCACCGGGTTCCTCTTCGACTACGTCTCGGACATCCAGCTCACCTCGGACCGGGTCTTCTGGCGCGAGACGGGCGGCTTCCTGATCCCGACCACCGGATTCCTGTCGGCCCCGCTCGACGACCTGTCCAAGGCCGCCAAGCTGCGTTACCCGTCGAGCGTCTACCTCGCCCAGTTCTCGGTCACCGACGAGTACTTCGCCTACTCCACGTTCGACCTCTGGGGCGCGCTCGGCGCCTGGAACGGGCCGGGCAAGGTGAAGGTCGCCAAGACCGCCGACGTGCTCGCCGGCCTCGACGCCTTCACCCGGGTCTCCTGCTCCTCCGGCGCCCAGCTGGCCCCGTCGCTCGGTGACGGCCGGCGCATCGCCTGGCTGGACACCACCGCGGCCGCCACCGACGTGGTGACCCGCGAGACGTTCGCCGGGAACTGCGAGTAGCGGTCCCGCACCACCGCACCGAAGGCAGGGGCGTCCGTCCGGTATCCCCTCCGCGACCGGCCCTGACGGCCGGCCGCGGAGGGAGGACAGTGAGGGCTTTCTCTTCGGGGCCCGTGGCGCAGCCGGCTCCGGGGCGGACCTCCCCGCCCGTCGGGGCGGCGCCCCGGTCGGCCGCTTCGACCTCGGTCATGAGCAGCACCTGCCCGGGGTGACGGTGCCGTCGCCGGACGATGCGGAAGCGGCCCGTGCGCGGGTCACGCTTCGGGGCGGGGCCGGCCCGCGCGGCGGACCGGTCCCAGGCGCCGGCGGGAAGCCGGCCGGCCAGCGGCCGTCAGGGGGCGGTCACCGGCTCGTCCTCGACCGCGGGCTGCGCCGCCACCGGGTCACCGGTGGCTTCGGGGTGGCGGTGGTCGATGAGGGCGAGGGTCACCAGCGCGGCCAGGACCAGGAAGCCGGCGGACCACCGGATGGCGGTGGCATAGCCGTGGACCATGGCCTGCAGTTCCAGGATGCCGGCAGCCTTCGGGGAGGCGGCGGCGTGGAGGTGGTCCCTGGTGTAGGCGGCGGTGCTGCTGGTGGCGACGGTGTTGAGCAGAGCGACACCGATCGCGCCGCCGACCTGCTGAGAGGTGTTGACCATGGCGGAGGCGACGCCCGCGTCCTGCGGCTGGACCCCGTGGGTGGCCAGGTTCATCGCGGGCATCATCGCCGTGCCCAGCCCCAGGCCCATCAGCACCATGCCCGGAAGGACCACGGAGATGTAGGAACTGTCGACCTTGATCTGCGCGAGGATGGCCAGACCGGCTGCGGCCAGGAGGTAGCCCGGCGCCATCAGGAGACGGGGAGCCATCCGGGGGGTGAGCCGCGCACCGATCTGGGTGGAGCCGATCATCATGCCGGCCACCATCGGCAGGAACGCCACACCGGTGACGACGGGGCTGTAACCGAGCACTACTTGCAGGTAGAAGGTCAGGAACAAGAACAGGCCGAACATGCCGATCGTCGAGACGGCGACCGCCGCGTAGGCGCCGCCCCGGCTGCGGTCGCCGACCACTCGCAGCGGCAGCAGCGGGGCCTTGACCCGGCTCTCCGTCGCGACGAACGCGGCCAGCAGCACGACCGCGGCGATGAGCAGGCCGATGGTGACCGGGGCGTGCCAGCCGTCGGTCTCGACCCGGGTGAACCCGTAGACCAGGGACACCAGTCCGGTGCAGGCGAGCAGCACTCCAGGGATGTCGAGGCGGCTGCCGCCCTTGCGGTCGCTCGCCGGGTCGTGGATCAGCAGGATGGCGCCGGCAGCGGCGACGACGGCGAAGAAGACGTTGACGAACAGCGTCCAGCGCCAGTTGGCGTACTCGGTCAGCACTCCGCCCAGGAGCAGGCCGACCGCGCCGCCGGCGCCGGCGATCGCCCCGTAGACACCGAGTGCCTTCGCACGCTCCTTCGGCTCGGTGAACATCACCGTGATCAGCGACAGCGCGGCCGGTGCCAGCAACGCGCCGAAGGCGCCCTGCAGGGCACGTGCCCCCAGCAGCATGCCCGTGTCGACGGCCGCCCCGCCGAGCGCGGAGGCGACCGCGAAGCCGATGACACCGACGGTGAAGGCGCGCTTGCGGCCCCACAAGTCCGCTATCCGGCCGCCGAAGAGGAGCAGACCGCCGAACGCCAGCGCGTAGGCGGTCACCACCCACTGCCGGTCGCCGTCGGAGAAGCCCAGGTCACGCTGGGCCGCGGGCAGGGCGATGTTGACGATGGTGCCGTCCAGCACCACCATCAGCTGGGCGATGCCGATGAACAACAGCGCCTTCCACCGCCCGGATACAGGCTGAGAAACGGGCAAGGGCATGGCAGAGCTCACCTCACGTGATTCGAGCGGGGGAAAGGACGAGCGGGCCGCGACCGGGTGCCCGCGCGGTGCGCCAGGCACCGCGATCCTTGCGGGCCCCGGGGCGCGTCAGGCCTTGGAGCCCAGAACCGGGTAGTCGATGTACCCGCCGTCACCGCCGCCGTACAAGCCCTCGGGAACAAGGGCGTTGAGCGGTGCGCCGGCACGGAAGCGCGCGACCAGGTCCGGGTTGGCGAGGAATCCCCGTCCGAACGAGATCAGGTCCGCGCCCCGGCGCAGCCACTGTTCCGCGTTCTCGCGGCCGCCGTCCTCGGGGGGCTGCGGGAAGGAGTTGAGCGGGTTGACCATGAGAAGGCCCGGCCAGGCGGCGCGGATCTTGTCGTTGACGTCCTCGTCCTCCGCGGCGACCAGGTGCAGGTGAGCCAGGCCCAGCGGCGCCAGCTCACCGAGCAGCGCGGTGTACAGCGCCGCGCTGTCGCCCTCGGTGATGTCGTTGAGCGCCTTGGCGGGTGAGATCCGCAGCCCCACCCGGTCGGCGCCGATCGCGCCGGCCACGGCCTCGACCACTTCGACGACGAAGCGGATGCGGTTCTGCAGGGAGCCGCCGTAGACGTCGGTGCGCAGGTTCGCGTTGTCCGAGAGGAACTGGTGGAGCAAGTACCCCATGGCGCCGTGCACCTCGACGCCGTCGAAACCGGCCTCGACCGCCCGCTCGGCGGCATGCGCGAACTCCGTCACGATGCCCTCGGCCTCAGCGATGGTCAGGGCGCGCGGTTCGACGTAGTCCTTGGGGCCCTCCGGGGTGAAGATCTGCCCCTCGGCACGGACGGCGGACGGCGCGACCGGGGTGAGGCCGTGGACGCCGGGGTGGCCCACCCGTCCCGAGTGCTGGAGCTGGAGGAGGATGCGCCCGCCGGCCTCGTGCACGGCGTCGGTCACCGCACGCCACCCGGCCACCTGCTCATCGGTGTGGATTCCGGGGGTCATCGGGTAGCCCTGCCCCTGCGGCGACGGCTGGGTGCCCTCGGTCAGGATCAGGCCCGCCGAGGCGCGCTGGGCGTAGTAGGTGGCCATGCTCGGCGTGGGAACGCCGTCCCCATGGGCGCGGCTGCGGGTCATCGGGGCCATCACCATGCGGTTGGGCAGCTCCAGGCGGCCATGGCGTACGGAGTCGAACAGGGACATGCGGAACTTCTCCTTGGTACTGAGTGGTGAGCGCACCGAGGCCTGACCAGGCTCGACAGCAGCCGAGGGACCCGGCAGGCACATACTTGGTCGGCCAAGTGTGAGTGCGAGCGAAACACGTGAAGACGTCGCGGCATCCCGCCCATGCCCTTCCGCGGAGGACGGCCGGCCCGACTTCGCCAGCATATAGTCTGTCCGACAGATAAGTTGCCAGATAGATGTTTGGTCGACCACACTTTAGCCTCGGGGCCTGCCCGGCCCGCCCGTCACACCGGAGAATCCATGTTTATCGCCTATACCGTTCTCGCTGTCCTGCTGTCGCTGATGCTGGTCGTCTCGGGGCGGGGCAAGCTCGTCAAGGACCCGAAGATCATGCCGGTCATGACCGCCGTGGGGGTCTCGCCCGGCATGGTGCCGGTGCTGGCCGTTCTGGAGTTCGCCGGGGCGGCCGGCCTGCTCGTCGGCATCGGCTACCGTCCGCTCGGCGTCGCGGCGGCCGTGGGCGTGGTCCTGTACTTCCTGGGGGCCGTGATCGCCCACCTCCGGGTCAAGGACGTCAAGGGAACGCCCGGCGCCGGCGTTCTCCTCCTCGTCTCGGCGGCCGAGCTCGTGCTCGCCGTCGCCGGCATGTGAGCGACGGGGGCGCCGCTCGGCCGGCGCCCCCGTGAAGCGCTGGAGCGGGCCGCCATGCCGGCGGCCCGCTCCGTGTTGCCCGCGCTCTCGCGCTCCCCGCCCCGGGGCCGCGTCAGAGGTGGTCCATCGCCTCGCAGGGGTTGACGCCCGGGTGCGCGCGGTGGATGTGCATGGATAGACGCCCCGTCAGCGCCGTCAGCGCCGCGGCCTCCTGCGGGGACAGGACCGACAGCAGATCGGCCTCCGCGGCGGCGACGCGCTCCTCGTAACGGGTCAGCGTCTCGACACCATGGGCGGTGGCCACGATCTTTCGTGCGCGGCGGTCCACCGGGTCGGGGACGCGCTCGACGAGACCGGCGTCGACGAGCGTGTCGATCAGGTAGGTCAGAACCGTGCGGTCGATCCCCAGGTGAGCGCCGATCGCCTGCTGATTGGGCGGATTCCCGTACACGACGGTCGACAGTATGTGGTATCCGCGCACGCCCGCCGGCAACCCGTCCATCGCGGTCTCGAAACGGGTCTGGAACCCCCGAAGGATGACCCCCAGATGCCGGACGAGATCCCCAGGAGCGGCGGCGCCCTTCTCGGGAGGTGTGAGCGCGTTCGTGGCCATGTGCTCACTTTACTGTGCGTGCACCGACGGTCGGCAGTTCCGTCAGCACGTGATCACCGCACCGCGTGCCGCCATCCGGTCCCGGCGCCCCGCTCCGGCAGCGGGGCCGGCCGGCGCTCGGCCGTTCAGGCCTGGTCGCGGTCGTTGGCGAACTGCAGCCCGGCCGTGCCCCCGGTCTCGATGAACAACTTCACGAACTGGTCGGCGGTTTCCTTGCGGGACCAGTCACGTTGGAGTTCGCACAGGAGCTGGGCCCATGTGATCAGTTGGGCGCCCGCCTGTTCCATGCGGCGCAGTGCGGTTTCGTGGGCCGTGAGCGACGTGCCGCCGACCGCGTCCACCACGGGGTACACCTCGTAGCCCTCGTGCAGGGCGTCGTAGGTGGGGAACGTCAGACAGGCCTCCGTCCAGAGTGCCGCCATGATCAGCTTTCGACGGCCCGTGGCCTGGACCGCGTCGACGAACTCCTGGTCCTCCCACGCGTTGATCGACGTGCGGTCGTACGTCGGCAGGCCGGCGAGGACCTCGCGCAGTTGTGGAATCGCCGGTTTGTTGAGCCCGGTCTCGACGTTGACGGTCGAGTGAATGATCGGCAAGCCGTAGGTCCGGCCGATCTTCGCCAGCCCCACGACGTTGTCGACCAGCAGTTGCCGATCCATGGAGTCGATCGAGTTCACTTGGACCGGCTGGTAGTCGATGATGACGAGCGCCGCGTTCTTCGGCGTCAGCAGCCCGTCGGTTTCCTGGTCACGGATTGGTTTGCTGGTCATCCTTCGAGCTCCTTGGTGCTCCGGGCGCGGGACGGTGCTCCGGGCGCGGGACGGTGCTCCGGGCGCGGGACGGTGCTCCGGGCGCGGGACGTTCAGCGTTCTCCGAACGCTTCCGTGGTCCTGATCGTCGGGGCGCCGGGCCGGGGAACAGTTCTCGCGGCCTTTCGAGGCCTCGTGTTCCGCCGGTTCGTCCGGGCGGCGGAATGCGTCGGGTACGCGCGCCGACGTCGTGTTCCCGTGCCTCTCGCGGCACGCGGCTCACACAGCAGGGGAAGCGGGGCCGGGAGGAGGGAAAGCGGGTCGGGCTCCTGCTCATGCCCTGGCGGGCGGCCTTCGCCATCGTTGCTGCACGACGATTCGACCATCCTCCGACCCGCTCCGCAATGCGGACAGGGCATACGGGTCGGCGGCACGCACCCTTCCGACGGCCGAGGCCGTCAAGGAACGACCACGAGCTTGCCGGAGTGTCCTTCCCGCAGACGCTCCCATGCCCGGGTCGCATCGGTGAGGGGCAGCCGCTCGAATTCGAGCCGGATCCGGCCTGCCGCGGCGTGCTCCATCAGGTGCTGGTAGGCGCCGCGCCGGGCTTCGAGGGGGGTGAGGAAGTTGGTGTGCCCGATGATGGCGACCAGTTTGTTCCGGAAGTTCGGGGCCGACAGGGAGACGGTGGGAGCCGCCGAGTTTCCCACCTGGATCAGTCGGGCGCCGCGGCCTGCCGCCTCGATGGCGTGCGTCACCGGCTCGCCCCACAGGAGATCGAGGATCACGTCGTATCCGTCGGGTGCCGCGTCGCGCAGTTCCCGCACCGACGCCTCCGCGTCGTCCCGCAGCCCGGCCACCGCATGGGCGCCGAGGGACCGAACGCGCTCCAGCGACCGCGGACCGCGCGCGGCGCCCACCACGCGCCCGGCCCCCAGCGCGAGGGCCGCCTGTACGGCGATCTGGCCGACGGTGCCGCCGGCGCCCAGCACGAGCACCGTCTCGCCCGGGGCCAGGTGCGCTCGGTACTCGAGGGCCAGCCAGGCCGCCATGCCCGCGACTCCGAGAGACGCGGCGAGCCCGGAGTCCACCCCTTCGGGGACGGGCAGCGCTTCCGCGACGGGGACGGGCATCAGCTCCGCGAGGGTCCCGAAGGGCGTCGCCGGACCGGCTACGTACCATCGGCGGCCGTCGTCCGTCTCGCCCACTCCCTCGTAGCCGGCGACCGCCGGAAAGGTCACCCGCCGAAATGGCATGTTCCCGCCCGCGATGGCGAGGTCGACCGGGTTCAGGCCCGCCGCCAGCACCCGTGCGACCGGGCGCTCCCGAGCCGCCTCGGGATCGGCGAAAGCCTCTACCACCGGGGTCCCGCCCGGTGCGTGCAGTACTGCCGCTCGCATGATCAGCTCCCTCGGCTCGTCCCGCTGGACCGTCTACGGGCCTGGTGCGGAGCCCGGCCGCGCGCACCCGGGATGCGCCGCAGAGGTCGCGGGGCCCGCCACGGGTCCGGGCTCCTGATTTCACCTGGGGTAGGCGAACCGCGCCCACACCACCTGCTCCGCGTTGCTCCAGGTCCCGTACTCGAAGCCGTAGTACTTGCCGTACTTGGGCCGCAGCGCGTCCACCGCCGTTCGTGCGACCAGATCGGTCCAGGTCGTGTGGTAGGCGGTGTGCGAATTGATGCCTTCGACACCCTTCACGCCGTCGCGGAAGCCGATATGGTCCATGGCGCGGCGCACGGCTTCGACCATGTCGGCGATGTATTGGTGGTAGAAGTCCCGGTCCGCATGAGAGCCGACGTTGCCGTGTCCCCCGTTCTCGTACACCCAGTCCAGTTCCTCGGTCTCCCTGAGGTTGGGCTCGAAGTACAGGAAGTTCTCATTGGCGGAGAACTTCCAGAAGGGAGGCTCGTCCGGGTTGGTGTGATCGGCCGCGTGCAGGACCTTCTCCTCGACCAGGAGCTGTGCGGAGTGGTCGTCTGTGTGCGCCGCCCGGGCGAACCCGTGGAACTCCACGTGCAGGTCCTCGAACTGGAACCGGCTGTGCGGCCAGGACACCACCTCGGTGGCGCGGGACTGGGAACTGCCCCGGAACAGCTGCTTCTGCGCCGTCGCCTCGGAGGCGATGACCCGTGGGTGGACGCCGATCTCGCCCATCGCCCGCAGCACCACGTCCGCGTCGCCGATGTGGTCGTAGTGGTCGTGGGAGAGCACGATCGCCGTGACCGGACGGTCGGTCACCCGCTTGATCGCTTCGAGAACGTACTGTCCGCGTTCGTGGAGTGGGTCGAACAGCAGAACGCCGTCCTCGCCCACGTAGAAAGTGCAGGCGTAGTGATCCCGCTGGAACCAGTAGGTCCGTTCGGTCACCCGCTGAAGCACGTACTCCTGGCTTTCGTTGAGGTTGAACAGGTGCGCGATCTTCTGGCCCGGCCTCAGCGGCACGGTGGCCGACTCCTGCACGTACTCCGCGTCGACCGTCGACGGCGCCTCTCGCACCCACACGTGATCCCGGTTCCCTGCCATCTTTCTTCCCTCCAGGCTCTCGCAATGCGGCGGAAGCAGGTTTGGCCTCTGATGCGGTCGGCTGCCTCATCCTCCTTTCCCGCCAAGGGACTTGGCAGGAAGACGGTTCCTTGTCGCGCACCATTCGGGTGCCTGGCGGAACCGGCGTCCGGAGCCTGCGAGGGCCCGGCCTCCCGCCCGGCCTCACTTCATCCGGGCATGATCAGCACCGGTTTGACGGTGGTTCCGGCGTCGGAGTCGCGCAGCGCGGTGTCGATGTCGCCGAAGTCGTAGCGCTCGATGATCCTCTCGAAGGGGAAGACCCCGCGCTCGTGCGCCTCGATCAGCCACGGCAGGAACGTCTGGGCGACCGCCTCTCCGCCGTTGATGCCGTGGATGGTCTTGCCCGATCCGATGATCGAGGCGATTTCGAAACTGACGTCGACATCGGCGCCCGGGTCGCCGATCACCCCGCAGGTTCCGCCGGCCCCGAGCACCGCGAGCGCCTCGGGGAGGACGGCTTTGTCGCTGGTGCAGATGAGGGAGAATTCCGCGCCGTGACCGGTGATCCGACGAACGCGCTCCGGCACGTCGTCGTTCTGCGGGTCGAGCGTGTGCGTCGCGCCGAGCGACCGAGCGATCTCACACCGGCTCGGATGCGGCTCGACGGCGATGACGTGCCGGCAGTTCGCCAGTTTCGCGGCCATGACCGCGGAGGTTCCGACGCCGCCGGCGCCGAAGACCACTATCGAGTCGCCGGGGCCCGGGCGCAGGGAGTTCAGCACGCCGCCCGCGCCGGTCATGATGCCGCATCCCAGGACGAACCGGTCCAGCGGCAGATGTTCGGGCACCATCACCACGTTCATCTCGGTGGCGATGACATGGCTGGCGAAAGCGGACTGCTGGAACAGGTGGCCGCCCACCTCCGTCCCGTCGCGCCGCAGCGCCGACCCGGAACCGTCCAGCCGGCGGCCCGACCACATCAGCCGCTCACCCGACTCGCACCAGCGAGGCCGCCCCCGGAGACAATTGGGGCAGGTCCCGTCGCTGGGGAAGGACATGATGACGTGGTCTCCGGCCCTCACCGCGGCCACCCGGGGCCCCACGCGCTCCACGACCCCCGTCCCCTCATGACCGAGCACGCCCGGCAGCGGAAACGGAATCGCCTGATCGCGCGCCAGAATGTCGGCCCGGCAC
This sequence comes from Streptomyces tyrfis, assembly GCF_037034285.1. Taxonomy (NCBI): domain Bacteria; kingdom Bacillati; phylum Actinomycetota; class Actinomycetes; order Kitasatosporales; family Streptomycetaceae; genus Streptomyces; species Streptomyces tyrfis. Next base: position 11,993 of record NZ_JBAGJZ010000052.1, on the reverse strand, counting down.
ACCGCACACGCGACGACGCGCACCAGGATCTCCCGCTCCCGGAGCTCGCCGTCGAGCTCCAGGTCCTGGACGACCAACGGCGCACCTCTGCTCTCCGCCACAGCGGCCTGAACCCGCATGGAGACCTCCGTATGCCGTAAGCGGTTCCGCCCGGCCCGATGGGCCGGTGCCTCCCCCTGCCCGGCCCGGAGCGGCACCAGCTCCGTTCCGTGGGCCGCCGCCGCGGCGGCGGCCCTTGACCGATCGGGTACGCCTGATCAACAGGCCGTGCGGCCAAAACTACATAGGCGGGAGAACCAGACATCTATGGTCAATTATCACTGCCTGCTCAGGGGTGTCCAATGTGGGCGGAAACCTGCGGCTCGCGGCCCGGCTCCGGCGCCGCGGCCAGGCCGACGGCGGCGGACGTCTTCCGCGACAGCGGCACCTTTCACGGTGGAAAGAGTCTTTGCGGCTTGCCACAACGACCAGCCCGCTGAGCGCTCACATGGCCGGTCGGACAGGTCCTGATCGCTGCGTTCTCGGTAGGGGAAGCTCCGCGCGCCCTCACGGCCTTGCGAGTGCGGGCATCGGCCGACGCCGCCTCCTTCCTGGAGGCGGCGCCCGGGCGCGGGCAGTGCTTCACCGTCGGCTGGTCGGCGCCAGTTGGCGGTCGACAGGTCTGTCGCGCCACCCGCACCACCGGACGAACCACCGCCCATCGCATGGCCGTCGGCCTACGACACCGACTCCGGGACGCGCCCCGTCCCGCACGGCTCGCTCACGTTCGCCGCTGGTTCTGCCCCGGCCGGCCTCAGCCCACCGCCTTCTCGATCAGCGCGCTGATGCGCTGCTCGTCGGCCGTGGTCAGCTCCTTCAGGGCGTAGGCGGTCGGCCACATGGCGCCGTCGTCGAGTGCCGCCTGGTCGCTGAAGCCGAGGGTGGCATACCTCGACTTGAACTTCTGCGCGCTCTGGAAGTGGCAGAGAACCTTGCCGTCTCTGGCGTAGGCGGGCATCCCGTACCAGAGCTTGGGGGTGAGGTCCGGAGCGGCGGTCTTGATGATGTCGTGGATCCGCTCGGCAAGGACCCGGTCCGCCTCCGGCATCTCGGCGATCTTCGCGAGCACGTCCCGCTCCGCCGCCGCTTCCTTCTCCGTGCGGGACGAACCGCGCCGCGCTGCCGCCTTCTTCTGCTCCCGCGCGTGCTCCTTCATCGCTTCCCGCTCCTCGGCGGTGAATCCGTTGTACTGCTCGGCGGACGTGCCGGAGTTGTCGGCGGACGACTTCGTGGACCGCATGGCGGGCTTCCTCTCGTACGGGGGTGAGGCGGGTCGGGGCGGGAGTGCGGGGACCGGGTCGGGGCGGGAGTGCGGGGCTGAGGTCAGGACGGTGCAGGCGCCGTGGACGGCGCGGGGGCGAGCGACCGGCGGCCTCCCGGGCGAGTGGAAGTGGTGATTGCCATGGCCATCACGCTAGGGGCTGCTCGGCGACCGGGGCTTCTCGATTCCTGACCGGTCTCGTCACCCGCTTCGCCACACACGCCGGCATCCCCTCTGCCGTGGTCGAAAAGCCCTCGAAGCCATCATCGTGGGCTGCGCCCACATGCATCCGTCGACCTGCCGGCCGTACGTGTCGGAACCGGGCGGCGTTCGTCGGCACGCGGAGACCTGTTCAGCCTCCCGGAGGTCACGGTCGGCGACAAGGCCGTCGCCGTGCTGGCGGACGCCACCCGGGCGACCGACTTCCGGCTGGACGTCACGGGTGACGAGCGTCCCCGCCAGGCGTCCACGTTCACCTACCAGTTGAGCCGCACCGCCCCCGGCGGCCGCACCGCGGGCGTCGCCATGACCGGCGACGCCTCCCCCACGACCGGGCACTTCGGCGCGGTCCCCACCGCGAAGCCCCGCAAGGGCACGCTGTCCGCGACCTTCTACCAGCGTGAGCGGCAGCCGCTGGTCACCGGTGAGGCCACCGGCCCCAAGGGCTTCCCCCTGACGCTGCGGACCCCCAGTCAGTTCGCGCGTTTCGACGGCACGAAGAAGCTCGGGCTCGTGGACGTCGGCGGCGGCAGTCCCGAGGAGCTGAAGGGCAAGGCCGTCAAGGGCAGGGCCGTGCTCGTGCACGACGACTATCCGGTCGACGCCACGGGTCTGATGCTTCAGCTGGGGAAGGCCGGCGCCGCCGCCGTCCTGGTCGCCCGGGAGACCGACCGCAGCGTCTACGCCGACATGAACGTCAAGATGGACTTCCCGGTCATGGCGATCAGCCGGCAGGACGGTAAGGCACTGGCCGCACGCATCGCGGCAGCCGACAGGAACAGGCCGGCCACCGTCGCACTGCACGGCCGGGAGGAGTCGGGCTACGCCTACTCCGGGCAGTGGACCTTCCGCGACGGCATTCCCGCCGACCTCGGCACCACGGTCCGGCGCAAGGACTTCGCCAAGGTCACCAACGTCTTCCACGGCTACGGGCAGGAACAGCAGGCCGCGTACGTGCAGGACGTGTGGGGCCCCGAGGGAACGAACACCGTGTCGGAGCGGACGCCGGAGGTCGTCCTGCGGGGACGGCAGCGCGACGACTTCGTCTATGCGAAGGGCGGCCTCACCTACCAGCAGCACGTCGGGTTCCAGCTCTTCGGGCCGAGTATGCACGGCAGGTTCGAGACCCCGCGTCCCGCCGGCTCCACGACCGAGGACTGGTTCGGGCCCGCCCTGCACGCGTCTCCTTCGGGCAGTTTCACGTCCTGCAACTTCTGCAGCACCGACCTCGGCATCGTCCCCTTCCCCGGGGTCGCGGGGGACTCCGACCCCGATCACTACTCGGACTGGGGCGCCGACGCCACGATGGCGTTCCGGCGTGACGGGAAGCCGATCGAGGACCAGAGCCAGTGGATCATCAAGGACAAGACCGCCTACCGGCTGGACATCGGCTTCCTGTACGACTCCTCGGCCGAGAAGTACTACGGGGGCTCCAAGGCCACGCACGCGCAGTACTCGTTCACCGCGGACGCCCCGCAGGGGATGTCCGAGGAGGCCTGCAAGGACTTCATGGACCTGGTCTCCGCCTGTGAGCCCCTGCCGTTGATCACCACGAACTACCGGATGCCCACCGACTCGCTCAACCGGGTCCGCGCGGGCACCCCGTACTCCTTCACGCTGGAGGGCTACCGGGCCACCGGCTGGAAGGGGTCGACGAAGGTCGCCGGGGCGAAGGTCTCGGTGAGCTACGACGGCGGCAGGACCTGGCGCCCGGCCACGGTCGAACGGGCGGACGCGAACTCCTTCCGCGTCTCCTACCGGCAGCCGAAGCTCTCCGCGACCGGCGGAGACGTGGCCGTCAGGGCCGAACTCTGGGACGACGCGGGCAGCCGCACCGTCGAAACCATCGACCGGGCCTACACGTTGAAGTAGCCCCGGGCCGAGCGTGGGCGCCGCGCCGGACTCCCGTCCGGTGCGGCGCCCTCACGACCGGCGCCCTCACGACCGGCGCCCTCACGACCGGCGCGCTCACGACGGGCCGTCACGACCGGGGACGTCACGACCGGCGCGCTCACGGCCGGAAGCGTCACGACCGGGGCCGGAAAGAACCTGGGAACGGTCGGAACCACTCGTCACGCGCGGGTGGTCCGCGGACCTCGAAGAGCACCTCGCCCGCGTCCGCCTCGCCGCCGGCGACGGAGCGGGCGTTTTCCATTCCTCTCCGTCCCGTACGGACTTTTCGAGGAGCGAGAACGACTTCGGCGTGCCGCCTGGCTGCGGCTTGCCCTCCTTGTGCCCGACGACCTGATAGCCGGCGTCGAGGTAGTACGCGTTCAGGCGCGCATTGCCGGCCAGGCAGTCCAGGCGTACCAACGATCTGCCCGCCTCGGCCACACGGCGTTCCGCGACTCGCAGAAGCTCCCGCCCCGTTCCGGGCGGGACACTGCCGTGGTCGATCATCAGCCGGTGCACATAGCCGGCCGTCGGCGGCTGCGGCCCCCAGGCGTCCTCGTCCTCCCACCACAGCTCCCAGGCTCCGACCACACGATCGGCGGCCTCCGCGAGCCACAGCTCCCCGCTCCGCACGACGCGGCGGAAGTGGTCCCCGCCCAGCTCGCCGGGACGCCACTGACCGGTGACGCCCCGGGCCAGCATCCACCGGGCAGCGTCGTCGCGCAGGCGCACGACAGCGGCGAGATCGGCCTCGTGCGCAAGGCGGAAGCACAGATCGTCCACGGTGCGATCTTCGCACGGGCGACCGCCCCCGTATCGGCATGCCGCCACGATGGTCACCCCGGGCCACCGCGTACGGCCTCACCTTCGTCAGCGGCACGGCCGGCGCCTTCACCGAGGGCGCCCCGGTGCTCCCCGGCAAGACCCCCGGCGCCTCCTGAAAATCGTCGACATCACCCGTCGGTGAGGGAGCGGCCGGGGCCCGGCGTGCGAGGGCGAGCGGCGGCTCGGGGGCAGACGCGGAGGCCGAGGCCGGTCAGTCGTGGGGCGGAAGCCGGCCGATCTGGTGGTCGGCGACGTTCAACGCCTCGTCGACGAGCTGACGCAGGTGCCCGTGGCGCAGGGCATAGACCACGCGGCGTCCCTCCTTGCGGGTGGCGACGAGGCCGGCCAGGCGCAGCCGGGCCAAGTGCTGGCTGACCGACGTGCGGGTGGCGGCGGTCGCCTCCGTCAGCGTCGTGACGTCGGCCTCGCCCTCACCGAGCCGCCGCAGCAGGGCCAGGCGGGTGCGGTCCGCGAGCAGGGCGAGGACGTCCACGGCGACCGCCAGACGCTCGCCGTCCTCGTGCTGTTGCGTATCGTGCGCATCTGATAGATGCATGCGTGCGCTCATACGCACATAATGGGTCGTGGCACCCCCTCCGTCCAGTCCGACGGCCGCGAAAGGGTTCCCGAGTGTGAGCGAGCAACCGCACCACCACGACGACGCCGGCCATCACCACGGCCACGACGCGCACGGTCACGCGCAAGCGCACGGTCAGGGGCACGCGCACGGTGGCGGGGGCGGCCGGTGGGCCGGGCTTCGGCATCGGCTCGGGCACGTGCTCACGCCGCACGGTCACGAGGCCATGGACAGGGTCGACTCCGCCATGGAGACCTCCCGCGAGGGCATGCGCGCCCTGTGGCTCTCGCTGGCCGCCCTCGGGCTGACCACCCTCCTCCAGGCCGTGGTCGTGGCCGTCTCCGGTTCGGTGGCGTTGCTGGGCGACACCATCCACAACGCCGCCGACGCCCTGACCGCCGTCCCGCTCGGCATCGCCTTCGTGCTGGGCCGGCGGGCGGCGAACCGCCGCTACACCTACGGCTACGGCCGCGCCGAGGACCTGGCCGGCATCGCCATCGTGCTGACCATCGCCGCCTCCTCCGTCGTGGCCGCCTACGAAGCCGTCGACCGGCTCGCGCACCCGCGGGACATCACCGGGCTGTGGGCGGTGGCCGTCGCCGCCGTCGTCGGGTTCGTCGGCAACGAGTGGGTGGCCCGCTACCGCATCCGCACCGGCCGCCGCATCGGCTCGGCGGCCCTGGTCGCCGACGGCCTGCACGCCCGCACCGACGGCTTCACCTCCCTCGCCGTGCTCCTGGGCGCCGGCGGCGCCGCGATCGGCTGGCGTTGGGCCGACCCCGTCGTCGGCCTGCTGATCACCCTCGCCATCCTGCTGGTCCTCAAGGACGCCGCCCGCGAGGTCTGCCGCCGCCTGATGGACTCCGTCGACCCGGAGCTGGTCGACGCGGCCGAGACCGCGCTGCGCGCCGTTCCGGGCGTGGAGGGGGTGGGCCGGGTCCGCATGCGGTGGATCGGCCACGCGCTGCAGGCCGAGACCGACATCGTCGTCGATCCGGCCCTGACCGTGACGGCGGCGCACGCCGTCGCCGCCGAGGCCGAGCACGCCCTCATCCACGCCCTTCCCCGCCTGACCGCCGCCACCGTCCACACCGACCCCCGCCCCGGCGCTGACGACGCGCACGCGGTCCTGCGTCACCACGCGCGCCGCTGACAGCCGGGCCTCGTACGCGCCGCCGTCGTTCGGGGCGCGTCACCGGGTGAGCCCGGCCGGTGGTGGGACCGGGCGCGGGACTCACTCCTTGCGCGGTCCGTCGATTCCGGCGCCCAGGACTTCGATGCGGACCCTGACCTCGCCACCCTGTCCCGTCATTTCATCTCGTCATCTCGTCACGTCATTTCATCTCGTGATCTCGTCACGAACGAGGCGGACGGCCTCGTCGCGGACGAGGCGGGCGGAACTCGACGCCCTTGGCCGCAGGGTCGTCAAGGGCCCGGTCGAGGCACTTCTCGCCGGGAAGGACCGGGCGGGCGTCGCCGCGGCCCGCGCTCCGGCAGCGACCGCGGATCGGGCCGCGGCTTCCCCGGCGGGCGGCTCAGCGTGCGGTGACGTCCTCGGCGTCGGCCGCGTCGCTCACCCCCAGGCGCAGGTGGTCGATGTGGTAGACGGCCTGGTCGAGGAGTTCCGCGACGTGGTTGTCGTACAGCGCGTAGACGACGGAGCGGCCGTGACGCCGGCCGACCACCAGTCCCAGGTTGCGCAGCAGCCGCAGCTGGTGGGAACAGGCGGACTGCTCCATCCCGACCTCGTTCGCGAGTTCGGTGGCGGCGCAGGGGCCTTCGCGCAGGCGGGCGAGGATCAGCAGGCGGGACGGGGTGGCCAGGGCCTGGAGCGTGGTGGCGACCTTCGCGGCGTTGGCCGCGTCCAGGCGCGCACGCGGGACGGCGTTCTCGGCTGCGGTGACGGCTCCATGACCCATGCGTCCATCATACCGACGACTAATGAAGACATGTTCATGCATTCCTGTATGGTGGATGGGTCGTCAGTCCTGCCCTGCGCGAAGGATTCCGCCTGCCATGTCCTCCACCCTGACCGAGCGCGCCGCGCCCACCGCGGCCGCGCGCCCGACCGTCGCGCCCGGGCGGCACACGCGCGTGTTCTCGTTGCCCGAGGCCCGCTGGGCCGCGGCCGCCACGGCCCTGTTCCTGCTCGCGCTGCCGCTGCAGCTGACCGGCGTGAGCGCCTGGTTCTGGGGCCCGCTGTACGCGCTCGCCTACGCCACCGGCGGGTGGGAGCCCGGTTGGGCGGGCCTCATGGCGCTGAAGGAGAAGACCCTCGACGTCGACCTGCTGATGATCGTCGCGGCGATCGGTGCGGCTTCGATCGGGCAGGTGATGGACGGCGCGCTGTTGATCGTCATCTTCGCCACCTCCGGCGCGCTGGAGGCGCTGGCCACCGCCCGGACCGCTGACTCCGTCCGCGGCCTGCTCGACCTCGCCCCCGCCACTGCCACCCGGCTGCTGGACGACGGCGCCGAGGAGAGCGTGGCGACCGAGGCCCTTGCCGTGGGTGATGTCATCCTGATCCGGCCCGGCGAGCGGGTCGGCGCCGACGGGCGCGTGCTGGACGGGGTCAGCGAGGTCGACCAGGCCACCATCACCGGCGAGCCGCTGCCCGTGGTCAAGGAGACCGGCGACGAGGTCTTCGCCGGCACCCTCAACGGCGCCGGCGCTCTGCGGGTCGAGGTCGAGCGCGACGCCTCCGACTCGGTGATCGCCCGGATCGTGAAGATGGTCGAGGAGGCATCCGGGACCAAGGCCCCCACGCAGTTGTTCATCGAGAAGGTCGAACAGCGCTACTCGGCCGGCATGGTCGTCGCCACCCTCGCGGTCTTCCTGATCCCGCCGGCCTTCGGCGCCGCGCTGACCGACTCGCTGCTGAGGGCGATGACCTTCATGATCGTCGCCTCGCCATGCGCCGTGGTGCTGGCCACCATGCCGCCGCTGCTGTCCGCCATCTCCAACGCCGGACGGCACGGCGTGCTGGTGAAGTCCGCCGTGGTGATGGAGCGCCTGGGCCAGGTCGACACGGTCGCGCTGGACAAGACCGGCACGCTGACCGAGGGCACTCCGCGCGTCACCGACATCCGCCCGCTGGCCGGCTCCGGTCTGAACGAGGATCAGCTGCTGACGCTCGCGGCGTCGGCCGAGCACCCCAGCGAGCACCCGCTGGCCCGCGCCGTCGTGGACGCCGCCCGTGCCCGGGGCCTGGAGATCCCCGTCGCCGAGGACTTCGGCTCCGCCCCGGGCATCGGCGTGACCGCCACCGTGAACGGCGACGTGGTCGCCGTCGGCGCCCCTGCCCGGCTGCTGGACGGCGCCGAGGGCACATTCTCCGCCCCTGCGGCCACCGTCGTGGGCGAGCTGGAGGACGGCGGTCGCACCGCCGTGCTCGTCGAGGTCGAGGGCATGCCGGTGGGGGTCCTGGGCATCGCGGACCGGCTGCGGCCGGACGCCGCCGCGACCGTCGGCGCGCTGGCCACGCTGACCGGCAACGCGCCGATACTGGTCACCGGCGACAACCCGCGCGCCGCCGCCCGCCTGGCCGCGGAGGCCGGCATCGCCGCCGCCGACGTCCACGCGGGGCTGCTGCCCCGGGACAAGGTCGAGGCCGTCCGCCGCGTGGAGGCCCGCGGCCGCAAGGTCCTGGTGATCGGCGACGGCGTCAACGACGCCCCCGCCCTGGCCGCCGCCCACACCGGCATCGCCATGGGCCGGGCCGGCTCCGACCTCGCACTGGAGACCGCGGACGCGGTGATCGTGCGCGACGAACTCGCCACCGTCCCCACCGTCGTCGCCCTCTCCCGCCGCGCCCGCCGCTTCGTCGTCCAGAACCTGGTCATCGCCTCGGTCTTCATCACCGGGCTGGTCATCTGGGACCTCGCGTGGACCCTTCCGCTGCCGCTCGGCGTCCTCGGGCACGAGGGCTCCACGGTCATCGTCGGTCTCAACGGCCTGCGCCTGCTGCGCGAGGCCGCCTGGAAGCGCGCCGGCGCCGGGGGCGGCAACTGAGCCGGCGCCCCGCCGGGCCGCCCCCCTCCTCGGGGGCGGGCCCGCCGCACCGTCACGGACTGCCGCGGCTGCCACTGCGGCGCCCCCGAGTCCGGTTCTCCGTTCCGCCTTCACTCACCCCCACCCCTGGCCCAGGTCGTCCGCGCGGTGATTGCGCCGTTCCCGGCCCGGGCGCTGCCCGGCGCTGACGGCGGCGGCCCCGAGCCGGGGTGGGACGCTGTGGGCGCAAAGGCGCATGACCTTCGCCCCATCGATGTCATTCGGTGGGGCGAAGTGCTGCCAGGTGGCTGGTGCGCGTGCGGGCGTGTGGTGTCCCGGTGAGAGGGGCTTCGATACGGGCGAGGTTGATCGCTGCTCCGGTGAGCTGGTGTTGAAGGCCGGCCTTGCTCAGGCCCTGGTAGCGGGATCTGCGCCGGCCGTGGGCGAGGACTCCTTGGGAGGTGGTGCCCTCGACCCCAGCGCGGATCTTGTAGCGGGCCTTCCAGTCTTCGGTCTGCCGGAGAGCCCTGGCCTGGTGGATGGTGTCGTACTCGCCGCGGGGTCGCAGAGTGAGTTCGCGCCGGATGAGTCTTCGGCTGCCAGGCTTCGATTCGATGCGGTCGGGCCGTTGCCGGGGAGCGCAGTCACGTGGGGAGAACCGAACACGGATGACGGGTGTCCGCCCGGTGTTCGCCGGGTAACAGGTTCCGTCCGGCGAGGGCGGGGTGGACGACAGCTGTCATGTGGTCATCGCCGACCTCGCGGGTCGTGGTGGCGACGTTGGTGATCAAGTGGACGGTATCCGGCTCGCAGGTCTCGGTCGGGTGGACCTTGCAGCCGTCCCGGGACACGTCCTTCTTCCCGCCGTTGCGGGCCTCGGGATCATACGGGGTGGTCAGGCGTGTGGCGCCCGGCGGACGGTCTTTCGGGCCCGGCGAGCCACCTCGCCGTCGGCCAGGTGAAAGTAGCCTCCGCAGGCCGCCCGGGCTCCTTTTCAAGACGACACGGGTTCAGAAGCAGGCACAGCGAGTCTTTCAACTCTGGTGGCTGAGCACCCCCGGTGGGCCTTCGAGCGCTCCGATCGGCGAGCGTGACGTTCACCGGCACGGTGCGTGCCGGCACATGTGTCGGTGGAATATCGGCCGCCTGGCGGCACTGTCGTTGATCCATAGGCGATGTGTCGGTGGCCGCTGAAACCGTGGGTGCCGCGTCGCCGGCAGAGCAGCCGCAGCCGCCTTCACCAGCAAGGGAGTCCCGTCGCCATGTGGTCCGCATCCTCCACCCCGCCCTGGAATGTCCAACGGCTGCCGCGTGCCGACGGCAGCATCTTCCTGGTCACCGGCGGCAACGCCGGCATCGGGTACTTCGTCGCGGAGCAGTTGTCGGGAGCCGGAGCGACCGTCGTACTCGGCAGCCGGAACGCTACGAAGGCCGAGGCCGCCGCGGCCTCGATCCGTTCGCGCGTTGCTGGTGCGCGGGTGCGGTCCGTACGGCTGGACCTCGCCAACCTCGGTTCGCTGCAAACGGCGGTGATTTCACTGGAGGTTGAACGTCTCGACGCGGTGGTCCACAACGCCGGCGTCGCGCTTGACGACCCGCCGCGCAGGGAGACCGAGGACGGTCACGAGCTCATGTTCGGCACGAACCACCTCGGGCACTTCGCGTTGACCCAGTGGCTGATGCCGCTGCTGTCGGCTGCGCCGGCAGCTCGCGTCGTGACCATGGGCAGTTTCGCGGCGAAGTCGGAGCGGCTCGATCTGGACGACCTGCAGTCCCGGAACGACTTCCAGCCCAAGCGCACCTACGGACGTTCCAAGTTGGCGCAGATGTATTTTGGCCTCGAACTCGACCGCCGACTGCGCGCCGGCGGCAGCAGGGTGACGAGCGCGGTGGTCCATCCCGGCGGCGCGCTGGACTCCCTCACCCCGTCGCGACCTCCGGTTCATGTGAGAACCACCGGCGCACGGCTGATCGCGGCGCCTGCGGCTCTCCTCGTCCAGGGCAAGCATGCCGGCGCATGGTCCGCGGTCCGGGCGGTGCTCGATCCGACCGTGCATGGAGGCCAACTGTGGGGACCACGCGTCTTCGGCCTGCGCGGCAAGCCCCGACGTGAACCGATGTGGAACCACCTCGCCGACACCTCCGCCGCGGCGCGGTTGTGGGACGCGAGCTGTGACCTGACCGGCGTCGACCCCGGTGCCATCCCCCGATAGCCCCAGGCGCACACGCGCTTGCGAACAAGCGTGCTCGGGTTGGCCCGCCTGTGGCGCTCGAGTACACCCCTGGCCTCGAAAGCGACGCCCCGAACGTGACCGCCCGTACGAGGATTGCGGGACGAGGATTGCGGGGACGTGAGCATGGCCTCCGTCTGATCCTGTGCTCCGACTCAAATAGGCCAAGGGCTCTGATCAGCCCATTCAAGCTTCCTCCAAGGTTTCGCGAAGGTCGCGCGAGCAAGGTGGCGCCTGTCGAACAGGTACGGAGAACCAGGCCTTCTGAACACGACCATTGCTGGAAGAAGAGTTGCTGATACGCGCCGAGATCATCGCAGGACCCGCTCTCGGAACCGCCGTCGGACTGGGCCTCATGACGGTGCCCGCCCAGGCAGCTCCCGCACGGGCTCCGCACCTCTCCGTAATCGCCCCTACCGGCCAAAAGGGGATAGCTGCATCAATTCGGCGCACACAAATCCAGGGCACGCCGAACAAGAACTATTTCGGCCAGGAAGCTCCCTGGCCGACTGCCCCACCTTCCGCTCAACAGAGAGGGACACAGCCCATGAGGCTCAGAACGCTGATCTGCGCGACCGGCACCACGGCGGCAGCCGCAGCAATGGCCGTACTCAGCACCGGAACGGCGCATGCCTACTCAGAGGGCAGCATCACCTCCAACACCTCAGCCAAAGGTGGCTGGGGCGCGGCATCGACACTGCTGTCAACAGATGGTTTCTCGCTGCGCGCCTGCGACTACGGCCCACCGGACGGATACCGTGCTGTCGCCCACCTGATCCGGGGCAGCTACCACGTCACCTCGCACGCAGCCAGCGGATCCGGTAAATGCAATGTGGAGTACGGATGGCTGCCTCAACCGCCGGACGGTACCTACACGCTGAAGGTCTGCCTACGCGATGGGGCCGGCGGTTCCGACTTCGCATGCCGTTCCACGAGCGTCCACCACGACGGATCGATG
>NZ_JBAGJZ010000051.1:0-58654 GCF_037034285.1 Streptomyces tyrfis | reverse complement strand
CCTCCGCGGGGCGCCCCCGGGCCCCCGGTGCGTCCGGCCCCGGCGCGTGCCGTACGGCCGGCCGTACGTCCCGGGCCCCGGGCGGTCGCGCGGTCAGGCGGTCGTCGCCGGCGTCTGTTCCGTCCAGGTACGGGCCCGCAGGGGCATCCGGGAGGCCCCGCCCGCCGCCGGGCGCACCGCGAGGATCTGGTTGACGCCGATCCGGTTGTGCTCGAAGGCCAGCGCGGAGGCCGCCATGTAGAGGCGCCAGACCCTGGCCCGCCCGGGCGAGGTCAGACCGGCCGCGCGGTCCTGGTGCCGCTCCAGGTTGGCGACCCAGCGGCGCAGCGTCAGCGCGTAGTGCTCGCGGATCGACTCGACGTCGCGGGCCTCGAACCCGGCCTCCTCCAGGATGGTCACGGTCCGCCCCACGGGGGCCAGTTCGCCGTCCGGGAAGACATAGGCGTCGATGAACTCGTCCACGTGGTACGCGGCCTCGTCCTTCTCGGGCCGCCGGGCGATCTGGTGGTTGAGCAGCCGCCCGCCCGGCTTGAGGAGGGCGAGGACGTCGTCGGCGTACTCGCGGAAGCGGACCGCGCCGACGTGCTCCGCCATGCCGATGGACGAGACGGCGTCGTACGGGCCGTCCCTGACGTCCCGGTAGTCCTGGACCCGGATCTCGACCCGTTCGCTCAGGCCCTCGTCCGCGACGCGCTTCCTGGCGTACGCGGCCTGCTCGGCGGAGAGGGTGACCCCGGTGACCCGGGCGCCGTACTCGCGGGCCGCGTGGATCGCCATCGAGCCCCAGCCGCAGCCGACGTCGAGGAGCCGGTCGCCCTCCTTCAGCGCCAGCTTGCGGCACACCAGGTCGAGCTTGTCGCGCTGGGCCTCCTCCAGCGTCCCGCCGTCCTGCCAGTAGCCGCAGGAGTAGACCATGGACGGGCCGAGGACCAGCTCGTAGAAGTCGTTGCCGACGTCGTAGTGGTGGCTGATGGCCGCCTTGTCGCGGCGCCTGGTGTGCAGCGCGCCGGACCGGCGGCGCATCTCCTCGGGCGGCGGGGGCGGTGGGAGCCCGGGGCCGGCGAGTCGCAGCAGCCCCTTCGCGAAGGCCCTGGTCCTCGGGTCGCGGACCGGGTGCACGGCGTCCTCGGGCGCCGGCTCCCGCTCCCAGATCAGCGCGGCCAGCAGGTCGAGGGCCTCGTACAGATCGCCCTCGACGTCGATGTCGCCCGCCACCCAGGCGCGGGCCAGACCCAGTTCGCCCGGCTTCCAGAGCAGCCTGCGCAGGGCGCGCCGGCTGCGGAGGACGAGGACGGGCGCACCGGGCGGTCCGGACTCGCTGCCGTCCCAGGCCCGGATCCGGACCGGCAGCCTCTCCCCCAGAAACTCCTCGACGAGAGCGGTCAGCCGCAATGCGGCGTCTGCCATGGCGCACACCTCCGTGATGGTGTTCCCAATAGGCCCAAACACGCCCAAACATGCCCGAACGGGACCGGGCATGTCTGGAACCACGCCGAACACCCGCGGCGTCACGGCGAGGCACATCACCCTCAACAGTCCGCCGAACGCCACCCATCCCGCTACAGCGCAATGGAACGGCAAAAACCTGCATGGCACACGCATATGACGGCGCGCCACCCGCCCGGCGGCCCGCGCCGACGCCCCACGGCCCGACGCCCCCGCACGGCACCGCCCCACGGCCCGGCACGGAACGTCGCAGGGCGGTACGCCGCCGTCCGGGCACGCCGAAGGGGCCGCCCGCACCACGGATGGCGGGCGGCCCCTTCGGGCGTCGTGCACGGTCCTGCGCGCGTCGCGGGCGAGTGGACCCGCGACGGGGCGTCAGGAGGCGGCGGCCTTCTCGCCCTCGGGCTTGACGGCGGCCGGGGCCGGGGCCGGCTTGGCGGCCTCGTAGAACTCCTCGCGCGGCGACTCGATGGCGCCGAGCGAGACGACCTCGCGCTTCAGGAACATGGCGAGGGTCCAGTCGGCGAAGACACGGATCTTGCGGTTCCAGGTCGGCACCGCCAGGCCGTGGTAGGCACGGTGCATGTACCAGGCGAGACGCCCCTTGAGCTTGATCTTCATCTTGCCCAGGTTGATCATCGCGACGCCCTTGTGCAGCCCCAGACCGGCGACGGCGCCCTTGTTGGCGTGGCTGTACTCCTTCTGCGGGAAGCCCCGCATCCCGGAGATGACGTTGTCGCCGAGGACCTTGGCCTGGCGCAGCGCGTGCTGGGCGTTCGGCGGGCACCAGGCGTTCGGGTTGCCGGCCCGGCGGCCGACCATGTCCGGGACCTGGGCGTTGTCGCCCGCGGCCCAGATGTAGTCGGTGCCCTGCACCTGGAGCTTCTCGCTGGTGTCCACGTGGCCGCGGGGGCCCAGCGGCAGGCCGAAGCGGGCCAGCGCCGGGTTCGGCTTCACACCGGCGGTCCACACGATGGTGCCGGCGTCGACCTCCAGGCCGTTCTTCAGCACCACGTGGCCGTCGACGCAGGAGTCCATGGAGGTTCCGAGGAAGACCTCGATGCCGCGGGACTCCAGGTGCTCGCGCCCCCAGGTGCCCAGCTTCGGGCCGACCTCGGGAAGGATCTTGTCGGCGGCGTCCACGAGGACGAAGCGCATGTCCTCGCGCTTCACGTTCGTGTAGTACTTCGCCGCGTCGCGGGCCATGTCCTCGACCTCGCCGATGGTCTCCGCACCGGCGAAACCGCCGCCCACGAAGACGAAGGTGAGCGCCTTGCGGCGGACCTCCTCGTCGGTCGTCGAGTCGGCCTTGTCGAGCTGCTCCAGGACGTGGTTGCGCAGGCCGATGGCCTCCTCGACGCCCTTCATGCCGATGCCCTGCTCGGCGAGGCCGGGGATCGGGAAGGTGCGGGAGACCGCGCCCAGCGCGATGATCAGGTAGTCGAAGGGCAGCTCGTAGGACTCGCCGACCAGCGGCGCGACCGTGGCGACCTTGCGGTCCTGGTCGATGGTCGTGACCCGGCCGGTGAGGACCTCGGCCTTCGGCAGTACGCGCCGCAGCGGGACGACGACGTGCCGGGGCGAGATGTTGCCGGCGGCGGTTTCGGGGAGGAAGGGCTGGTACGTCATGTACGAGCGCGGGTCGACGACCGTGACGGTCGCCTCTCCGTAGCGCATCTTCTTCAGAATGCGTCGAGCTGCGTACAGGCCTACGTACCCACCGCCTACTACGAGGATCCTGGGACGCTCCGTGGTGCTCATGCCATCGAGTATCCACCCCGCCCCGCGGACCCCCTCGTGAGCCCCTTCACAAGGTATCTACCCCCCTCTGCTACACTTCGCCGCCCACGTGACCGAGGTCATGGCACGAAAGGGGAACCAGGAGGCGGGGACGGACGTTGTCCACCGCCTGTGAGCTGGCCCTTGTGCCCGTCGCCCGGGTGGACCACCGCCCCCGGTCCGCGCCCCGGCGAGACCCCCGCGGCGACCGCGGGCCGACACGGACCGACGCCCCGGCGGGGCGGGGGCACCCGTAAGGACGAGAACCGCCTCCCCCAGGCCCGAAATCCTTGTGAAGAAGTTCACGAACTTTGTCGCGAAGCGCCCCGGCGGACCTCCCCCGAGGGCCCCGGGCGGCTCTCGAAAGGGCAGGCCGGAGTACGCATGAGCGGCCCCGGCCGGAGCCGGGACGGGGGCCGCCGCACGGCCCGCGGGCGGCCGACCGGCGGCCCGGGAGGAAGAACCGCCGACCGCCGATTCCGCAGGGGGTCAGGCGTCGGCGTCCGCCGCGTACCAGGCGATGCCGTCGAGGATGTCGTGCTCGCTGACGACGACCTCGCGGGCTCCGGCCCGCCGCATCACGGCGAGCAGGATCTGCGCCCCCGAGGTGATCACGTCGACCCGCCCCGGGTGCATCGGGCCGATGGCCGCCCGCTCGGCGTGAGTGGAGGCGGCGAGCCGGGCAGTGATCTCCTCGACCTGCTCCAGGGAGATCCGGGAGTGGTGGATCGCCGCGGAGTCGTACGCGTCGAGCCCGAGGGCGATCGCGGCGACCGTGGTGACCGTCCCGGCCAGGCCGACGAGGGTGGCGGCCCCGGTGAGCGGAACGGTCTGCTCCGCGAGGTCGAGGGCCGCGTCGACGTCGGCGCGGACGGCGGCGATCTGACCGGGGGTCGGCGGATCGCTCACGACGCCGTCGTGCACCAGATGCCGTTCGGTCATCCGGACGCACCCCATGTCCACGGAGCGCGCCGCCCGCACATGGTCGTCGCCCAGGACGAACTCGGTGGAGCCGCCGCCGATGTCCACGACGAGGTACGGCTTGGCGAAGTGGTCGCGGCCCGCGAGCTCCCTGGTCGCGCCGGTGAAGGAGAACTCGGCCTCCTGGTCGCCGCTGATGACCTCGGGCTCGACGCCCAGGATGTCGCGCACGCCCCGGACGAAGTCGTCCCGGTTCTCCGCGTCGCGGGAGGCGGAGGTGGCGACGAAGCGGATCCGCCGCGCCCCGTGCTCCTCGATCAGCGCCGCGTACCGGCGGCAGGCGTCGAAGGTCCGCTCCAGGGCCTCGGGGGCGAGCCGGCCGGTGCGGTCCACGCCCTGGCCCAGGCGGACGATCTCCATCCGGCGGTCCAGCTCGACGAACTCGCCGGTGGACGGGTCGGCGTCGGCGACCAGCAGGCGGATGGAGTTGGTGCCGCAGTCGATCGCCGCGACGCGGGTCACCGGTCGCCGTCCTCGGGGCCGGCGGGGCCGTCGGCGTCCTCGCCGTCGACGGGGCGGGCGGCGAACCAGCCGCCGTCGGCGTCCGCCACCTGCCACCCGTCACCGGACGGCGGCTCCGCGGGCGTCACGCACGGCCCCTTGCGCCACCACTCCGGCAGCATCGCGATCGCCTCGTCGCCCAGCGGGTTCACCCCGGGGCCCGCCGCCAGCGAGTGCGCGACCAGCACGTGCAGGCACTTCACCCGGTCCGGCATGCCGCCCGCGCTGGGGAAGCCGGCCAGCACCTCGATGGCGTCGCGCCGGGCGATGTAGTCCTCGTGCGCGGCCCGGTACGCGGCGGCCAGCTCGGGGTCCCGTCCGAGGCGCTCGGTCATCTCCTTCATGACGCCGTTCGCCTCCAGCGTGCCGATCGCGGAGGCGGCGCGCGGGCACGTCAGGTAGTACGTCGTCGGGAACGGCGTGCCGTCCTCCAGCCGGGGCCGCGTCTCGACCACGTCGGGGTTGCCGCACGGGCAGCGGTGGGCGATCGCGCGCAGCCCGCGGGGCGGACGGCCCAGCTGCTGCTGGAACGCGGCGATGTCCGCCTCGGTGGGCTCGGTGGACTCGGTCTGCGGAGGAGGGGTTTCCATGCCTGCCTAAGTTCTGTTTCCGGTTCTGGCCTGCTGACACCCCACTATGCCCCACGCGCGGCGAGGCGTTCCGGGCCCGCCCGGGCCCGGGAACGGGCCGACGGGCGACCGGGGCCGGCGCGGGAGGGCGAGCGGGGGCGAGCGGGGGAACGCCCGGGAGCGAGCGGGAGCGGGGCGGCCCGCCTCGGCCCGCCTCGGCCCGGCTCGGCGGCGGGTCCGGGTCAGCGGCGGTCGGCGCTGTCGACCCCGTCCCAGAGGTTGGCGTGCCACGGCCGGCCGGACGTGTCCGTCTCGCCGTTGCGCTCCTTGACCGCGTCGGGGTCGATCACCGTGTAGCCCGTCTCCCCGGGGAGGAGGTAGTGGAGGTGCTTGCGGGCCAGCTGCTTGATGTACGCGTCGTCGTGGAGCCGCGCCTTCTCGTCGCGCAGCTGCTCGGTGCGGGCCCGGGCCTCCCGGGCCAGCCGCTCCTGGTCGGCGATCTCGTCCCGCTGCGAGACGTACTGGCGCATCGGGTAGGCGAGCGCGACCACCAGGGTGCAGACGACGAGGGCGAGGAAGGCCGCCCGGCCGGTGAGCCGGGAGCGGCGGTCCTGCCTGCGGCTCTGCGACCGGTAGACACGGGCGGCGGTCTGCTCGCCGAGCAGCCGCAGCCGGGTGGCGGTGGAGAACCGGTCCCGGTCCTTCGCGGCCATCGTCCCCGCCTCCCCTTCACACACGTCCGTCCCCGCACACGGTACGGGACCGGGTGCGGGGACGGACGGAGGCGGGGGCCCTACGGCTCTTGCGGGACCGGTGAACCGGCCCCGCCGCGCGGTCAGTCGGCCGGACGGAACCGGGGGAACGCCGAGCGGCCCGCGTACACCGCGGCGTCGTCGAGGATCTCCTCGATGCGCAGCAGCTGGTTGTACTTGGCGACGCGGTCCGAGCGGGCCGGGGCGCCGGTCTTGATCTGGCCGCAGTTCACCGCGACGGCGAGGTCGGCGATGGTGACGTCCTCGGTCTCGCCGGAGCGGTGCGACATCATGCACTTGAAGCCGTTGCGCTGGGCGAGCTCGACGGCGTCCAGGGTCTCGGTCAGCGAGCCGATCTGGTTGACCTTGACGAGCAGGGCGTTGGCCGCGCCCTCCTCGATGCCGCGGGCCAGACGCTCCGGGTTGGTGACGAACAGGTCGTCACCGACGATCTGCACCTTGGCGCCGAGCCGGTCGGTGATGACCTTCCAGCCCGCCCAGTCGTCCTCGTACAGCGGGTCCTCGATGGAGACCAGCGGGTACGCGGAGACGAGCTCCTCGTAGTACTCGGTCATCTCGGCGGCCGAGCGGGACTCGCCCTCGAACTCGTACTTGCCGTCCTTGTAGAACTCGGACGCGGCGACGTCGAGCGCGAGCGCGATGTCCTTGCCCGGGACGTACCCGGCTTCCTTGATGGCCTCGACGATGAGGTCGAGGGCGGCGCGGTTCGACTCCAGGTTCGGCGCGAAGCCGCCCTCGTCGCCGAGGCCGGTCGACAGGCCCTTGGTCTTCAGGACCTTCTTCAGCGTGTGGTAGATCTCGGCGCCCCAGCGCAGCGCCTCGGAGAAGGACTCCGCGCCGATCGGGGCGATCATGAACTCCTGGATGTCCACGTTGGAGTCCGCGTGCGAGCCGCCGTTGAGGATGTTCATCATCGGCACGGGCAGCAGGTGCGCGTTCGGGCCGCCGAGGTAGCGGAAGAGCGGCAGGTCCGACGCCTCGGAGGCGGCGTGCGCGACGGCCAGCGAGACGCCGAGGATGGCGTTGGCGCCGAGCGAGCCCTTGTTCTCGGTGGCGTCCAGGTCGAACATCGCCTGGTCGATCAGCCGCTGCTCGGTCGCGTCGTAGCCGACGAGCTCCGGGCCGATCTGCTCGATCACGGCGAGGACGGCCTTCTCGACGCCCTTGCCCTGGTAGCGGTTGGGGTCGCCGTCACGAAGCTCGATGGCCTCGAACGCACCGGTGGAGGCGCCGGACGGCACGGCAGCACGGCCCGTGCTGCCGTCGTCGAGGCCGACCTCGACCTCGACCGTGGGGTTTCCGCGGGAGTCGAGGATTTCCCGGGCTACGACGACGTCGATGGACGGCACGAGGCATCTCCTTCTGGGATATGACACTGGTTCTGCAGGGTCACTTTGGCCTTGCGACAAGAGCCTAACCGGCCCCGCCCGCTCAGCCCGACGACCGCCCGCCCCCTGGGACGAAAAAGGACCCGAGAGGTCACGTTCCGGACAAACGGGCAGAAGATTACAGATCAGTAACTACAACAGTTGAACGAGCGGCCCCGCACACGAGCGCCGCCCGCCGGCGGCGTGCGCGGGCGGCATACGCCCGGGCGCGCCGCGCTTCGTACTCGGGCGCGGCGCACACCCGGGCGCGGGGCGCGTGGGGCCGCGTCGGCGCGCGGCGCGTGCGCCGAGCAGAAACCCCGGCCCGGCGCGCAGGGGAGCGCGCCGGGCCGGGGAGTCCGGAGAGGAGAGGGGTCCGGACTACTTCGTCAGGTGGAGCTGCTGACCCGGGTAGATCAGGTCGGCGTTCTCGACGATGTCCTTGTTCAGCTCGAACAGCCGCTGCCAGCCGCCCTTGACGCCGTGCTCGGCGGCGATCTTGCTGAGCGAGTCGCCGGAGGCGACCTGGTACTCGCCGTCGCCCTTCTTGACCTTCTTGCCGGTCGGGGTGGTGACGGTCTTCTTCGACTCGGCCTGCGGCGCGGCGGGGCGGTCGGAACGGGAGGCGGGGGCCTGGCCGCGCTCGGCCTGCTGCGGCTGGGCCTGGGCCGACTGGCGCTTCGGCTGCGTCTGCTTCTTCGGAGCCGCCTGGGTGCTCTGCTTCTTCGCGGAGGTGTTGACGCCCGGGTCGACGCCGTCGTTGCGCAGGTTGCCGGCGGAGGCGCAGCCCCAGGCGCCCGGGCCCTGCATGGCGAGGAGGCGCTCGGCGGTGGCGATCTGCTGGGCCTTGGTGGCCAGGTCGGCGCGGGGGGCGTACTGCAGACCGCCGGCGGCGGCCCAGCTGGACTGCGAGAACTGCAGGCCGCCGTAGTAGCCGTTGCCGGTGTTGATGGACCAGTTGCCGCCGGACTCGCACTGGGCGACGGCGTCCCAGGTGGCGACGGAGGCGGCGGAGGCGCCGGTCGCGCCCATCAGCGGAACGGCGACGGCGGAGCCGGCGACACCGGCGAGCGTGGCGACACGGACGGCCTTGGACGGGCGGCGGTGCTTGCCCTTGCCGGAAAACAGCATGGAACGTCTCCTCACCGACGCCTACGAGGTGAGCTGTCGGGTTCGGGCGAGTGAGTTGCCCGGTCGCGCGTCCTAGCGCGCGACTTCACCCCAAGCCGGTCCTGACGCGTCTTTCGACGGTCCGGGCCGGCGCCTACCTGGTTCCCCCGCTCCTGCCTACGGCGCTTGACGCGTCTGTGTCCCTCCGACCGACGGCAGGATTCGGCGTGACGGTCGACGGGGCCCGCGGTGCGAGCGGTTCCGACCGTAAACACATATAACCCTCATATTCAAAGATGGACACATCGGACAATCATCCCGTACTTGCATCTGAGGAACCGTCGTTTTCGCAGGTCGGAGCGGACACGGACAACTTCGGCGAACGCGACACGCCAGCGAACGCAAAGAGACCCATGTCTCACTTACACATAAGCGGACATAGGTCTCTGAACTACCCCAGGATTTGAGGCCCCCTCAGCCGGTCGACCGGCCCTCTCAGTCGGCGTTCACACCGAGATCGAGGCTCTGGCCGGGGAGGATGAGGTCCGGGTCGTCGCCCACGACATCCTTGTTGGCGTCGTAGAGCGCGGGCCATCCGCCGGGAACTTTCTGTGCGTCAGCAATTGCCCAGAGATTGTCACCCGGACGGACGGTGTACGCGTCGTCGGCCGCCGGGGCGGCCGCGTCGCGCGCCCCGCCCTCGCCGCGCGAGGCGTGGCGGCCCGACTCGCGGTCGAGGCCGCCGTCCGAGTCGCCCCGGCCCTCCTCGGCGGCCGGCGCCCCCCGATGCCTGCCGCCCGCGCCCGACGCCTCGTCGGACTCCCCGGACGGAGCCGAGGGGGTGAGTGAATCCGTCATATCCCCTGATTCGGGCGAACGGTGCGTATCGGAGGGCGGGGTGGCCGACTCTCCGGACGGGGACTCCTCCGCCGTTCCTGTTCCGGCGTCCGCCCCCGCGGCGCCGTCCGACGGCGTGGCGCTCTCGCCGGACGGGGGCGCCGAAGCCTCGCCGGACGCCTTCCCGTGCTTCTGCGAGGCATCGTCCGCCGGCCCGGCGTCCTTCTCCGTCCCGGCGCCCTTCGAGGCTCCGCCGGAGGGGGCCGCGCCCGGGTCGACCCCCGGCTGCGCCCCGTTCACGGCGAGCCCGGAGAGGGTCGCGCAGCTCGGCCACGCCTTCGGCCCCCGGTCGGCCAGGACCTTCTCGGCCACGGCGATCTGCTGAGCGCGGCTGGCGAGGTCGGCGCGCGGGGCGTACGCCTCACCGCCGTACGCCTTCCAGAGTTCCGGGGTGAACTGGAGGCCGCCGTAGGAGCCGTTCCCGAAGTCGGCGCTCCAGGAGCCGCCGCTCTCGCACTCCGCGACCCGGTCCCAGGTCACGGAGTCGGCCGCCTGCGCGGCGCCCGCCCCCAGCAGCGGGAGGGCGATGGCGGATCCGGTCACACCCGCGGCGACGACGATGGCGGGTGCCTGACGGGGGCGGCGGTGTCTGCCGTTCGCGGAGCCCATGGGGTTGCCTTCCGTGTGACGGACGAGTTCTGACGAGCGACTGGTGAGTCGAACGGTGAACCTAACCGGACTCGAACGCGCGTCACAAGTCGATGCAGCACGGATCACGCGAACATCACAGAATTGACGTTCCGTCAGAAACGGGGGTCATGGCCGGGCCTCGAACTCCACGGGGAGGGTGCGCAGTCCGCGCATGATGAGCCCGCCGCGCCACCGCAGATCGGCGGGTTCCACCGCCAGTCGCAGGTCCGGCAGGCGGCGCAGCAGCGTGGCCAGCGCGGTCCTCCCCTCCAGCCGGGCGAGCGGCGCGCCCAGGCAGTAGTGGATGCCGTGCCCGTATCCGAGGTGCTGGTTGTCCCGCCGAGCGAGGTCGAGGGTGTCGGGGTCCGTGAAGCGCGCCGGGTCGCGGTCGGCGGCGGCGAGCACGACGAGCACCGGGTCGCCGGGGGCGATGTCCTGTCCGCCGAGGGCGAGCGGCTCGGTGGCGAACCGCCAGGTCGCCAGCTCCACCGGTCCGTCGTAGCGGAGCAGTTCCTCGATCCCGGTCTCCAGCAGCCCGTCGTCCCCCGCGTCGAGGGCGTGTTGCAGCCGTATGCGTTCTGCGGGGTTGCGCAGCAGCGCGTAGACGCCGTTGCCGATGAGGTTGACGGTGGTCTCGAAGCCGGCGAAGAGAAGGATGAAGGCCATGGCGGCGGCCTCGTTCTCGGTGAGGTGCTCGCCGTGGTCGCTCGCCCGGATCAGCCCGGAGATCAGGTCGTCCCCGGGGTTCTCGCGCTTGCGGTGGATGAGCTCCGCGAGGTAGCCGCGCATCTTCTTCACCGACCGGGCGACGCCGCCGCGCGGGCCGCCGCCGTGCCGGATCATCATGCCCGCCCAGTCCCGGAAGTCGTCCTGGTCCTCCGGCGGGACGCCGAGCAGGTCGCAGATCGCGTAGATGGGGAGCGGGAACGCGAAGTCGTGGATGAGGTCCGCCCGGCCCTCCGCGGCGAAGCGGTCGATGAGCCGGTCCGTCAGCTCCTGGACGCGCGGCGCGAACGCGGCGACCCGGCGCGGGGTGAACGCCTTGGACACCAGGCGGCGCAGCCGGGTGTGGTCGGGCGGGTCGATGTTCAGCAGGTGCGTCATCAGCTCCGCCTTGCGCTCGCCGGGGATGCCGGTCTTCCCCTTGGCGTGCGCGGGCTCGGCGTGGTGCGCCGGGTTCTTGGAGAGCCGGGCGTCGGCGAGCGCCTGCCGGGCGTCCGCGTACCGGGTGACCAGCCATGCCTCGACGCCGCTGGGCAGGGTGGTGCGGTGCACGGGGCTGTGCTCGCGCAGCCAGGCGTAGGCGGGGTACGGGTCGGTGGCGAACTCCCAGGTGAAGAGTTCGGGGGCGCCCGCCGGGCAGCCCGTGGGGCCGTCTCCGGGACGGTCTCCGGGGCGGTCTCCGGGGCGGTCTCCGGACCGGTCGGCGGGGCGGTCTCCGGACCGGTCGGCGGGAGGGCCCTCGGGCTCCTTCCCGGACTGATCGGCGACACGGCCCGCGGACCGGTCTTTTGGCTGGTCGGCGGGGCGGCCCTCGGGCTCTTTCCCGGGGCGGTCGGCGGGGGTGTGGTTCACCCTGTGACGTTATCCGTTGCCCTCGGCCGCCCGGATGGCGTCCCGGTAGGCGCGGCCCGCGGCCCTCAGCGCGGCCTCGGGGTCCACGCCGTCCTGTTCGGCGCGTACGGCGAGGGCGAGAAGTTCGTAGCCGATGCCCTCACCGGCGGGGAGCGGCACATCGAGCCCGGCGGCACGGACCCGGGAGGCGAGCTTCGCCGCCAGCGCCAGCCCGGGCTGGCCCAGCGGCACCCCGTCGGTGACGGAGGCGCGCCGCTTCTCGACGGCCTTGGTCCGCAGCCAGTGCGCGCGCACCTCCTCCGGGGTCTCGGCGGTCTCGTCGCCGAAGACGTGCGGGTGGCGGTGGATGAGCTTCTCGACGATGGTCGCGGCCACGTCGTCGACGGAGAACGGCTCGTCCTCCTCCCCCGGGCCGCCCTCCTCGGCGATCCGGGCGTGGAGGACGACTTGGAGGAGCACGTCGCCCAGTTCCTCGCGGAGCTCGTCGCGGTCGCCGTCCTCGATCGCCTCGACGAGTTCGTACGCCTCCTCGATGGCGTACTTGGCGAGGCCCTCGTGGGTCTTCTGCGAGGTCCACGGGCATTCGTCCCGGATCCGGTCCATGACCTGGACCAGGTCGAGGAGGCGCGCGCCGGGCAGGTCGTACGAGCCGGGCAGCAGCTCCAGGTCCGGCATCTCCTCCCGCCCCGAACCGGCGAGCCGGGCGAGCCCGTCGGTCAGCGGCCGGTTCCCCTCGCCGCCGGTGAGGACGACGACGCTCCGGCCGCCCGCGCAGGCGTCCACGAGCTCCCGCGCGGTGGGCGCGGCGTGGTCCACGGCGACGCCCGCCTCCCGCAGATACGGCAGCTGCGGGTTGTCCGGCTCGGCGCAGAGCACCTGGTCGGCGGCGTGCAGCGCCTGCCAGGCGGGCCAGGACAGGAGCCCGGGGGCCACCCGGTGGCTGGCGGTGAGCAGGACGATACGGCCGGGGGCTTCGGCGCGGCCGAGGTCTTCGGCGCGGCCGGGGGCTTCATCGTTCACCGTTCGAATCTACCTCCGGCCGTGCTGCGCTACGCGCCGGACTCCGGGGCCGCGTCGGCGGGCTTGGTGACCTGGGTGATCCAGGGGGCCTGGTAGGCGGCGAGCTGGGCCTGCTCGTCGTTCCAGGTGCCGTAGCGCGGGTTGACGTCGACCTTCAGCGCCTTCGACGCCTTGCCGAGGGCGTCGCCCACGAGCTTCTGCCCCTCGGGCTGCCGCAGGTCGGCGCCGAGCGCCTGGGCCAGCTTCGTCAGCTGGACCTGCTCGCGCAGCACGGCGTCGATCTGGCCGGGCGCGACCCAGCTCTGCTGGAGCATCGCCGCCCGCAGCCGCTCCTCTCCCCCGGACTGGGCGACCGCGGCCTTCCGCATCTCCTGGACCTCGTTGCGGTCGACGGTCACGCCCGCGTCCCGCGCGGCCCGGTCCAGGACCCGGTCGAAGATCAGGCTGTGCAGCTTGGCCCGGCCCAGCTGCCCGGACTTGTCGATGAGCTGGGCGGCGTCCGGGGAGTCGCGCTGGGCCTCGCGGACCGCCGCCACCTGGCCCTGCACGGCGGACACCTCGATCCGGTCGCCGCCGACGAGGGCCGCGGCTCCGGGATGGGCCTGGCTGCCGCAGGCGGTCAGCAGCGGGGCGCCGGCCAGCAGGGCGGCGGAGACGACGAACGCGGTGCGACGGCGGCGGTGCAAAGGAACCTCCCGGGGAGACTTTGTGCATCAGCGCACAAGACCTTGCGGTGATCGATGGTAGGCAGTGGACGTGATCGGGGCCACTGGTTCGACCAACGATTCCGGGAGAGTTGGGGATGTGGTGCCCGCCGGGGCGTCGCGTCACGGCCCCGGCGGACCGCTTCCGTCCACGGGACGGGCGGGGCCGGCCGCCGCCCGCGCACCGGGTTCGGGCGCCGTCCGGGCTCAACATGATCACGCGCGAGACGACGAACGTGATCGGGACGGCCGCCGCCGCCGCGACGAGCGGCGCGTACCGGCTGCCGAACCCGGCGAGGTCCACCAGCACCCAGACGCCGCCGGTGGTGATGAGGAAGTTGGCCGCGTTGGTGAGCGGGAAGAGCAGGAACTTCCGCCAGGTGGGGCGGGTCCGGTAGGTGAACCGGCAGTTCAGGAAGAAGGAGCCGGTCATGCTCAGCACGAACGCGGCCGTGTGGGCGGCGAGATACGGCAGAGGGTTCAGCAGCAGGAGGTAACAGCCGTAGTAAGTACCCGTGTTGACCACGCCGACGAGTGCGAACCGGGCCATCTGCGCGGTGACCGTCATCGCCGCGCGGACTCCCGCCGCCGCGCCTCGCCCGCCGCCGGCCCGGTGTTGGCGGCCTTCACCAGGAAGTGCGGGCGCCGCTTCACCTCGTAGTAGATGCGGCCGACGTATTCGCCGATCACCCCGACCAGCACCATCTGGACCCCGGCGAGGGCGGTGACCACGACGAGGAGCGTGACATAGCCGGGGGTCTCGACGCCCTCCACCAGTGCGACGCCGACGATCCACGCGGCGTACGCGCAGGCGACGGAGAGCAGCAGCAGGCCGAGGTAGAGCGCGGCGCGCAGCGGTTTGTCGTTGAAGGAGAGCAGCCCGTCCAGGCCGTAGTTGAGCAGCTTTCCGAACGTCCAGGCGGAACGGCCCTGTTCGCGGACGGCGTTCTGGTAGCCGAACGTGGTGGTGCGGAACCCCACCCAGGCGAACAGGCCCTTGGAGAACCGGTTGTACTCGGTGAGTTCGAGCACGGCGTCCACGGTGCGGCGCGACAGGAGCCTGAAGTCCCCGACTCCGTCGACGAGTTCGACGTCGACCATGCGGTTGATCAGCCAGTAGTAGGCGCGGGCGGCGAGGGTGCGGGTGACGGCCTCGCCGTTGCGGGTGCGGCGGGCGATCACCTGGTCGTAGCCGTTCGCGTGCTCCTGGAGCATCCGGCCCACCAGTTCGGGCGGGTGCTGTAGATCGGCGTCCATGATGACGACCGCGTCCCCCTCGGCGTGCTGGAGACCGGCCAGCATGGCCGCCTCCTTGCCGAAGTTGCGGCTGAAGGAGACGTAGCGGACGCACGGGTCGGCGGCGGCGAGTTCCTGGAGGATCGCGGGCGTCCGGTCCGCGCTGCCGTCGTCGACGTAGAGCAGCCGGAACTCATGGCCCAGCCGGGCCATTTCGTCCGTCACGCGCCCGTGAAAGCGCTCCAGGATCTCTTCCTCGTTGAAACAAGGCACCACCAGCGAGATCAGCACAGACGTACACCAACCCGCCCACATGTCGGAACTTGACGCTCCGAATGACCGGTGGGCGTCCATCAGGTGAACTAGCCCGTTTCGTAAGGGATTTGGGTGTTCGATGCTGGCATATTCCCGCGTATGCCGATGTCTCGCCCCCGCCGGCGCGCGGGCTCGCTCGCCGCGCTGATCACCGCCGTCGCCGTGTGCGCGGGCGACGCCGCGGCGCGCTCCTTCCCGTTCGGGTCGCACACCCGCAGCGTCAACGACCTGGGCAACCAGTTCGTCCCGTTCCACGCGAGACTGTGGGACCTGCTGCACGGGAACGCCGACGGCGGGCTGCTGTTCAACTGGTCGTCGGGGTTCGGGACGAGCTTCCTGCCGGATCTGGGCACCTATCTGACCAGCCCCTTCGCGCTGCTCGTCGGCGTCTTCCCGCGCGAGAGGATCGACCTCGCGGTCTATGCGGTCACCGTCCTGAAGACGGCGTCGGCCGCCGCGGTGATGGCCCTGCTGCTGCTGACGCTGCGCGGCGGCCGGTGGTGGGCGGCGGGGGTGCTGGGCGGCTCGTACGCGCTGTGCGGCTGGTCGGTCATCGAGGCGTCGTACAACCCGATGTGGCTGGACGGGCTGATCGCCCTGCCGCTGCTCTGCCTGACCGCCGAGTGGGCCCGCACGGGCCGGCGCCGGGTCGCCGCTCCGCTGCTGGTCGCGGTGGTGTGGGCGGCCAACTTCTACACGGCGTACATGGCCACGCTGGGGGCGGCGCTGGTCCTCGGGCTGCGGCTGTTCACCGAGCGGGCGGACCGGCGGACGACGGTCCGGGCGCTGGGGCGGGCGGCGCTGACGGTCGTCCTGGGCATCGGGATCGCGGCCCCGGTGCTGCTGCCCGTGTACCTGGGGACGAAGCACGCCTACCCGGGCTGGAACCGGACGTTCGCGCCCGCCGCCTGGCCCGATGTGTTCGCCCGGCTGCTCCCCGCCACGTACAGCTTCTTCACCCCGGCGCTGTTCGTCGGCACGGGCACCCTGCTGCTGGCGGGGACGCTGGCGTTCCGGCGGGCGGCGCCGCGCCGCGAGCGGTGGGCGTGGCCGGCGCTGGTCGCGGTGGTCGCGCTGTCGTTCCAGTGGGGGCCGACGCATCTGCTGTGGCACGCGTTCACCACCCCCAACGGCAGCCCCTACCGGCAGACGTTCGTGCTGGCCGGACTGGTGGTGATCACCGCCTGGATCTCGGTGTCGTACGGCTGGCCGGAGCGCCGGGCGCTGCTGGGCGGGGCCGCGGTGCCCTGCCTGGTCGCGGCCGGGGCGGCGTCCAGCGCGCTGGTCACGGGCTGGACGTACCCGCTGTTCGCGGCCGGTCTGCTGGCGGCGGTCGCGGCGCCGGCCGTGGCCGGGAGGGGGCGGCGGTTCGCGGCGCTGGCCGCCGTCCTGCTGATCGGCGCCCAGGTCGGCCAGGCCGCGGCGACCACCGCGTACGGCGACTGGCAGAAGCGCCGCCGGCTCGACCGCTACGCGCCCTGGGGCGAACGGCAGCGGGACCAGGCGGCGGCCGTCGCCGACGCCGAGGGCTGGCCGCGCTACCGCACGGATCCGGGCCGACAGCAGGCCACGGCCAACGACCCGTTGCTGGTGGGCGGTCAGGGCGGCGCGTACTACAGCAGCCACACGCCCGCCGTGCTGACCCGCACGCTGCTCGCGCTGGGCGGCGGCTGGACGTCGAACGGCCGGGCCGTGCAGAGCCTCGACAACCCGGTCACGGACGCGGTCTTCTCCGTCGGCGCGCGGCTGCGCACCACCCGCGCGCCGGAGCGCACGGCGGGCGCCCCGGCGCGCTGGACGGTGGCGACGCACCGCGCGGAGGTGCCGCCGCTGGTGACGGTACGACAGCCGGGCGGCCCGGCGGCGTACGGCCGCTCCCCCTTCCGGAACCAGGAGAAGCTGCTCGGCTCCACGGTCTACACGGTGCCGAGGACGGTGCTGCGCACGGCGGACGGGACCGCGGTGACGAACCGGAACGGGCGCGACTACCGGGTGCGCGGCGGCGGGTACACGCTGAGCGCGACGTGCCCGGCGGGCTCGGAGGCGTATCTGTGGGCGCCGGACCTGTTCGGCACGGCCCGCGTCGGCGACGGCCCGATGGTCGTCCTCAAGGGCGAGCTCCCGGCCCGGCGCGCGGCGATGGAACGGCTGGGGACGCTCGGCGGTGCCTCCTCCGTGCGGATCGCGCTGGCCCCGGTGCGCGAGGGGTCGGTGCCGGTGGACGCGATCGGCTGCCTGGACCGGGCGCGGCTGGCGTCGGCGGTGGCCGGGCTGAGGCGCACCGGCGCGACGGACGTCCGCGTCACCTCCCACGGGATCCGGGCCGCGCTGCCGCCCGGCAGCACCGGAACGGCCGTGATCGCCGCGCCCCGGATCGCGGGCTGGAGCTGCCAGGGACGGCCCGCCGACAACCGCCTGGGCCTGGTCGCCACGCCGGTGCCGCCGCACGGCGGGGTGATCGACTGCACGTTCCGGCCGCCGGGCCTGCGCGCGGGCGCGGCGGCGGGGACGGGGTCGGCGCTCGCGCTGATCGCGGTCACGGCGTGGGGTGCGCGGCGGCGCGGGCGGTACGCACCGGAGGGGCGGCCGGCGCCGGCCGGGCCGCCGGAGCCGGGCGCCGCGGACGCGCCGGCCGTACCGAATGCGCCGGGTGCGCCGGCCGTACCGGACGGGCGTTGAAGCGTGTCGCGGAAGGCCCTGAGACAGGGCCTGGGCCCTGTCTCAGCCGCCCACGATCGCGACCGGGGCGTCCCAGGCGTTCCGGTCGATGGTGAGCGTGCCGCCGGTGTGCGTCACCTTCTTGTTGACGGCGTACTGGTGGCCCCGGCGGTGCCCGGTGTACAGCGTCGGCGCGTACGGGAACCCCTTGGTGGTGGAGTAGACGTCGTCGTAGCGGGCGTACCAGAGGATCTCGGGCAGGTCCGTGCGGTCCTTCGCGCCGGCCACGACGGCGGCGCTGGAGTCGCTGAAGCCGTAGAAGCCGGTCCAGTACCCCTTGGCCTTGACCGTCTTGTCGAACGACCGGATGTACGCGAGGACGGTGTTGACGCAGGAGGTGTTCTTCGGGTCGAAGTACTCCATGTCGAGGTAGACCGGGCTGCCCGGCTTCATGCCCAGCGCGGCCTCCTTCGCCACCGCGTCCTTGGCGTCGGCGGCGCCCAGCGGGACGGCGTCGGCCGCGGTCATCTTCTCCGGGTTGGCGCTCTTCTGGCACGGCGGCTGCGCCCCGACGTACAGCGGGACCAGCTTCCAGCCGACGGCGCTGACGGACTTCACCCAGGAGGCGGTCAGGTTGGGCTGTGCGCAGCCGCGGTTCTTCCCGCCGACGTACACGGCCGCCCCGTGGTAGACGGAGGAGCCGTACCAGCCCTTCATGGTGGTCAGCGACGGCGCGGTGCAGGTGTCGAAGACATGCCCGGTGTAGATCTCGGGGGCCGGCCGGGAGGCCGTGGTGGCGGTGGCGGACTCGGCCGCGAAGGCGCCGCCGACGAGAACGGCGGCGGCCGCCGCGGCGAGGGAGACGCGGCGGTGCTTCTTGGACAGGCGGTGAGAGGGCACAAAGACCTCGGCGGTGCTCGATGAGGTGAGAGGAAGAGTGTGAGGCCGACGGGGCAGGCGGGGTCGTCAGCCGCCCCGGCGGCAGAACACGATCTCATGTCGTCGGGGGCCCGACCGGCACTCCGTGACATTCCATTGCGCAACTTTGGCGTGTCCATTACCTCCCGGCTCGCCGGGCGGTCGCGCCCGTCGACAGCCCTCAGGCGCTGTGGGTCCGCGCCGTCCGGGGGTCGAGTCGCCGGCGCAGTTCCACCGGGAGCGGGTGGTGCGGCCCGTAGGCCCGTTCCGCGTCGTACAGCAGTCCCTGGAACTGGACCCGCGCGCCCGCCTGGTCGCCGAGCGCGAGCAGCAGCAGCCCGATGCGCTCCCGGATCTCGAAGGAGCGGGCCGGGTCGCCGCCCGTGGCCCGGTGGTTCTCGCAGTACGGGAGGACCGCGCGGTACTCGGCGAGCGCGGCGGCCGGGTCACCGAGCTGTTCCAGGCACTGGGCGGCGTCCTGGCGGAACCGGAGCAGTTGGGCGTCATGCGGTCCGGCCTGCGCGGCGCGGTCGTCGACGAGGCGGCGCAGCTCGGGCAGGGCGCGGCGGTACTGGCCGTCGTCCATCAGCGTGGCCGCGTACTGCTTGCGCAGGATGTGGACCACGGCCGAGCCGTCGCCGTGCTGTTCGGCCGCGACCGGGAGGAGGGAGCCGAGGAGGTCCACGGCCTGGGTGACGCGCCCCTCACCGAGCAGCCGCTTGACGTCGTCGACGGCGGCGGCCACATCGGTCGGGCCCGGCCCGGGGTCCGCGGACGGCGGCGTGGACGCGGACGCCGACGAGGCCGGGGACGCGGCCGGAACCGACGGAGGCGGCGACAGCGGCGGCGACGGGGCGGCGCCGCGCTCGGGCCAGGGGGCGTGCGGGCGCAGGAAGGGCCGGGTGGGGTCGAGCGGCCGGGCGGGCAGGCCCGCGCCCCGGACGGGGAGCAGCGGGGCGAGGTGTTCGTACACCTCCTGGGCGTCGGCCGGGCGGTGCCGCGGGTCCTTGGCGAGCAGGCGGAGCACCAGCGCTTCGAGCGGTTCGGGGATGTCGGGCCGCACCTGGCGGACCGGCAGCGGCGGTTCGTGGAGGTGGCGGTGGAGCACGCCGAGGGCGGTGGAACCCGCGAACGGCACGTCGCCGCTGAGGAGCTCGTGGAGAAGCACCCCGAGGGCGTACAGGTCGGTGTACGGCCCGACGGGGCCGCCCATCGCCTGCTCGGGGGCCATGTAGGCCGGGGAGCCGATCGGGGAACCGGTGTGGGTGAGGCGGGTGGTGTCGGCCCCCAGCACGGAGGCGACGCCCAGGTCCAGGACGGTGACGGCGCCGTCCGGACGCACGATCACATTGCGGGGCTTGAGGTCCCGGTGGACGATCGGGACCGCGTGCACGGCGCACAGGACGGCGCACAACTGGGCGGCGACGGACACGGACCACTGCCAGGGGTACGGGTCGTGCTCAGCGAGGTGGTCGGCGAGGTCCGCCCCCTCGACGTACTGCATGACGAGGTACAGGTCCTCGCCGTCGCTGCCCGCGTCATGGACGGTGACCAGGCCGGGGTGGTCGACCTGCGCGGTGACCCGGCACTCGCGGACGAAGCGGCGGCGCAGCTCGTCCGCGCCCTGGCTCCCGGCGGGGCCGGCGACCCGGTCGGGACGGAGCAGCTTCACCGCGACCCGCCGGTCCAGCCGCTGGTCGTAGGCCGTCCAGACCTGGCCCATGCCGCCCTGTCCGATGACGGTCGCCAGTTCGTACCGCCCGGCGACGACGCGCCCGCTCACCGTTCCTCCTCCTTGCGGAGGTAGGCGCTCAGCTCGTCCAGCTCGGCACGGACCTGATCGATGCGCTGGGACTGCTGCGGAGGCGCCGGACGCGGCGGCCGCGATGGCTCGGACGTCCGCGACGGATGCGGTGGCCGTGACGGATGCGGAGCGGGGGCCGGTGCGGCGGCGGAGGCGGAATGCGGGTGCGGCACGACGGGTGACCGCGGCGCGGCGGGCGACTGCGGCGCGGCGGGCGACTGCGGCACGACGGGTGACTGCGGCGCGGCGGGCGACTGCGGCTGATACGGCTGCGGAGGCGTGGGAGCCGGGGCGGGCGCGGGGAAGGGCACGGGTGTCGCGGCGGCCCCGGGGGCGGGAGCGGTGGGCGGCGCGGGAGCGGTGGCCCCGGGAACGTGCGCGGCGGGCGGCGCGGGAGCGGTGGGCGGCGCGCCCATCGACCGCATGAGCGGGTATCCGTATCCCGGTACCGTCGGGTCGCCGTACCCGATCACGGGCCTCGGCCGTGTGAGCCGCTCGTAATGGCGGATGTCCTCGACCACGTAGTACCCGACCGCTGCCGCCAGCACCGCCAGCAACAGCGATATGAGGACGTAGTCGATGCCGGCGGGGTCCTCGTCCCCGTCCCTGCCGAGGATGGGCAGGAGTACGCAGACGAACAGGAAGCCCGCCCCGGTCAGCCACCAGTCGGTCCGTCGGCGGCGCACGATCGCGAGCCGGAGCAGCGGGGTCCACAGCAACAGGCCGAACGAACACACCGCGAGCACGATGAACAGCACACGCATCGAGACGATCCAGGCCCTGCTGGGGACCCGACGCGGCGGCGTCGGGAGATGACCCGGGGCGTACATGGCTGCTCCTGGAGACCTGATCGTGGAACGTCCGCGCACACACTCCACCGTGTACGCGGATCCGAGCGTAAAGGGCGACACCGACAACCGGCGCCGGGTTGTGCGGAACCGTTGTGGTTCCGATCACTTCCGCGCGCCCGCTCACGTCCGCGCGCCTGTTCGCTCCGGCGCGCCCGTTCACATCCGCGCGCCCGCTCACTCCAGCACATCCTTCCGCTCCGGCGCACCCGTCCGCTCCGGCGCACTCGTTCACATCCGCGCGCCCGCTCACTCCAGCACATCCTTCCGCTCCGGCGCACCCGTCCGCTCCGGCGCACTCGTTCACATCCGCGCGCCCGCTCACTCCAACGCGATCGTGCCGTCCGTCAGTCCGTCGTACATCCCCTGGACCAGCCGGCCGCCGAGCCTGCCGATCAGCCTGAGCGCCTCCTCGAAGTCGGCCAGCGCGCGGAACCGCTCCCCGTACCCGCGTTGTTCCGCGAGGGGCAGGCGGGGCAGTTGGAGGCGGCGGGCGTCGAGCCGGGTGGCGGTGGAGGCGTAACTGCTGGCCTGGCGGTTGTTGGCGGTGCCGCGCAGGAACCCGGCGAGGAACCAGGGGTCGAGGGCGGCCGGGTCCGGGCGCAGCAGCTGGAGGTTGCGGCCCAGGGCCGCCCCGGCGGTGGCGTCGTCGACGACGCGGACGACGGAGCCGCCGCCGAGCACGGGCACCACGACGTCACCGGCTTCGACCAGGACCGGTTCCTCAACGGGGCCGTCGGCGGGGAGGCTGCCCGAGGGGGCGGCGGAGCCGAGGACGTCGTGCTCCGTGAGGACGGGAACGGAGGCGTGGGCGGGGCCCGCGCCGGAGCCGCCGGTGTACAGCCGGAGCGCGCCGGCGCGGGCGAGTTCGCCGACGGTGGTGAGCGGCCAGTGGGCCGGGGCGGCGGGGGCCACGGGCGGCGGGGGGAGGGTGCCGGTGAGGCCGAGCGTCTCGGTCAGCCGTTCCCGTACCCGGATCAGTTCGGCGGGTCCGCTCGTGGCCGCCGGCGACGGGAGATGGCGGGCGGGGGCCAGGTCGACGTCGTCGTCGAGGAGTTCGATGACGGGAACGACCCGACCGCCCTCCCCCCGGCTCCCGCCCGTGCCCTCTCCTGCGCCTTCGCGCCCGGCGGCCCCCTCGCCCTCCCCCACGAACGACTGCCAGGCGCCGAGCACGGCGGCGTGCACCGCCTGCCAGTCGAGCCGGTCGCGCCCGCCGACCGGGGCACCGGCCGCCTGGCCCGGCGCGACCGGTTCGGCCGGTTCGGCGGTGTCGACGAGCAGTACGTGCGGCGAGGGGCGTCCCCCGCTCCCGGGCCTGCGCAGCACCCAGAGGTGGAGCGGGATGCCGTACGGGGGTGCGGCGCCGGCCGGGAGCGCGATGACGGCGCGCAGGGCGCCGCGCCGCAGCAGATCGGCGCGGATACGGCGCCCGGAGCGGCGCGACGCGGCGGCGGGCGGCATCAGGAGGACGGCGACGCCACCTTCCCGCAGGCGGGCCAGGGAATGCTGGACCCAGGCGAGTTCGGACTCGGTGCGGGCCGGGAAGCCGTACTCCCAGCGCGGGTCGTAGGCGAGTTCGTCGTGGCCCCAGTTGCGTTCGTTGAACGGCGGATGGCAGAGCACCACGTCGACGGCGAGCCGCGGGAAGGCATCAGCGAGGAGGGTGTCGCCCGTACGGACGCGAACGGCGCGGCCGGTACCGGCACCGACGTCAGTACCGGCACCGGCGTCGGTGTCGTCGTGGAGCGCGAGGCGGAGCGCGGTGAGCGAGGCGAGGTCGGGGTCGGACTCCTGCGCGTACAGGGCGTCGCGGCGACCGGCCGCGCACAGCAGGGCGCCGGTGCCCGCCGCGGGGTCGAGGACGGTACGGGCGGGCCGTTCCCCGGCGTCCGCCAACGCGGCCATGAGCGCGGCGAGTCCGGGGGGTGTGAGGGTGTACTGGCGTGGATTGGCGTCCAGTTGACGGCCCAGCAGGAACTCGAACGTGTCCCGGGCGCCGTTCTCGGCGGCGAGTTCGGCGACACCGCGGAGCAGTGCGACGGACGGGAGCAGCTCCGCGCGCCCGGGGATGTGAACCGCCCGCCCGCGTTCCTCGGCGGGCCCGAACCGTTCGGCGAGCACGTCGTCGAGGACGAGAGACAGCACCCCGGCCATCGCCTCGTCGGGCACGGCGGCGATCTCCCGCCAGGCGGCGGGGTCGTCCCGCAGCACCAGCAGGGCGCAGCCGGCGTGGACCAGGGCGGGGACCGGGCCGAGCGGATGTCCGACGAGTTGCTGCCAGACCCGTTCACGGAGCGGGATCTCGGCGAGTTTCCCCTGGTCACGCAGCCATTGCTCGACCTCGGACAGCAAGAAGGACGGACTGGTCTCGGTGCCGCCGACAGGCTTGGGGAAGTCCGCGTGACGGCGCCGCCAGTTGCTGACGGCGGCGCGCCCCACACCCGCGAGTCGGGCGATCCCGGCAGCGGTCACCTCTGTCGAGTTCTCCGGCACTGACTTTCTCCTGGTCCTGGCCCTAGGGGTGTCTGACACATACCTGCGGCGTCGCGGGGGCCGGCACGCTCGCGGCGTTGCCGAACCGCCCACGTGGCTCCGCCACGCAGACACTCCGGCGCCTTGCGATCGCACGCACCGGACCCCGCTCCTTCTCCCGCACTCATTTATCAGACACCCCCCAGTCCTGGCCTTCGTCGTGGTGCGGTGACGGCGAGCATACCGATGCCGCTCACACGAAACCGATTCACAGCGTGCACCAACTCGTTCATTGTGAATCGTGTTGACTCGGTTCACAAGCTCTGATCTTATTGACTCGCTGCCACACGACCTCGGCGCACC
The DNA here is from genome assembly GCF_037034285.1 of Streptomyces tyrfis. NCBI lineage: Bacteria > Bacillati > Actinomycetota > Actinomycetes > Kitasatosporales > Streptomycetaceae > Streptomyces > Streptomyces tyrfis. The sequence continues at coordinate 34,685 of NZ_JBAGJZ010000051.1, read as the reverse complement.
GATCCACTCACACGCTTCCTTTCATCCCACCCTTCACCGGAGGGCACACTTATGTCTGAATTCACGCAGCCCCCGCACCCCCAGCAGCCGTACGCCCCTGCCCAGACACCGGGCGTGGGCCCCGCGCGCAACGGACTGGGCATCGCAGCGCTCGTCCTGGGTGTCATCGGTGCGGTGTCGGGCCTGATCCCGCTCCTGTTCTGGCTGGCGGGCATCCTCGGCGTCATCGCCCTGATCCTGGGCCTGGCGGGCCGGGGCCGGGCCAGGCGGGCCGAGGCCACCAACAAGGGCGTCGCCACCTTCGGCGCCGCCCTCGGCCTGATCTCCCTGATCCTGGCGGTGGTCGGCGCGGTGATCACGTTCAAGGCCGTGGGCGACGCCGTGGACGAGATCGACAAGGCGGTGTCGGGCACCACGGCCTCCGCGAAGCCGAGGCCCGGCGGCGACGGCGCCAAGGGCGGCGCCGACAAGAAGAAGGACGACGGCAAGGCGCTGACGGCCGGCGACTCGGCCGCATACGACGACCAGCTGACGGTCACGGTCGGCGACCCCGCCCCGTACACCCCGGACGAGTACGCCGTCGGACACAGCGACGGCAACAAGGCCTACCGCGTCTCCGTCGTCATCGAGAACGCGGGCAAGAAGAAGTTCGACGCGGACCTCGTCACCGTCTCGGCCCGGGCCGGCGAGAACAGCGTGGACGCCGAGCAGATCTTCGACGACAAGGTCGGCGGCGGCTTCAGCGGCACGATCCTGCCGGGCAAGAAGGCCACGGTCGAGCTCGCCTTCGACACCCCCGCGGACGCCCGGAACCTGACCGTGGAGGTCAGCCCCGGATTCTCCTACGACGCCAGCCAGTGGGACCTGAAGCTCTGACGCACTCCCAGGCTCCGTCCGCCCCCTGCTCCACTTCCTGCTCCGCTCCCTGCTCCACCTCGTCTCCGCCCCCGTCCCCTATCCCCGTCCCCCTCCCCACTCCCCCTCCGCTCCGTTCGACATCTCCGGAAAGTCCTCCGCCATGCGCCTTCTCGCCCGCACCACCGTCAACACCCTCTGCGCCCTCACCCTGCTCAGCCTGGCCGCCTGCGGCACCGACGGCTCCTCCTCGAAGCCCGCCGGCCCCTTCGCCGACCTGTCGGGCCCCGAGGTCGTCAACAAGGCGATCAAGGCGACGAAGAAGGCGAAGTCCATGAACATCACCGTCGAGACGAAGACGGAGGACGGCCCGGTCACCGCCCACCTCACCGCGGCTCTCCCCGGCGACTGCGCCGGGACCATGTCCATCGGCCCGGCCGGGACCATGGAGATCCGCAAGACCGGCGGCACGGTCTACACGAAGTTCGACGAGGCACTGCTGCGCGAGCAGTCCAAGGGCGAGCCCGCCGCGGACGTCGACGCCGCGGTCAAGATGCTCGCGGGCCGCTGGATGAAGTCGAAGGCCTCGGACCCCGACAGCAAGGACATGCTCGAACTCTGCGACCTGGCCACGATGTTCAAGGATTTCGAGGCCAACGACAACGCGGCCGAGAAGTCCGGTGAGACCACCGTCGACGGCAGGCGCGCCCTGCGCCTCGTCGAGAAGGACGACGAGGGCACCTACACGATGGCGGTGGCCACGGAGGGCGAGCCGTACATCCTCGGGGTCGACATCAAGGGCAAGGACCCGGTGAAGATGACGCTCTCCGACTTCGACAAGCCCGTCGAGGTGAAGGCGCCCGACGCCAAGGACATCGTCGACCCGGAGAAGCTCGCCGGCTGACCGCCCGGCTCTCACCACCCCCGGACCGACCCACCGGTGGACGCGCGGGGGCGCCCATCGGCGGGCGGACGGACGGCGCCGGCGGGCGGGGGGACGCCGGTGCCGTCCGTCCGCCCGCCTCGGCTGATCAAGGATTGGCCCCGAGCGGGGCCCGGTGTCCGTCACCCACCGCAGGCCCGCCCCCGGAAAGGCCCCTCGGATCCCGCGACGTCTGCACCGATACACATGCCAATGCACATGCCGAGGTCTACCGGCCGTCACCCGAGCCCAGCACAATCACCCGTATGACGACCGCCACGGGTGCGCCGCCGCCCACGCACAACACGCCCGTCGCGCTCGCCCGGGGGTTCCTGACCGGCGGCGTGGCCGGAACGTCACTGGCGGCGCTCGTCGTGGGCGCGGTCGTCGAGAACGTGCCGCTGTTCGCCGCGGGGCTGGTTCTGCCCGCGGTCTACGGGCTGCTGTTCTTCCTCGCCGGTATGCCGAGGCGTGCCCGGGAGGCGGCGGTGGCGCCCCGCACGGCGCTCGCGCTGATCGAGAGCCGGGAGGCCATCGGGGGCGAGTCGAGCGACATACCGGTGCGGTTCGAGCTGACCGTCGTACCGGACGACGGGCCGGCGTACCGGGTAGAGATCACGCAGGACATCAACCTCGTGGAGCTGCCCGACTACCGGCCGCGCGGCGTCCTGGTGGTCCAGTACCCGCCGGACCGGCCGTGGCGGGTGCGCATCGTCAAGCGGCCGACGCCGGAGTGGGAGGACCGGGCGGCCTCGGCCCGCCTCGACCCGGCGCCTGGGACGGCCAGGGTGGTCGAGCCCCCGCAGGGCCGTGCCTTCGGCTTCGTCGTGCTCCTCGGCCTGCTGCTCGGTGCGGTCGTCGTGGTCCTGCTCTTCCGCGCCGACCTCTTCGACCGGGGCGACACTGCGAAGCCGCCCTCGGCCGCGCGGCCGTCCGTCTCCTCCACGTCGTCGACCGCGGTTGTGTCGTCGGCGTCCGGAACGGTCGCCCTGGGCCCGGGCCAGTCGTTCCTGGACAAGGGCGAGCTGGACCGGGCCCTCGGCTCGCTCACCAGAGGCGGGGACACACGCCAGGCGCTCACCGTCGTCGTGCAGGAGCGCCTGCTGTCGGTCGCGTTCTCGCCGACCGACACGCAGACCCCGGGGTTCGGCCCCCGCACACTGCCCTATGACCGTTTCCCCGCCCTGGTCGAGGAGGCCACGACCGCTCTCGGCGTCCACTCCCCACGGACCTGGCAGATCGTCGCTGACCGTCTCACCGGTTCCCTCGTCATCAGGGTCGTCGTGACCGGGCCCGAAGGAACGGCGTCACTGGAGGCGGACGGACGGGGCAAGGTGGTGCGGCGCGCCCCCGCGCGGTGAGGCGCCCTGGCACCGCACTGTTCCGGACGGCAGGGGTGTGCTCGGCGGCCGTCCCCGAAGCGGCAGGAGGAAGGACGGATGGACTGGCACGGATATCTAGTGCTGTGGTGTGGCGTGTTCGGCGCGGTCGCACTGGTCGGGTACGGGAGGTCGCTGGCCGGGATGACCCGGGCGCAGCGGACGGTCCGGGCGAGGGGGCGGATCGAGCGGGTGGGGGAGCCCTGGCACGGAAGCTCCCCGAACGACGGGATAGCGGTGGTCGTCTCCTTCCAGGACCCCTCCACCGGGCGGGAGTTCACCGTCACCAACGACGGTGGGCGGGGCGAGAGGATCAGCGCGGCCTGGACGGGCCGGGAGATCGGCGTCCACTACCCGCGCGGAAGACCCCACGCCTTCCGGTTCACCGACGACCTCTCCGCGGGCGGGCGCGGTCTCGGCCCGCCGACCTTCGCGGTCTTCCTCGTCTACGCCGGTCTGGTCGCCGCCGCCGCGATCGACTGGGGCTGGCCGTGGGCGCTGCTCGGCTTCTGCGGGCCGTGGGCCCTCTCCGGCGTGTACCACCTGCCCGGGAACGTACGCGACAGGAACCGCCGTCTCGACGCGCTGGCCGCCATGGCCGCCGTACCCGGCCGTGTCGTCGCCGTGCTGCAGAGCGTCACCGTCGACGCCGACGACGGACACACCTCCACCCGCGTGGTGCCGGTCGTCGCCTTCACCACCCTCGACGGTACGGCCGTCACGGCCTACTGCGAGTCAGGACTGCCGGACCCCGCCGGATCGCGGGGCCTGGATGTCACGATCCACTACGCCCCCGACGACCCGGCCGTCTTCGTCCTGGACGTCGAGGCCGAACGCCGTTCCTGGAAGTGGGACATGGTCGTCAACGCCGTGGGCCTTCTGGTCGTGGCGGCGGCGGCCGTGGTGGGGGCGGTCGCGCTGTGACACGGGAGCGGGGTGGCCCCCGGAAGCCGGGCCGGCCTCCCGCCGTGGATCCGCTCGCGTTCGACCGCGACGACCTGCGTCCACGGGTGGACCGGAGGTACTCGAACCGCCCGGCCCGGGCAGTCCCGAGAACGCCTTTCTGGCCCCGCACCCGCCGGCCCGGGTGACGGTGCGCGCCGAGGCGGTCCGCCCCGTGGCCGCCGCAGTCGAGCGCGCCCGGAAGGCCGGCAGCGCATCTCCTTCACGTCCGCCGACGCGGACGGTCACTCCGGCGTGAACTCGTACTGCAGCTCGTACAGGTGCCCCGCCTTGACCATGACGGTCGCCTCGATGGGGCGCCGCTCGTCAGCGGGCCGGGCCGGCCGGCGGTCCAGCGGCTCGACGCCGACGCCTGCTCCGGGCGCGGGCTGTGCCTCGTGGCCGGAATCGCCGACGGCTTCGGAGTCGATCAGCACATCGTGGGCAAGACCGTGTGGGCCGCCTTCAAGAACCCCGGCCCGTCCCTCGCGCCATGACGCCTCCGGGCCCCGCCGCGTACGTGCGTACGCACTCGCGGCGGGGCCCGGCAGCGCGGGCGGGGGCGGCTACGAGCCCAGGATCGTCGTCAGGAACTCGCCCGTCCACGCCAGCAGTTCGCGGCCCACGACCGGCTTGCCGCCGATCCTGGACGTGGTGGGGCGGGGGACCAGGATCTGGTGGACGGCGGGCTTGACGACCGACTTGGGGTGGAGGCGCTTGAGGCGCAGCTCCTGGGACTCGCGCAGTTCGACCGGGGCGAAGCGGATGTTGGGGCCCTGGAGCACGATCTCGCCGACGCCGCAGGCGCGGGCCAGCATGCGCAGGCCGGCGACCAGGAGGAGGTTCTCGACCGGTTCGGGGAGCTTGCCGTAGCGGTCGGTGAGTTCCTCGCGGACGGCCCTGATGTCGTCCTCGGAGTTGGCGGACGCGATGGCCCGGTACGCCTGGAGGCGCAGCCGCTCGCCGGGGGCGTAGTCGTGGGGGACGTGGGCGTCGACCGGGAGCTCGATCTTGACCTCCAGCGGCGGTTCCTCCTCGACGCCGCCTTCGAGGGAGGCCCGGTAGTCGGCGACGGCCTCGCCGACCATGCGGACGTAGAGGTCGAAGCCGACGCCCGCGATGTGGCCGGACTGCTCGCCGCCGAGGAGGTTCCCGGCGCCGCGGATCTCCAGGTCCTTCATGGCGACGTACATGCCGGCGCCCATCTCGGTGTGCTGGGCGATGGTGGCGAGGCGTTCGTGGGCGGTCTCGGTGAGCGGCTTCTCCGGCGGGTAGAGGAAGTACGCGTAGCCGCGCTCGCGGCCCCGGCCGACGCGGCCGCGCAGCTGGTGGAGCTGGGAGAGGCCGAAGTTGTCGCCGCGTTCCACGATCAGGGTGTTGGCGTTGGAGATGTCGATGCCGGACTCGACGATCGTGGTGGAGACCAGCACGTCGAACTTCTTCTCCCAGAAGTCCACCACCACCTGTTCCAGGGCCTGTTCGGACATCTGGCCGTGCGCCGTGGCGATCCGCGCCTCGGGGACGATCTCGCGGAGCCGGGCGGCGGCGCGGTCGATCGACTCGACGCGGTTGTGGATGTAGAACGCCTGGCCCTCGCGGAGCAGTTCGCGGCGGATGGCGGCGCCGATCTGCTTCTCCTCGTACGGGCCGACGAAGGTGAGGACCGGGTGGCGCTCCTCCGGGGGCGTGGTGATCGTCGACATCTCGCGGATGCCGGTGACCGCCATTTCGAGGGTGCGGGGGATGGGGGTGGCGGACATGGTGAGGACGTCCACGTTGGCGCGGAGCTTCTTCAGCTGCTCCTTGTGCTCGACGCCGAAGCGCTGCTCCTCGTCGACGACGACCAGGCCCAGGTCCTTGAACTTCGTCTCGGAGGAGAACAGGCGGTGGGTGCCGATGACCAGGTCGACGGAGCCCTCGCGCAGCCCTTCGAGGGTGGCCTTGGACTCGGTCTCGGACTGGAAGCGGCTGAGCGCCCGTACGTTGACCGGGAACTGGGAGTAGCGCTCGGTGAAGGTGCCGTAGTGCTGCTGGACGAGGAGGGTGGTGGGGACGAGGACGGCGACCTGCTTGCCGTCCTGGACCGCTTTGAACGCCGCCCGGACCGCGATCTCGGTCTTGCCGTAGCCGACGTCGCCGCAGATCAGCCGGTCCATCGGGACGGACTTCTCCATGTCCGCCTTGACCTCGGCGATGGTGGAGAGCTGGTCCGGCGTCTCCGCGTACGGGAAGGCGTCCTCCAGCTCGCGCTGCCAGGGGGTGTCCGGGCCGAAGGTGTGGCCGGGGGCCGCCATCCGGGCCGAGTACAGCTTGATCAGGTCGGCGGCGATCTCCTTGACGGCCTTCTTGGCGCGCGCCTTGGTCTTGGTCCAGTCGGCGCCGCCGAGCCGGTGCAGGGTGGGGGCCTCGCCGCCGACGTACTTGGTGACCTGTTCCAGCTGGTCGGTGGGGATGTAGAGGCGGTCGCCGGGCTGGCCGCGCTTGGCGGGGGCGTACTCGACGAGGAGGTACTCGCGGGTGGCGCCCTGCACGGTGCGCTGCACCATCTCGATGTACCGGCCCACGCCGTGCTGTTCGTGGACGATGTAGTCGCCGGTCTCCAGTGTCAGCGGGTCGATCGTCTTGCGGCGGCGGACCGGCATCCGGCCCAGGTCCTTGGTGGCGGTGCGCTGGCCGGTGAGGTCGGTCTCGGTGAGGACGGCGAGCCGCAGCCCCGGGTCGACGAAGCCGTGGTCGAGGGCGCCGCAGGAGACATGCACCACGGACGGCGAGACCTCGGCCAGGTCCGGGTCGAGGCGGGCCGGGACGCCCTCCCCGCCCAGCACCTCGACGGTGCGGGAGGCGAGGCCCTGCCCCTCGGTGACGTAGACCGCGCGCCAGCCGTCCGCGAGCCAGCCCTTGGTGTCGGCGAGCGCGCGGGCGGTGTCGCCCCGGTACGCCTCCGGGGCGTGCATGCCGAGCTTGAGGGTGTCGTCCTCCTCGTCGGCGGCGTCGGCGGCGAACGGGGAGACCGACCACCACATCATGCCCAGCTCGCGGGCCCGGTCCCGGATGTCCGCGATGCCCCACAGCGAGGCCGCGCCGACATCGATCGGGGCCTCTCCCCCGCCGGCGGTGGCCGCCCAGGACGCCTGGAGGAACTCCTGGCTGGTGGCGACGAGGTCGGCGGCCCGGGTGCGGACCCGCTCCGGGTCGCAGACCAGCGCCATCGACCCGGCGGGCAGCACGTCGAGCAGCAGCTCCATGTCGTCGACGAGGACCGGGGCGAGGGACTCCATGCCCTCCACCGCGATGCCCTCCGCGATCTTGCCGAGGAGTTCGCCCAGCTCCGGGTGCTGTTCGGCGAGGGCGGCGGCCCGCTCGCGGACCTCGTCGGTCAGCAGCAGCTCACGGCAGGGCGGGGCCCACAGGCCGTGCTCGGCGACCTCCAGCGACCGCTGGTCGGCGATCTTGAAGTAGCGGATCTCCTCGACGTCGTCGCCCCAGAACTCCACCCGCAGGGGGTGTTCCTCGGTCGGCGGGAAGACGTCCAGGATGCCGCCGCGCACGGCGAACTCACCGCGCTTCTCGACCAGTTCGACCCGGGAGTACGCGGCAGCCGCGAGCGCGTCGACGACGCTGCCCAGATCGGCGCTCCGCCCGGTGCGCAGCGCGACCGGCTCCAGGTCACCGAGGCCCTTGACCTGCGGCTGGAGCACCGAGCGGATGGGCGCGACGACGACCTTGACCGGGCCGGTCTCCGGGTCGTCCGCGCTGGGGTGCGCGAGCCGGCGCAGCACCGCCAGGCGGCGGCCCACGGTGTCGGAGCGGGGCGAGAGCCGCTCGTGCGGCAGGGTCTCCCAGGACGGGAACTCCGCGACGGTGTCCGGCGGCAGCAGGCTGCGCAGCGCGGCCGCCAGGTCCTCCGCCTCCCGGCCGGTCGCCGTGACGGCGAGCACGGTCCGGCCGGTCTCGCGGGCCAGCGCGGCCACGGCGAAGGGGCGGGAGGCGGGCGGGCCGACGAGGTCGACGTGCATCCGGTGGCCGTCGCCGGCGGCCTTCACCGCTTCGGAGAGTGCCGGGTCACGTACGACGACATCCAGCAGACCGTGCAGACTCATGAAGGGCTTCCGTCCGGGTAACGAGGGCAGTCCTGGCGGCCGGCTGCTGCCAGGATCGAGGGCAACGCGAATGACCCGGCACGTGGGTACGAGGGACGGCTTCCGGGTCGGACCGGGCCTGGCGGGGGCCGGAACGCACGGGTCACGGGGCGGCGGAGAGCGCCCGCGCGGCACGCGGACGGCCGACGGCCGCACCCCGGACGCGCGTGCCCGCCCTCACGGGTCCGGCGTGATCCAGGAGCCATCCCCCGGCGGGCCGGGAGAATCCCAGCCTACGACTCCCCTGTGACAGCCGCGCCCGCAATTGTCCGGAGCCGGGCGCGGACGACGGCCCGGCGACCGCCCGGCGACGCTGGCGAGGGCGCGCGTCTCCGTCCCGGAGCGGCGGGCGCGGACGGCGGTTCCCGGGCGTCCGGCGGGCCCCGCCCCGACCATCCGTCGCGCGCACGGCACCGTTCGTCCCCGGACAACACACCGTTCGTCTCCGTCTCGCACACAGTTGTGTTCGAGGCCCTCACAGAAATGATCTCAGCGTCTACGCTTTGGCCGAAAGATTACTCAAACAGTTGCACGGGCAGTGAGTACGGCAGCCGTCGGCAGACACTCACGGGCGATGCCCGGGGGTACGCGGCCGCGCAGGGACCAGGCAGCGGGGGCACACATGGGCGAGAACGAGATGTCCATATTCGGGGTCTCGGAGGCCGAGGAGGAGATCTACCGGCACTTCCTCCGCGCCCCCGGAACCACGATCGACGATCTGCATCTCCTGCTGCGCACGGACCCACAGACCGCGCTCGCCTGCGTCGACCGGCTCCGGGAACTGGGCCTGCTGCGCACCGACGGTCCCGGCGCGCGCGTCTTCCCGACCGATCCCGAGGTCGCGGTGGCCCGGCTCACCGACTTACGTCTGCACGCCCTGCACCAGGAGCTCCAGCGCGTCACCCGGTCCCGGCACGTCGTCGACGGTCTGCGCGCGGAACAGGGGGCGCGAAGACCGCCGCCCCCGGGCATCGAACAGCTGGAGGGACTGGCCCAGATCCGCGACCGGATCGACGACCTCGCGTTCTTCGCCCGGGACGAGATCCTGTCCGTGGAGCCGTACACCAAGCTGTCGCCGGAGAACATCGCCCGCTCGCGACCGCTGGACCTGCGCTGCCTCCGGCGCGGCGTGAGGATACGGAATGTCGTGATCCGCGCCGCGCTGGGAGACCCGGCGACCGCCGCTTATCTGCGGGAGCTGGCCGAGAACGGGGCCATGATCCGGGTGACCGAGCACAGCGCCGAGCGGCTGCTGGTCTACGACCGCAAGGCGGCGCTGGTCCCGCTGGACCCGTACGACACCTCGCGCGGCGCGCTGCTGGCCCACCGCAGCGGCTTGGTGCGCAACATCATCGCCCTGTTCGAGAAGATCTGGGACCAGTCCGACGACCTCGCGCGGGTGGGCGACGCGGACGGCGGGAAGCCGGACGCCCGCCTCTCGGAGATCGAGCAGCGGGTGCTGGTGTCCATGTGCACGGTCGGCAAGGACGAGGCGGGCGCCCGCGACCTGGGCGTGTCGGTACGGACGTACCGGCGGTACGTGGCCGATCTGATGCACACCCTGGGCGCGGCCAGCCGTGCCCATGCCGCTCTGCTGGCCCGGGAACGCGGCTGGATCTGACCGCCCGCCGCCGCGCCGCCGCGCCGGGCGTCACGGTTCCGGCGCCCGGCCGTCCCACGCGCCGTCGGGCACGCCGTCCCCCGCGCCGTCCCGCGTGCGGCCCCCCGTTCCGTCCGGCGCCCGGCCGTCGAGCGCCCAGCCGTCGAGTGCCCGGTCGGCGAGGGCATCGGCGGCGGCGCGACGGACCGTGCGGCCGTCGACGACGTGGGTCAGGGCGACACGCAGGGCGATCCGGTCGGGGCCCACGGACCGGGGGGCGCAGACCCAGTGGGCGGGGAGCAGGCTCAGCAGCCGCACGACGGTGGTCTCGCCGGTCGGGGCGGCGTCGTCGCGGCGGACGGCGACCAGGTCGACATGGCCCCGGCCGGGACCGCGATCGTGCCCGGAGCACGGGCCGGGGCACGGGCACGGGTCGGGGCACGGGCCGGGGCCGGGGCCGGGGCCGGGGCCGGGATCACGACCCTGGTTCTGCGGCTGGGGCCGGCTCCGGTCCTGGTTCTGGTTCCGGTCCTGGTCCTGGTTCCGGTCCTGGTCCTGGTTCCGGTCCTGGTCCTGGTCCTGGCCGTGGGCGCGGCCCGGGCCGGGGCCGTGTGCCGTCTCCCCGGCGGGGCGGGTCACCGGGCGCCCCCTTCCGGGGCCAGTAACCGCCGGGCGGCCGACGCCATGGCCGCGATCCCGGCGGGCAGGGCGGCTCGCACGTCCGGGGCGAACTCGGGCGCATGGTTGGGCGGCACCGGCGGTCCGCCCTCGCGGGCCCGGCGCCACTGGCGTACCCCGGTGACACCGAGCAGCCAGTACACCGTCGCCACGCCGTCCGCGCCGAACCGGGCGAAGTCCTCGGTGGCGGTGAGCGCGGCGCAGTCGGCGACCCGTTCGGGGCCGAACAGCTCCTCGTGCGCGCGGCGCACGACGGCCGTGGCCGCCGGGTCGGTCAGCAGGGCGGGCGAACGGGCGGTGACGGTGAAGTCCGGGTCCCGGGGGCAGCCGGAGGCGGCGCTCTCGGCCCGGACGATCCGCAGCGCGGCGGCCGTCATCCGCTCCACCGCCTGCTCGGACGACGCCCGTATGCACAGGGTGAGTTCGGCCTTCTCCGGGATCACGTTGCCGGGTCCTCCGGCGCGCAGCGCGCCGACCGTCAGCACCGCCTGCTCGGCGGGGGCGGTCTCCCGGGAGACGACGGACTGGAGCCGCAGCACCGTGGCGGCCGCCGTGAGGACCGGGTCGACGGTGAGGTGCGGGGTGCCGGCGTGGCCGCCGCGCCCGTGCAGGGTGATGTCCACCGCGGCGCCGGCCGCCATCAGCGGCGTGCCGAAGTCGGCGGCGTGCGCGAGGGTGCCCGCGGGCGCGGGCGAGGTGTGCTGGGCGAGGACCGCGTCCGGGGCGCCGAACCGCTCGTAGAGGCCGTCCGCCAGCATCTCCCCGGCGCCGGTCAGGGTCTCCTCGGCCGGCTGGCCCGTGACCAGGACGGTGCCGCGCCACTCGGAGCGGGTGCGGTCGAGGTCGGCCGCCGCCCCGGCGACGGCGGCGAGGTGCAGGTCGTGGCCGCAGGCGTGCATCACGCCCGGTACGACGCTGGCGTAGGCGAGACCGGTGCGCTCGGTGACGGGCAGCGCGTCGAGTTCGGTGCGCAGCATCACGGTCGGGCCGTCGCCGTTGCGCAGCACGCCGACGAGCCCGTGTCCGCCGCCGACCCCCCGGGTGACCTCGCAGCCGCTCGCCGTCAGGCGGGCGGCGAGCAGGTCCGCGGTGCGTTGCTCGGCCCCGGACAGCTCGGGGCGGGTGTGCGCCTCCAGGTACAGCTCGATCGCCGGGCGCAGGACCTCGCGCTCCACCGCCGGGGCCGCGGGCCGGGCCGCGGGCCGTCCCGCGTCCGCCGGGGAGGGGTCGGGGGAAGGACGCGTGAACGGGGCCGGGGGCGAGCTGCCGGGTGGGGTGGGGGCGCCAGGAGGGGGGGTGGGGGCGCCAGGAGGGGACGGGAGGGTCTCCCGCATGTCAACTCACCTCGTTCCGCTGGGCGGGCGGGGCTGTCGCCCGCGCCCGCCGGGCACGTGTGGGGCCGGCCGCATCAGACTGCGCCGCCCCGGCTTCAGGAGGGCGGCGTTCCGCTGTCAGGGGGTGCCAGCGAACTGACAGTGAAACCGGGGCCGATCTGACAGCGGCGTTCGCTGCAATGGCGTCAGCGCAGGGGAACGGAGCCGGAGCCGCCGGCCCGTCCCCGTGACTCAAGGGAGAAGACCATGGCCCCCAAGACCGAGCTCGCCACCCTCGCCGACGAGATCCTGGAGCTGGAGTCGGAGACCTTCGAGATCTCGGACTACTCGGACGCCGCCGAGGTCGTGCTCGCCGGTTCGACGTCCTGCTCCTCCACGTCGACCTGCTCCAGCACCACCAGCACCACCTCCTGCTGCGCCTGATCGCGTCTTCGATCGCGCGCCTTCCGCACGTCCGCAAGCCCTCTCCGCGCCGCGAGCGCGGAGGGGGCTTGTGTGCTGCGGGGGCCGGGGCGGGCGCGGCCCCCGCCCCGCGCGCGGGGGCCGGACCGGTCACGGGAGCCGGACCGCACGCGGGAGCCGGACCGGTCACGGGAACGGGTGCGGGACGCGTTTGATCCCGGACTCCGGCAGGTCGTCGGCCCGCCGCCCGGCCTTCCGCAGCGCGGTCCGCAGCCGGGGCATCAGCAGGACGCGCTGCCGCGTCCAGCCGAAGTCCAGCGGCAGCAGGCCGGGGACCACGGCGGCGATGGTGTGCAGTCCCATCCGGCGCTGCTCGGGGGTGGTCTGGTCGACGGCGATGACGTCGTGCCCGGCGGCGACGAGCTGGTCCCGCAGCAGGTTCAGGTCGTCCAGCAGGTCCCCGGTGCGGGGGCGCCGGGGCTGCCAGTCCGCGAAGGCGTCGGCCAGCGGGCGGACCTCGACCGGCTTCAGGTACTCCTCGGCGTGCACGGCCATCTCCGGCAGCCCGTAGAGCTGGGCGTGGTCCTTGAGCTGCCGCACCAGGCCGAAGTCGGCGGCCATGGCGGTGAGTTCGGCGTGCCGCTCGGCGACCTGGTAGGGCAGATGGGGGATGTAGGTGAGGACTTCGGAGAGCGCCGACTCGACGGTGGCCTCGGGGTCGAACCCGGCGGCGGCGGCGAACGACAGCGTCCCGTACCCGCCGTCCCGGCGTACCGCGAGGGCGGTGACGACGGGCACGGCCAGGTCCATCCGGGTGTCGAAGGCGTGGACGTCGTAGCCGTGCAGGGCGGCCCGGTCGATCATGCTGCGGACGTCCGGGGAGCGGCAGGTGCCGAGGTCGATCGCGGTGAGCGGGGTGCGGCCGTGCCAGGCCAGCAGGAAGGCGTCGCGCTCGACGATCTCCAGCAGCCCGTAGAGGATCGCCTCCTCCAGACTGCCGCCGGTGGCGCAGCCGTTGGAGCATTCGAAGACGAAGTTGTCGGCCTCGACCCCGGCGCTGTAGTGGGCGAGCCGGGCGGGCACCAGGACCGGGCGGTCGTCGCGCAGGGAGTGGCCCCACACCCAGGGGATGGGCCGGTCGGGGTCGAACGGGGAGACCATGGGGTCGGTGGCGTAGGTCTCGGGGGCGTAGAAGCCGCAGGCGGCCGGGTCCAGGGCGCGGTCGGCCAGTTCGCGGTAGCTGCCGATCACGGGCGAGGTGCCGCGCCGGCGCGTGGTGCCCGCGTACCGTTCCAGGCCCTCCAGCTGGGCGAGGACGCGGCTGGTGTCGTAGCCGTTGGCCTGCCCGCTCCAGGTGACGTCGTTGAGCCCGGCGTAGCCGCGTACGAAGTGGGTTCCGGCGGCCGGTGCGGTGGTGGTGGACGTCGGGTTGATCCAGAGGTCGGAGCCGAGGGTCCCGCACACCGGGTTGACGAGCGCGGCGGTCGGCAGCGGGTACGAGGACAGCGGCCGCAGCCGGTAGCCGTCGGGGTCCGGCTTCGGGGCCGGGCCCAGGTCCATGCGGGCCGCCTCGGCGGTGTCGGGGACCTCCTGGACGCAGGCGGGGCAGAGGGGTTCGGGCAGGACCGGGAAGGTCGCGGTGGCGAGGGTCACCAGGTCGACCCGGGTGACCCGGGGCAGCGCACGGTCGGCGGCGGTGACGTCGGTCAGGTCGTGGCCGCCGTCGTGGACCGCGCGGTGGACGGCCCACACGGCGTCGATCGCGTAGGGGGTGAGGACCGGCCAGTGGACGGCGCCTTCGGGGCGGTGGCCGAGCTCCAGGGCCTCGCGCTCCGAGCGGCTGCGCAGCCGCTGCCAGCGCATGGCGAGGCACTGGCCGCAGGCGGCGGCGTCCGGTGCGCCGCCCCAGGGGCCCAGCAGCACGGCCCGGGAGGTGAGCTGGACGTTGGCGGCCGGGCGGACGTCCGCGTACGGGTCGGGGCTGCCGTGGCCGAGCGTGTCGGCGGCGCCGAGCGGCACCACCGACGGCGCGGGCACGGCCGACCGGTCGGCCGACTGCCCGTGGCGGGCGGTCAGTCCGGCCTGGAGGTCGGCACGGGCGGCCTCCAGCGGCGTCTCGCCGCGCACGGGCGGCACGGCGGGGGCGGGTGCGGGGGCCGTCATGACTTGTCGCTCCAGCGGAAGGTCTTGAGCGCGATCGCGCCGAGGACGAGGGCGAAGCCGGCGAGCACCGCGCAGTCCAGCCAGATGTCGCCGGTGGCGCCGCCGCCGGTGAGGGCGCGGGAGATGCCGTCGTTGAGGTAGCGCAGCGGCAGCACGCGGGAGAGGTTCTGCATCCAGCCCGGCATGGCGTCCAGCGGGAAGAACGAGCCGGACAGGAACGCCATCGGGATCATCAGGCAGTTGGCCACGGCGGCGACGGCCTCGGGGGTCTTCGCGTAGCTGCCGACGATGACGCCCAGGGCGAGGAAGGCGGTGATGCCGATGACGAGGACGGGCAGGGCGAGCGGCCAGCGGCCGTCCAGCTGGAGGCCGAAGGAGGGCAGCAGCGCCACGGACACGAAGACCACGGACTGCACGGCGCCGATGCCGAGCGCCAGCACGTAGCGGGAGGCGAGGACGGCGGAGACCGGCGTCGGGGTCATCCGGATGAGGCGGAGGATGTCGTCGCGCCGCCACTGCATGAGGACGAAGCCGACGCCGAACACGGCGGCGTTGCCGACGCCCCAGGAGAGGACCCCGGGGGCGATGTAGTTGATGTAGGGCTTGCCGCTCTGCTCGACGGTCTGGCCGTGGAAGATCAGTCCGAAGACGACCAGGAAGATGAGCGGGAAGGCGAAGGTGAAGAAGAGCGTGGTCTTGTCGCGCGTGTAGGCCCGGTATCCGGCCTGGCTCAGCGCCGCGTATGCGCTCATCGGGGGCGTCTCCGTATCACTGCTGGGGTGCGAGGGGTGCTGGGGGCGGGGGTCGCCCGGGAGGGGGCGGGGCGGGGGTCGCCCGGGAGGGGGCGGGGCGGGGCCGGCCCGGTGCGGTGCGCGGGCCGGCGGGCGGGGCGCCCGGGGCCGGCGGGACCGGCCCGGGGCCGCGGGGGCGGGGGCCGGGGCGGGCTACGGCCGCGGGGAGCCGGTGCCGTCGGCGGCGCCGGTGAGCGCCAGGTAGACGTCCTCCAGGTCGGCGGTGCGGGTCTGCACGCCCCGGAGTCCGGCCAGGGCGTCGATCGCGGCCAGGACCTTGCCGGATTCGAGGGTCTCCAGCACCAGGGCGCCGGGCTCCTCGGTGACCTGGTCGACGCCCTCGATGGCCCGGGCCTGGTCGAGGGTGAGCCGGTCGTCGGGGACGACCAGCCGGGTGGTGGGGGCGGCGGCGGCGATGAGGTGGGCGGGGCTGTCCAGGGCGACGACGGAGCCCTCGACCATGATGGCGACCCGGTCGCACAGCGCCTCGGCCTCGTCGAGGTGGTGGGTGGTGTAGACGATGGTGCGGCCCTCGCCCTTGAGGTCGCGCAGCACCTGCCACAGGGCGCGGCGGGCCTGTGGGTCGAGGGCGGCGGTCGGCTCGTCCAGGAAGATCAGTTCGGGTTCGTGGACCAGCGCGGAGGCGATGGCGAGGCGCTGGCGCTGGCCGCCGGAGAGGTCGTCCACCCGGGTGTCGCCCTGCTCGGTGAGGCCGACGGACCGCAGGGCCCGCTCCGCGGCGGCGTGGTCGGTGCGGTAGAGGGCGGCCATGGTGCGCAGGTGTTCGCGGGCGGTGAGGCGGACGAAGAACGCGGAGGTCTGGGTCTGCACGCCGAGCCGGGGCAGCAGCGAGGGGTTGCGCGGCCAGGGACTGGCGCCGAGCACGGTGACCGTGCCGGAGTCCGCCTTGCGCTGGCCCTCCATGATCTCGACGAGGGTGGTCTTGCCCGCCCCGTTGGGGCCGAGCAGGCCGAAGAACTCGCCGCGCGGCACGGTGAGGGACACCCCGTCGACGGCGTGCCGCGCGCCGTACGTCTTGCGCACGGCGTCGAGGACGACGGCCGCGCCGGCGCGGGCGTCGTCGTCCGGGCCGGGCTGGTTCCCCGGGGAGGCGGTGGGGACGGTGGGGCTCATGGAACTTCTCTCCTTGTCCGCCGCTGATCGGCGGGTCGGACCTTCGGGGGACGGCCGGCGGGGGCACCGGGCGAGGCGGTCGGGGGCGGTCTGGGGGCGGGGGCCGGCCGGGGCGTGGCCGGCCGGGTGCGGTCGGCGGATGTCAGGGGGCGGTCAGCAGATGGTGGGCGGCCGCCACGACGGCGGCGGCGATGCCCGCGAGGGCGAGCACCGCGCACAGCCCGTAGGCGCGGTAGGCGGTACGGGCGTGGCGCGGGTAGTCACCCGCCGCGGGGTCGCGGCGGGCGGCGAGCCGCAGATAGGCGCCGGTGGAGGCGGCCAGTTCGGTGGCCCCGCACAGCTGGCTCGCGATCCGGTACCCGTCGAGCGGCGGAAGCGGGACCAGCATGGCCAGCGCCTGCACGCTGCCCAGGAGCAGCAGGGCGCCGAGCGCGTCGTGGGTGGCGGCGTCCAGCGGGGCGAACAGCCACAGACCGCAGAACGGCAGCAGGAAGAGCAGGTTCATCACCGCGCCGGCGAGCGCCGTCTGAATGCGTTGCCAACGGGAGCCCAGATAGAGGTAGTTATCGACTGTGCAGTACATGATGACCACCGGCAGCCGCCAGCGCAGGCCTATTTCGGCCACCGTGCCGCCGTGGTGCCGGGCGACCACCCCGTGAGCCAGTTCGTGCAGCGCGGTGCTGAACCAGAGCAGGGTGGCGGCGCCCACCAGCAGCACCGGATTGGTGAACAACTCCCTTGTCGCCACGAGCAGTTCACCGGATCTGACGGCGACCACGGCCTCCATCGCCAGGACCAGGGCCAGCAGCGGCGCCAGCCATCCGGGCGACAGCAGGAAGCCCACCGCCCGGTGCAGCCGGTCCGTGGTGGCGTCCGCGTCGGCGACCAGCCGGACGCTGCCGCGCAGCACCCCGCGCGCCGGCCGGCCGTCGGCGGCCCCCGGCCCGGCCCCCGGGCGCCCGGACGGCCCGGCCCCGCCCCCGACCCCGGTCCCGCGACCGTCGGCGGGCCCGGGGGCGGCCCCCGTCCCGCCCGGTCCGCCGGCCAGCAGTCCGCGGGTGCCGAGCATCCGCAGGATCTGCTGCCAGCGGGCCGCGTCCAGCCGGCGCCCGTACTCCCGCGCGTACTCCTCGCCGATCTCCCCCAGGCTGTGCCGCCCGTCCATCCGGGCGATCAGGAAGTGCTCCTTGGGGCCGACCCGGAAGGAGCCGCCGGTGGCGGTGTCCTTGATCAGGTGCACGGTGGCCGCCCCGTGCAGCAGGGCGTCGCTCAGCAGCACCTGGGGCCTCAGTTCGGGCCGGTACTCCGCGAGGCCCTCGACGGCGCCCGGCGGGGCGGCGCTCATCCCGTCTCCCGCAGCGCCCGGCCCAGGACGTGCGAGAGGTACGCCTCGTCCCGGATCGTCACATGCAGCCGGTTGTTGGTCATATGCATGTACGGGGAGAGCAGCAGCGGCAGCGAGGCCGCCGGGTCGGTGACCAGTTCGTCCCGCTCGCCGTCCCAGGAGCGGAAGACCAGGTCCCCGTCGAGGGTGAGCTCGACCGCCCGGTTCCGCAGTTCGACGCAGTGCTCGGCCCATCCGGCGAGGAATCCGGGCAGCCCGGCGGCGCCTTCCGCGTCCTGGCCGGGCCCGAACGCCTCGCCGTCCCGGTCGGCGACGGCGGCCACGGCGGCCCGGATCCGGGCGAAGCGGGCGGCCAGTCCGGGGGCCATGGCGGCGTAGTTGCGGTCGTACTCGTCGCTGCCGATGAAGCCGGTGCCGGGGAACGCCCGGTGCCAGAACTCGTAGTAGCTGTCCAGGTAATCGGCCAGTTCCCGACGGTCCGGCAGGAACGCGGCGGCCATCACCATCATCAGCTGCGCCGAGGTGCCCAGCAGCACGGTCCGCAGATGCAGGTTCTTCGTCCGGAACGCGTCGATGACCAGGTCGCTGGAGCGCCGGAAGTGCCATTCGGCCAGCTCGATCCCGGCCGGACCGCCGTACTTGCCGTACTCCGGCTCGTACGGCTCGGCGCTGCGCGAGTTGTTGGGGCGCAGCCGCATCCGGCCCTGCTCGTCGGTGTAGTGGCCGCGTTCGGCGCCGGGGAACTCGATGTCGAACAGGGTGTTGTAGAAGTCGTTGAGGAACCCGGAGTCGACCTCGTACAGGGCGGGCCGCTCGGCCAGGAACGCGTCGACGGCGGCCTCGGTGCGGCGCCGGACCTCGGCCTCGGCGTCCGGGGAGGAGGGCCTGATCCGCAGCCGGACGTGCGGGCCCTCCAGCCAGTAGTTGATGAAGAAGTAGCCGTCGAGCAGGCCGTCCGCCTCCAGCTCCTCGATCAGCGGGCGGACGCACTGGGTGAGCATGGGGCGGGGGTTGGCGGCGTAGAAGATGTGTGTGGCCTGCCAGGCGCCCGCCCGGCGGGTCCGTACGTCGGCCGTGGTGGTGGGTGGTGCCGGGTTCATGACTGGTTGCTCCTTCGGGCGGGGGCGGCGGTCTCCACCGCGAGTTCGGCGACATGGCGGCCCCGGCCGGAGACGGTGTGCAGTCCGTCCTCGTCGGGCAGCATCTCCCGGAACACGATCCGCGCCCCGGACGTCTTGATCAGGGCCTCGAACGCGGCCAGCGAGAGCGGGCTGTCGAAGTCGACGTAGGCGGGCTTGCCGCCGGTCGCGCCGCGCGCCCCGCTGTCCGCGACGGTGGCGAAGACCCGGTCCGGGAGCCCGTGGGCGCGGCGGAAGGCGTGCCAGCCCAGGAACCAGGCGTCGTCCCCGGCCCCGGGCGCGCGCAGCGGCAGCACGGCGGCGGGCGCGCTCCAGCTGCGCCGGCTGAGCACCACGCTGCCGTGCCGGACCCGCGGCCGGGTGGTGACCCCGCCGGCCGGCGCGCCCTCGGGGACGCCGCCCCACACGTTCAGCGGGGACATCGAGGTCGGGGACAGCAGCAGCAGGGTGCGGGGCAGTTCGGGCAGGGCGAGCGGGACGAGGTAGCCGAGGTAGACCGGCACGACCTCCTTGCCGAGCCGGGTGGAGCGCAGGACGAGCCGGTCCGCCTCCAGGTCGTGGACGAGGTGGAGGTCGTCCAGGTGGATCCGGTTCGGGGCGGGCAGGGTGCCGCGTTCGCCGGGGCAGACGATCTCGTACGCGGTGAGCCGGCCGTGCAGGTTGAGGTTGCTGGTGACCGGTCCGCCGGTGACCTCCGCGAGGACGGCGTCGTCGGGCAGCAGGTCCGCGGTGGCGGCGAGGAGCTGTTCGTCGAGGCCGTCGAAGAGGTGGGTGAACCTGCTGAACGGGAAGGAGACGCCGCCGTAGGAGCGGTTGAGGACGACGAGCGGGTCCCCGGGCCGGTCCACGATCTGCACATGGTGCGCGAGCGGGGTGAACTCGGAGCGCAGGGTGTCGAGTTCGCCGGCGACCTCGTCGAGGAGGTCGCCGCCCACCTGGATCTCCGGGGCGGCCGGGTCCGCCTCCCAGGCCGCCCACCGGGCGCGCATCCGTTCCACGAAGGTCTGCCGGGCCGTGTCCAGGGCCTTGAGCTGCGGCAGGGAGAGCCAGTTCTCCTCCGGGACGTAGTCGCCGTTCTCGTCGAAGGCGGTGCGCTTCGCGGTGAACGACATGTACTGGTCGAAGAAGTCCTCGTGGAAGTCGTGGACCAGCTTCAGCAGGTCGTCGCAGCGCCCGCCGCGCCCGTGGCGGGCGAGGAAGAAGCCCTTGAACGTGACACGCTGGGGAAGCGTCAGGTCGAAGGCGGGCAGGACGCGTTCCACCGCGCCGAGCGGCCCGGCGGCCAGCTCCTCCCAGGCGGGGGCGGAGAGTTCGGTGCGGCGCCCGGCCGCCACGTCCTCGTAGAGCAGGGTCTGCGGAACGCGCGCCCGCTCGGCGCCGAACTCCTCCTCCTGGAGGGCGCGCAGCGAGGTGCGCAACTCTCCCATGAGGGCGCGGCGTTCGGCCGGTTCGGCGTCCGCGAACCGTTCGACGCGGGAGGCGGGGCCGTCGAGGCGTCCGGCCAGCCGGTCGGCCCAGGGGCGGCCGAGGTCGCGCAGCGAGCCCTGGAAGGCGCGCAGCGGGTCGGTGTCGTGGACCTCGGTGCGCAGGCACGGCACCTGCACCATGCCGACATCCAGGAGCGCCTGGAGGTACTGGGCGCACTCCTCCGGGCCCGCGCCCCGGTCCTTCGCGAGCCAGTCGGCCAGTTCCCCGTAACGGAGGGTGTCGCGGTTCTCGAACAGGCCGAGGAGGCGTTCCAGGGTGCCGCTGCGGCGCAGGAAGAACAGCCGGTCCTTCACCGCGTCGAAGGTGACGGCGGTGTCCTCGTCGCCCTGGGTGACCCAGCGGCGCACATAGCGGACCCGGTCGTCGTCGCGCCCCCAGCCGGAGGCCGGGGCGACCGGCAGGTCCGCCCGGCGGACCGGGTCCGCGATCAGGGCCTCGGCGAGCCGGCCGACGGCGGCGACGTTCAGCCGCAGCCGCCCCTCCCAGGCGTCGTCGACCCGGACCCGCAGCCCGCGGCGCGGGTCGCCGTCGCCGCGGCCCGGGTCGGTGAAGGTCCCGAGGGCGACCCCGGTGAACGTGGAGAACGGGCTGGTCTTGCACGCCGTGCGGTAGAGGTACGAGAGGAGCGAGCGCTCGATCTTGCGCCGCTTCTTGTCCGGGGGCACGGCGGGGTCGGCGCCGATGTACGCGTCGAGCTGGGCGTCCAGGGCCGGGGAGGCCAGCAGCAGCCCCTTGCGCAGCCGCTCCTCCCCCGCCAGCCGGCGCAGCGCCTCGCGGGCGCGGGCGGTCTCGGCGGCGAGCAGGCCGGCGCCGGCCGCGCGGTGCTCCTCCAGGCGGCGGCGTCCGGTCAGCCAGGCCTCCAGTGCCGTGCCGGCGGTCTCGTCGAGGCCGCGCACCAGGGTCAGGGCCAGGTCGGCGGCCCCGGGGCTCGGCAGCCGGTTGTTGAAGACGTCCCGGCGCAGGGCGAGCAGGGCGCGGCGCAGGCCCTCGTCGTCGCTGCCGCCGACCAGGTCGTGCAGCAGGTCCCCGAGCCGTTCGCCCTCGGCGCTCGACAGCTCGGTGGCGCGCAGGACTTCGTCCGCCCAGCGGCGGCTGTCCGGGCAGCGCAGCCCGCGCACGCTGTCGACGGGCAGCCCGGCGACCCGCAGCATGAAGCGGGGGCGGGTGACCGTCGCGGGCGCGGCGGCGGGGGCGGGTGCGGCGGGCGCGGGTGCGGCTGGGGCCGGGTGGTCCGGCGTCATGGCGGGGTCTCCCCTTCTCGTTCCGGTCGTCGTCTCGTCGTCGGTCAGGCGATCTCGTACCGGAAGTCGGCCGGGGCGGGCCGCTCGTTGCCGATCATCATGATCAGCAGCGGCGCCTCGCCGGTCCCGTCGAGGCCGAGTTCCTCGATGTACGAGATGTTGTCGAAGCCGAGCGCGACCCCGCAGCCGATGCCGACGGCGGACGCGGTGGTGTAGGCGGTCTGGGCGATCGCCCCGACGGCGGCGTTGACCAGGCGGTATCCCCGGTCCCCGACCGCGTCGAGGACGGCGTCGGTGCGGACGGTGGGCACCAGGACGGCGGCCGCCTGCTCCAGGTTGTAGTTGGACAGGAAGTAGTTCTTCTGCAGGAAGGCGCCCGGGTCGCCCGCCTTCACCAGCCGCAGCCCGTGCGCCTCGGGGTCGTACTCGTAGGCGCCGGGCTCGATCCCCTCGACGTGGCAGACGAACGCGTAGAGCTTCGCGAGCCGCTGCGCGCCGGTGTCCCCGCCGATCCGCGAGCCGGCCACCGAGGCCGCCAGGCAGGACGCCAACTGCTCGCCCGTGATGGGGCGTTGGGCCTCGAAGCGGCCGAAGCTGCTGCGCCGCCCGCGCAGCGCGGTGCGCACGTCGGCGTCGAGCGGCGGGCAGGCGGGCAGCGGCGTCGCGGGGCGCTTTGGGTCGGCGGGGTGCGCGACGGCGGGGTCGAGCGCCTCGGGGGCGGGGCGGGCGGCGGCGTCGGCGGCGGTGACGGCCTGCATCCGCCGGAGCGCGTCGAAGGTGAGGACGGTCCGCGAGCGCTCCTGGTCGCGGTGGCGCACGGACACCGGGGCCGGGGCGGGGGACGCCGGGCCGGCGCCGGCCCACTTCAGCGGGACGACGGCGAAGACGCCCTCGTCCGCCGTGTCCACGCCGAGCAGCCGCCCCAGCCGCTCCTCGTCGAACCAGAGCGCGGGCTCGACGGCGAGGCCGCGCGCCCCGGCCCACATCCGCCAGGTCTGGACGCAGGCGCCGAGGTCCATGGACACGGCGTGGAAGGAGAAGTTGTTGTACTTGAAGGCGTTCTGCCAGTACTTGATGGTCAGGACCAGGTACTGGTCGGTGTCCGGCCCCGGCGCCCCGTCGCCCAGCGCCGCCCGCACCTCGCCGGTCACGTCGCCGGTCAGCAGCCGCCGCATCGCGTGGTGCCGGGTGGAGTAGTAGTGCACGCCGGGCGGTACGGGGCCGCTGGGCCCGGAGACCCAGTGCACGGCGACCGGGTAGAGGCCGCCGCCGGACGCGGAGCCGCGGGACCAGTTGGCGAGCGGGTAGTACGGCAGGGCGCTCAGGTCGGTGTTGGCCTGGACGCCGAGGCGGCGGCCGGTCAGCCCGTAGGAGTCGCGGAGCATCCCGGAGAGCAGCGCCAGGTCGAACGCGCCGTCGCCGCCGGTGTCCTGGGCGAGGCCCCGGTCCAGGTCCGCGTGGGCCGGGTAGTCGCAGTCGGGCAGCGGCAGGCTGTCGGTGCCGGGGTAGAACTTCGTCTTGCGCGGGCCGTCCGACCAGTTCGGCACAAAGTCGGCGGGGTCCATCGGGACCCGGCCGCGCTGAAGGATCGCGGCGGCGTATTCATGGGCGTACCCCATGGCGGGCTCCTCGGTCAGGGAAGGCGGTACGGGCAACTGGGCGGGGCGGATCGGACGGGCGGCGCGGGCCGGGCGGCCCCGGGCGGCGCGGCGCGGGGGCGCCGTCCGGGGCGGGGCGGTGCGGAGCCGGCGGTCATGGGAAGGGGTGCGGGGCCGGGTTGAGGTCGGCGTCGGTCAGGTCGTGCCCGCGCAGCCCGGCCGCGCGCAGCGCGGTGCGCAGCCGGTCCATGCCCAGGGCGCGCTGGCGGCTCCAGCCGAAGTCGATCGGCAGCAGCCCCGGCACCAGGACGCTGACCGTGGTCAGCCCCAGTTCGCGCTGTTCCGGCATGGTCTGGTCGACGACGATCACGTCGAACCCGGCGTCGGTGACGGCGTCCACGCACCGGGTCAGGTCCTCGCGCAGGTCGTCGGAGACCGGCAGCGCCGACCCGTCCCCGTACAGCGCGTCGAAGGACCGTTTCGGGGGTCGGGGCGCGCCCGGCTCGCCGAGCAGGAAGTCCGCGTGGCGGCCCATCTCCGGCAGGCCGTACACCAGCGGGTGGTCGTGCAGCGCCTCGACCCGGTCGAAGTCGGCGGCCATGGCGCGCAGCCGGGCCAGGTCGCGTTCGGTGCGGCGGGGCAGGTTCACCGCGTCGGTGGCGATCTCGCACAGCGCCCCGGCCAGGGCCGCCTCCGGGTCGAGCCCGGCCCCGGCGCCGAAGCACATCAGGCCCGGCCCGCCGTCCCGGCGCACCGCCACGCCCGTCACCACGGGGACGGGGAAGGAGATCCGGGTGTCGAAGAAGCGGGCCTCGTAGCCGTACATCTCCAGCCGGTCGATCATCTGCCGGGTGGCGGGGCGGCGGCTGGTGGCCGCGTCGATCTCCGGCAGCGCGGCCCGCCCGTACCAGGCGAGCAGGAACGCGTCCCGCTCCACGACCTCCATCAGCCCGAAGTAGACGGCCTCCTCCAGGCAGCCGCCGGAGGCGCAGCCGTTGGAGCTCTCCTGGACGAAGCGGTTCTCCAGGCCGGGCGCGTGGTAGTACGTGAGGACCTCGGGCACCAGGACCGTGCGCCGGTCGCGCAGGGACCAGCCCTGGACCCAGGGGATCGGGCGGTCCGGGGCGAAGGGCACGACCCGGGGGTTGGCGCGGTGGAAGTCGTCCGAGTACAGCCCGCACACCCGGGGGTCCAGCGCGTGCTCGCCCCGGGCGCGCAGGGCGTCCAGGGAGGCCTTGGTCCCGGCCCGCTTGGCCCGCGACCGCATCCCCGCGTACCGTTCGAGCCCCTCCAGCACGCCGATCCGCATGCTCTCGGCGAAGGTGTCGGCGTGGCCGCCCCAGAACGTCTCGCGCAGGTACTCGCCCGAACGCATGGAGAAGCAGCCGATGGTGGCGGACGTGGAGGTGGAGGAGACGTCCTGGACCACCGACGGGCCGAGCGAGCCGCACACCGGGTTCGCGTACGGCTCCATCGGCAGGTCGTACGTCTCGATGTCCCGGACCCGGAAGCCGCCGGGGCGGCGCTTGGGCGCGGGCCGCAGGGTGAGCGCCGCCGCCCGGGGGGTGTCGGGCTCCGGCGTGGCGCAGCGCGGGCACTCCGGGTCGGGCACCAGCGGATAGTGACGGACCGTCAGGGTCTCCAGGTCCACCAGGTGCACGGCCGGGCGCACACCGGTTCCGGGGCCCTCGCCGGCCAGCCGGGCGGCGACCAGCCCCGCCAGGGCGTGCGCGGCGAACGGGGTGACGTACGGGGAGTCCCCGGCGGCCCGGGTGCCCGAGCCCAGCTCCAGCGCCTCGCGCAGCGCGACGGAACGCACCGCCTGCCAGCGCCGCTCCAGGCACCGGACGCAGGTCCGGCCCCCGCCCCGCCCGCCGTCGCCCCTGCCGTCGCCGTCGCGCGGAGCGAAGGGGCCGACGACGGCGTGCCGCCCGTAGAAGCGCACGGGCACGGCGGGGCCGAGGGCGTCCTGACCGGCCTGAGCGCCCTGACCGGCCGGGGCATCCTGACCGGCCGGGGCGCACGCGGCCGAAGCGGCGCCCGCAGCCGGGGCGCCCGCGCCGGCCGCCGCGTCCCCCGCCCCGTCGGCGAAGGCGTCGCGCACGCCGAGCGGCGCCACGTCCAGCGGGGGCGGTGCTCCGTGCCGGGCCAGCGCGTCCCGGAGCGCCGCCGCGAGGGCGCGCGCGGAACGGACCGGCGCCGAGTCCTCCCGGACCGGGGTGTCAACGGACATCGGGCCCGCCCTCGCCGTCCGCAGCGCCACCGGACACGCCCGCGTCCGCGTTCCCCACGGCCCCCGCGCCCGCCGCGCCGCCGCCGTCGACGGTGAGCAGCACCCGGGCCGTGCGGATGCCGCCCCCCGCGAGGTCGGCCGGGGTGGTCGGCACGTACAGGGCGTCGCGCCCCGCGTCCGCGAGCCGGTCGAGGATCGCCTCGAACGTGGTCTCCGGCCCGTCGACCTGGACCGGGCCGCCGGTCACCGCGACGGATCCGGCCGCCAGGTCGGACACCAGCGGGTCGCCGGTGTCGACCGGGGACTCCGGGTCCTCGGCGGCCAGTTGGGCCTGCCCGAGCAGGTCCCGCAGCGCCGCGCAGGCCGCCGCGCGCCGGGACAGGCCCGCCACGACCGCCCAGCGGCCCTGGCCGTTCCCGCCGTCGGCCTCCCGGGCCAGCACCGCCTGCGCCGAGGTGCGCCCGCCCTCGCCCAGGTCCAGCAGTTCCACCGCGAGATCCAGGTTGGCCGCGGACTTCAGCAGGAACACCAGCTCCGGGTCGTCCCCGTCCACGGCGACCGGGCGGACCTCGGTCGTGCCCCGGAGCGCCCGCAGCAGCGCGTCGTGCGCCAGCGCCGACATCAGACCGGTGCCGGCCGCCTCCCGGTCGTCCGCGCCCGCGCCCGCGCCGGCGGTCGTGGCGAGATGGACGCGCTCCCGGTTGTGCGCCCCGAAGGTCCGTACAGCCGCGGCGGGCACCCGCACCGGCTCCTTGCCGATCAGCGAGGTCGCCACGGTCCAGGCGTCCGGGAGCGCCCCGGTGCCGCCGTCGGTGGTCAGCGCGTCAGGGCCCAGCACCCGGTCCGCGCCCGCGCCCCCGGCCGCTTCCAGTGGCACCAGGTGCTCGACGTACGCGGTGGCCGCCGCGTACAGCGCCCGCATCCGCGCGCCCGCCAGATGGTGCACGTCGAAGGCGGCGATCCGGCGCCGCTCCCCGGCCCCGAGCGCCATCTCGACCCGGCTGATCTTCAGCGGGGTCTGGGTCAGCGCCTCGTCGTCCCAACGCCGGAGGATCCCGGCGTGCGGGCGGACCAGCGCCGCGCTGTACCGGTTCAGTTCGTCGACCATGGCCTCCGCGTCGCGGGCGGTCTCCACGGTCGGGGTGACCGGCAGCGCCAGGCCGTCGGGCAGGGCGGCGGGCCCGCGGTCGTCCGGACCGGCGGCGCAGCGCCGGCAGCGGGGGTGCGGCCGGAGCGGCTCGGCCGTCACGTCCAGCGACGCCAGGTCCTGGATCAGGACCTGGCCGTCCGTCTCGGCGGGCAGCGCGCCGGTGGTGAGGCGGAAGACCTCGTAACCGAGGAGGTTGCCCACCATCGCGGCGACCGGGCCGGACAGGGTGTCCGAGGACGCCGGGGCGGCGCCCGCCGCCTGGCTCCACAGCTCGGCCGCCTCGCCCGCCGACACGTTGCCGCCCAGCCGCAGCACGGCGCAGGACCAGCAGCCGGTGGAGGTCGCGGTGGAGAGCGGGCCCACGACCAGGCGCTCGCCGAACAGCCACGCCGGGATCAGGGTCCGGCCCTCGGGCACCCCGGCGGCCAGCAGCCGGTGGGTGCGCGGCCCGGCCCCGGCGCCGGTCACCACGACCACGTCGTACCCGTCGAGGCCGTCCCAGCCGACCTCCGCCCCGGCGGCGATCCGGTCCGTGCGCGCGGCGACCCGGCCCGCCTCGGCGGTGACGTCCGCGAACTCCGCGGTGGCGCCGATCCGCACGCAGCCGTTGCGCAGCAGGCTCAGCGCGCACCAGCGGGCGGTCTCGTCGTCGCCGAGGACGGCGACCCGGGTGGCGCGGAACCGGGCGAAGCGCTCGGGCGCGCCGTCGGCGTAGTGGTCGACGTAGGCGATCTGGGCGGCGAACCGCTCCGCGACGTCCTCGGGCACCGCCTCGGGCCCGGCGCCGGGCTCGGGCACGTCGCGGGCGAACTCCCGCTCGTACAGCGTCTTGACGAGTTCCGCGGCCATCGCGCGCTGGGCCGGTCCGAAGCCCGCGCAGAGGTCGGCGAGCCGGTGGTGGCCGGTGAGGTGCGGGACGACGAGGGAGGCGAAGCGGTAGGCGGTGCGGCCGGCCAGGTGGAATCCGCCGTCGGCGTTGTGGAAGAGCACCCCGCCGGGGGTCTCGGTGAACAGCACGTCCCGGCGGACGCGCGGCCGGGTCGCGGCCAGCGCGTCGAAGGTCGCGGTGGACGCGGGGGCGGGCGACGCGGGGGCGGCGCCGGTGGTCCCGGGAGCGTTCCCGGCGGTCGTCCGGGGGCTCTCGGGGGTGCTCTCGGCGGTCTCGGCCATGGGGGTCACACCTTCTCTGTGCGGCGGATGCGTTCCTGGTCGGTTCTTCGCGCGTGGGCGCGGAGCAGTGCGTGGATCCGGTACGGGCCGGGCGGGCCGTCCTCCAGCAGCCCGGCGTCGGCGAGCCGTTCCAGGACGGCCTCGCCGACGGCCGGTACGTCCTCGGGCGTGACGCCGCCCCCGGGCGCGGCGGCGACCCGGAGGAACGCCTCGGACAGCCGAGGGTCGAGCCGGTTCAGCGCCCCGTCGAGGACGGCCGGCACGGACAGGCCGGGCGAGTCGGTGAGGGAGAGCCGGGCCAGCGGATCGTCCCCGAGCCAGTCCACCGCGTCCCCCAGCCGCAGCGCCGGGCGGGTCAGCAGACGGGCCGTCAGAATGCGCAGGGCGAGCGGGAAGTGGCCGCAGAGCTCGGCCAGTCGGCGGGCGGCGTCCCGTTCCGCCTCGACGCGTTCGCCGCCCAGCACGGAGAGCAGCAGCGCGTACGACTCGGCCGGGGTGAACGCGGAGAGCCGCTGCACCCAGCCGCCGTGCGTGGCGACGAGCCCGGCGAGCCCCATCCGGCTGGTGACGATCACGGCCCCCTGCGCCCGGGCGACGGCGGGCAGCAGCGGGCGCACCTGGTCGGCGTCGACCACGTCGTCGAGGACGAGCAGGACGCGGCCGCCGTCCGGTGCGGCGGCGAGCGCGGCGGTCGCCTCCGCCGTGACGGCTGCGGGGTCCCGGGCCTCGCCGTCCGGCCGGGTCATCCGGATCAGCGCCCGGCCGCCGGGGAAGCGGTCCCGCACCAGGTGCGCGACCCGGTGGGCGAGGGCCGACTTGCCGATGCCGGGGGCCCCGGACACCAGGACGGTGGGCGGGTGCTGGACGGCGTCGTCGAGGGAGGCGGTGAGGCGTGCCGTCATGGCGGCGGTCTCGGCCTCCCGCCCGGTGAAGTTCGGCACCGAGGGCACGGCGGTCGCCCCGGGCGCGGCCGGACCGGCGGCGGCCCCGGGCGCGGCGGTCCCGGGCACGGCGGTTCCGGGAACGGCCCCCGCGACGGTCGCCCCGGGCGCGGCCGGGCCTGCGGGGAGCGCGGGCGCGGCGGCGGAGGCGGCGGGCGTCGCGGGCCCGGCGGCGGTCGCGGGAGCGTTCGCCGGACCGACGGACACCGGATGCGCGCCGACGGACACCGGATGCCCGCCGACGCCGGGAGCCGACCCCGGGAGACCGGGACCCGGGAGACCCGGCCCCGGGACCGCCGGGACGCCCGCGTCCGGTCCCGTCGCCGCTGCCCCCGCCGGTCCCGTCCCCGGGCTCGTCCCCGACGCGCCGGGCGGCAGCGCCATGGGCCCGGCGGGCGGGGCGGCGGGCGGGGGCCCTTCGAGGACGCGCGCGCCCAGGGCCGCCGGGCCCGGTATCCGCGCCATGGTCCCGGACAACAGCGGCGCCCGGCCGTCCCCGCCGCCCAGGTCCTCGCCGCGCAGGATCGCGAGTTCCAGCTGCTGGAGGGCGGGCGAGGGATCGACGCCCAGTTCGTCGAGGAGGAAGCCCTTGACCCGTCGGTACTCCGCGAGGGCCTGGGTCTGCCGTCCGGTGCGGTAGAGCGCCTCGATCAGCTGCTCGTGGAGCCGCTCATGGCCCGGGTATACGCGCGTAGCAGTCCATAGTTCGACCAGGGCCTCGCCGTACCGTCCCAGTCCCAGCAGCAGGTCGCAGACCCGTTCCACGCTCCGCAGCCGTTCCTCCGCCAGGCGCGGCACCTCGTCCCGGTGCAGCACGTCGGAACGCACGTTGGCCAGCAGGGAGCCCTGCCACAGCGACAGCGCTTCCTTCAACTCGCACAGTTCCGCCTCCGGGTCGTGCGACAGCACCACGGCACGGCGCACCTGTTCCCGGAAGCCGAGCAGGTCGAGGGTGTGCGGCTCGGCGGTGATCCGGTAGCCGCCCGGCACCGCCTCGATCGAGGTCTCGGTCACCCCGTGCCGGGTGAAGAGCCGGCGCAGCCGCAGTACGCAGGTCTGCAGCGCGGCCTTGGCGGTGGCCGGCTGTTCCTCGCCCCACACGGCCCGCTGGAGGTAGTCGGCGGACACGACGGAGTTGGCGTGCAGGAGGAGCGCCGCCAGCAGGATCGTCGGCTTCGACGGCTGGAGCACGACGGCTTCGGGGCCGTCCGTGAGGGTCAGCGGACCCAGCAGCTGAAACCGCATCACCGCGGTCTAGTCCCAGCCGTTGACCAGCTTGCACACCTGAACCGGTGCGGCGGGCAGGGGAAGTTGGGCGACGACCGCGTCCAGGTACGTACAGATCCGGTCCACGGCCGGCGCCGGGAGGCGCCCGGCGGTCGCGGCCTCCGGGGCGGCCACGGCGGATTCGGCGGCGGTGGCGCCGGCCGGGGCGGCGCTCGCGGCCGCGGTGCCGGCGGGGAACGCGAACGCGGCGAGCGCGAGGCCGGCGACGGCGGCTGCGCGTGCGAGGGCGGCCGACTGACGTGAAAGCGAAGAACTGAACACGTTTTCCCCTTCGTCTGCTGCGTCCTGCCAGGGGTTCCCGGCAGGAAGACGATGCCAGCGGGGAGGGGGCGCGGGCGGGCCCGGTCGTGTCAGCTTGCTGCACGGTACGCGGCAGCTTCGTGCAACCGCCGCTCGCGCGCGAGGCGTCCGGGCGGCCCGGTCACGGCCGCGTCCCCGGCGCCTCCGAAGCGCGCGACGGCCCGGGCCCCGCAGCGCGAAACAGCCGGGAAAACGACAAAGACCCCTGAAGGGGGAACGATGCCGGCCCCGGGGAACGACACGGGCCCCGGGGCGCTTGGAGGAACGCCCCGGGGCCGGATCACCCGTCATCCTACGTCGGGCCGCCGCCCGCCCCGGTCGGGGCGGGCGGCGGTGTCCGGCGGCCGGGAGCGGTCGCCCCGGGCCGCGCCGCCCGTCGGCTCGGCGGGCCCGTTCTCGGCTCAGTCGGAGGAGATCGCGTTCAGGACGTTCATCCGGCCCGCCCGGAAGGCCGGGACCAGGGCCGCGAACAGGCCGACGAACGCGGATCCGACGAAGACCGTGAGGATCGTCGGCCAGGGGATCTCCAGGAGGACGAGCCCCTCCATGGCCAGCAGCTTCTGGGCCGCCGTACCCCAGCCCATGCCGAGCCCCAGCCCGAGCAGGGCGCCGAAGACCGCGATGACCACGGACTCCAGCCGGATCATCCGGCGCAGCTGGCGGCGGGAGAGACCGATGGCCCGCAGCAGGCCGATCTCACGGGTCCGCTCGACCACGGACAGGGCGAGGGTGTTCACCACACCGAGGATCGCGACGATGATCGCGAGCGCCAGCAGGCCGTAGACGATGTTCAGGAGCTGACCGATCTGGTCCCCCATCATCTGCTTGAAGTCGGCCTGGTTGCGCACCTCGTACTGCGGGTACGGGGCGAGGGCGTCCTTGAGCCCGTCGTACGCCTCCTTCTCCTTGCCGTCCACGGCCTTCGCGAACATCAGCATGTTGCCCGGCATGGCGTCGGCGGGCAGATAGCGGGCGGCGGTGGTGATGTTGGTGTAGAGCGCGCCCTTGTCGACGTTCGACTCGTCGGAGGTGATCGCGGCGACCTTCAGCTTCGCCGTCCTGCCGCCCAGGAACTCGACGGTGATCCGGTCGCCCACCTCGATGCGGTGGTCGGCGGCGTACTTCTCGCCGACCGACATGGCGTCCTCGCCGTACGCGTCGTCGATCTTCCCGGCGACCGTCTCGCGGCGCAGGTCCTGCGGGTAGGTGGGGTCGGCGGCGGACAGGCGGCCCCGCTCGGTGCTGCCGTCGGGGTTGGTGAAGCGGACGCCGACGGACTTGTAGGAGGTGAAGTGCTCGATCCCCGGCACCTTCTTCATGGACTTCACCGCCTGGTCCACGATGGGCGAGCCCGGGCCCCCCAGCGGCTGGACGATGAAGTCGGCGCCGACCGACCGGTCGACCTCGTCGGTGGCCGAGGCGACCATCGAGGAACCGACGACGGAGAGGCACGCCACCAGGGCGAGGCCGATCATCAGGGCGGCGCCGGTCGCCCCGGTGCGGCGCGGGTTGCGCAGGGCGTTGCGTTCCGCGAGCCGCCCGACGGAGCCGAAGCCCCGCAGCAGGACCGCGCTGAGCACCCGGACCACGAGAGCGGCCAGCAGCGGGCCGATCACGATGAAGCCGATCAGGGTGAGGACCACACCGAGGCCGAGCCACATCGAGCCCTGGCCCGAGGCGTCGGCGCGCGTCGCCGCGAACAGCGCGGCGCCGCCGCCGAGGGTCAGGACTGCGCCGATCGCGCCCCGGACCCGTCCGGCGCGCGCGTCGGCGGGCGTCCCGGAGTCGCGCAGCGCGGCCATCGGGGAGATCTTCCCGGCGCGGCGGGCCGGGATGTACGCGGCGACGACGGTGACGACCACGCCGAGCACCAGCCCGACCACCGGGGTCGTCCACACGACGGTGAGGTCCCGGGTGGACAGTTGCATGCCCATGGCCCCCATGAGCTTCATCAGCCCGACGGCGAGGCCGACCCCGGCGCCGACGCCGAGGACGGAACCGAAGACGCCGAGCAGCAGCGCCTCGACGAGCACGGACTGGTTGACCTGCCGGCGGCTCGCCCCGATGGCCCGCATCAGACCGATCTCGCGGGTGCGCTGGGCGACCAGCATCGAGAAGGTGTTGACGATCAGGAAGACGCCGACGAGGAGGGCGATCCCGGCGAAGCCGAGCATCGCGTACTTCATGACGTCGAGGAAGGACCCCATCGAGTCCTTGCTCTGGTCCGTGGACTCCTTCTGGGTGCGCAGCTCGTACCCGGTGGTATCGCCGAGCGAGGCGGCCACGTTCTTCTTCAACTCGGCGTGGGACACCCCGGGTTCGGCGTTCACATAGACGCCGCTGAAGACGTCGGGGGCGCCGAGCAGCTTCGTCTGCGAGGTGACGGTGTCGAAGTAGACGACGGCCGCGCCGGGGTTGGTGACCTTGAACGCGGCGATGCCGCTGATCCGGGCCTCGATGTCGCCGTACGGGGTGATGGTGCGCAGGGTGTCGCCGAGCTTCAGGTGGTGCTTGTCGGCGGTGTCGGCGTCGACCATCACCTCGGCCGGGCCGTGCGGGGCGCTGCCGGAGCTGATCTCCATGGCCCGCTCGGTGTTCTTCGTCCAGTTGCCCGCGATCGTCGGGGCGCCCGTCGTCGAGCCCATGTTCTTGTCGTGGGCGTCGACGACGGTCACGGACGAGCTGCTGACGACGCCCTCGGCGTCCTTCGCGCCGGTGGCCGCGGCGGCCTTCACGACGGCGGAGGCGGGCACGCTGGCGGGCCTGCCGTTCGCCGGCCCCCCGTCGGCGTCCTTCTTCGGACTGATGGTGACGTCGGCCGCCGTCGCCGCGAAGAGCTTGTCGAACGTGGTGTTCATGGTGTCGGTGAAGACGAGCGTCCCGCACACGAACGCCACCGACAGCAGGACCGCGACGGCGGAGAGCGCCATGCGTCCCTTGTGCGCGAGGAAGTTGCGTCTCGATGTCTTCCAGATGCTCACGACGTCCGCCCGCGCGAGTCGAAGTCCTTCATGCGGTCCAGGACCTGTTCGGCGGTCGGGTCGCGCATCTCGTCGACGATGCGTCCGTCGGCGAGGTACAGCACCCGGTCCGCGTAGGAGGCGGCCACCGGGTCGTGGGTGACCATGACGATGGTCTGGGCCAGCTCGTCGACGGACTTGCGCAGGAAGCTCAGCACCTCGGCGCCGGCCCGGGAGTCCAGGTTCCCGGTCGGCTCGTCACCGAAGATGATCTCGGGCCGGGCGGCGAGCGCCCTGGCCACCGCCACGCGCTGCTGCTGCCCGCCGGACAGCTCGGTGGGCCGGTGCTTCAGCCGTCCGGCGAGACCGACCGTCTCCACGACCTGCTGGAGCCAGGCCGCGTCGGGTCTGCGACCGGCTATGTCCATCGGCAGCGTGATGTTCTCCAGCGCGTCGAGCGTGGGAAGCAGGTTGAACGCCTGGAAGATGAAGCCGATCCGGTCGCGGCGGAGCTGGGTGAGCTTCTTGTCCTTGAGCCCGGTGATCTCCGTCTCGTCCAGGAAGATCTGACCGGACGTCACGGTGTCCAGCCCGGCCAGGCAGTGCATCAGCGTCGACTTGCCGGACCCGGACGGGCCCATGATGGCGGTGAACTGCCCGCGGTCGATGTCGACGTCGACATGGTCCAGCGCCACAACCCGGGTCTCGTCCGCGCCGTACGCCTTCACCACCTGTCGCGCCCGCGCGGCGACGGCCGTACGCCCTCCAGTACCCCCGTGCCTGGGAATGGTCACAGCCGTTGTCACGGTTTTTCTCCTATGTCGTTCGATGTTCGGATGGCGCGGTGCGCGTCTACAGCCTGGTGTGTGCGAGGGGTGCGGCGCGCTGGTGCGCGGCCCCGTCTTCGAGTGGGGTTTTCCCCACCCTCCTCCGGCTCCGCGTCCGCCCCCGGCCCCGTCCCGGCCCGGTGGGGCCGGCCGGGCACGCGATGGGGCGGCACGCTGCGACAACGCTATGGAACGACCCGCCGCCGTCACGTCCTCCGCCGGGACGAACCGCCCCTGGGGATATGTGAGGGGAGGCCCTTAAGGGCGGGCTTCCGCCCACGAAGCCCCGATCCGGGAAGTCCCGGCCGGGGAAGACGCCCCGCGAAGGCGCGGCCCCTGAGAACGTCGTCCGGGAAGGCGCCGTCCGGGAACATGAGGGCGCCCGCCGGGCTCACGGTCGGTTCCGTGTGCCGGGCGGGCGCCGGTCGGTGCGGTCGAGCCGGTCCCGGGGCAGTCCCTCGTCAGCCCCCGGGCGGCCCGGAATCGGTCCGGGTCAGCCGGGAATCGGTCCGGGTCGACTCGGAATCGGTCCGGGTCGGCCGGGAATCGGTCCGGGTCGGCCGGGAATCGGTCCGGGGTCGGTCCCCCGGGCCGGTTCCGGCTCGGCCTCCTCGTGTGTGTCGGTCTCCTTGTCGGTCTCCTTGTCGGTCCGTGCCCGTGTCCGCTT
>NZ_JBAGJZ010000050.1:0-62512 GCF_037034285.1 Streptomyces tyrfis | reverse complement strand
TGTCCGATTCCCGGTCGAAGCGGGCTCACCATCCGGAGTCCGGCGCTTCCGCGCTTTTCCCTTTCCGGTGTTTCTAACCTTACCAGATTCTTTTTCCGGTCCGTTTCCGGTCCGAATTTCTGAATTCCGGTGGCCGTTGGAGGGCCTTTGCCTTTCGGCGCGTCCCGACTTTATCAGAAGGTCTGAGTCGGAATTTTCGCCGGATCCCGGGCTGCCCGGCGCACGCAGGCGTGCGCGGTGCTTCCCCGTCAGGCGGAGCCGTAAACGTACTGGAGCGGGGCCCCCGATGCAAATCGGGGGCCCCGCTCCGGAGTTCGTGTCCGCGGATCAGACCTCGACGACCACGGGCAGGATCATCGGGCGCCTGCGGTACGTGTCGGAGACCCACTTGCCCACCGAGCGGCGGATGAGCTGCTGGAGCTGGTGCGGCTCCATGACCCCGTCCTGGGCCGACCTGTTGAGCGCGTCCTCGATCTTGGGCACGACGGCGTCGAAGGCGGAGTCCTCGATGCCGGATCCGCGGGCCTGGATGTACGGGCCGCCCGTGATCTTGCCGGTGCTGCTGTCGACGACGACGAAGACCGAGATGATGCCCTCGTCGCCCAGGATGCGGCGGTCCTTGAGAGAGGTCTCCGTGACGTCGCCGACCGAGAGGCCGTCGACGTACACGTAGCCGGCCTGGACCTTGCCGACGATCTTGGCCCGGCCGTCGACGAGGTCGACGACGACGCCGTCCTCCGCGATGACGATGTGGTCCTTGGGCACGCCGGTGAGGGCCCCGAGTTCCGCGTTGGCCCGCAGGTGACGCCACTCGCCGTGCACCGGCATCAGGTTCTTCGGCCTGCAGATGTTGTAGAAGTACAGCAGCTCGCCGGCCGAGGCGTGGCCCGAGACGTGGACCTTGGCGTTGCCCTTGTGGACGACGTTCGCGCCCCAGCGGGTGAGGCCGTTGATCACACGGTAGACCGCGTTCTCGTTGCCCGGGATCAGCGACGACGCGAGGATCACGGTGTCGCCCTGGACGATGCGGATCTGGTGGTCGCGGTTGGCCATGCGGGACAGCGCGGCCATCGGCTCGCCCTGGGACCCCGTGCAGACCAGCACCACCTCGTCGTCCGGCAGGTCGTCGAGCGTCTTGACGTCGACCACCAGGCCCGCCGGGACCCTCAGATAGCCCAGGTCACGGGCGATGCCCATGTTGCGGACCATCGAGCGCCCCACGAAGGCGACCCTGCGGCCGTACTCGTGGGCCGCGTCGAGGATCTGCTGGATGCGGTGCACGTGGCTGGCGAAGCTCGCCACGATGATGCGCTTGTGGGCGTTGGCGAAGACCGTGCGCAGGACGTTGGAGATGTCCCGCTCGGGCGGCACGAAGCCGGGGACCTCCGCGTTGGTCGAGTCGGAGAGCAGCAGGTCGATGCCCTCCTCGCTCAGCCGGGCGAACGCGTGCAGGTCGGTGAGCCGGCCGTCCAGCGGAAGCTGGTCCATCTTGAAGTCGCCGGTCGCGACGGCCATGCCCGCGGGGGTGCGGATGGCGACCGCGAGGGCGTCCGGGATGGAGTGGTTGACCGCGACGAACTCGCAGTCGAAGACGCCGATGCGCTCGCGCCGGCCCTCCTCGACCTCGAGTGTGTACGGGCGGATGCGGTGCTCCTGGAGCTTCGCCTCGATCAGCGCGAGGGTCAGCTTCGACCCGATGAGGGGGATGTCGGGCTTCAGCCGCAGCAGATACGGGACACCACCGATGTGGTCCTCGTGGCCGTGCGTGAGGATGATGCCCTCGACCTCGTCGAGACGGTCCCGGATCGTGGTGAAGTCCGGCAGGATCAGGTCGATCCCCGGCTGCTCCTCCTCCGGGAAGAGGACGCCGCAGTCGACGATGAGCAGACGCCCGTCGTACTCGAAGACCGTCATGTTGCGGCCGATCTCACCGAGGCCGCCGAGCGGGGTGACGCGGAGGCCGCCCTTGGGGAGCTTCGGCGGGGCGCCGAGTTCGGGATGCGGATGACTCAAAAGACTCTCCTCACCACACACGCCACGTACCGCTTGGGCACGTGGCGCGCATGTCATTTCGTGCACTTGCTGTTGTCTGTTATGTCGCTCTCGCGAGTGTTCTTCTCTTATTCAGTTGTGAAGTCTGTGGTTACAGCTCTACCCCGCCGGCGGCGAGATCGATCTTGAGCTGCGCCGTCTCCTGGGCGGTGAGCTCGACCAGGGGCAGCCGCAGCGGGCCCGCGGGGAGGCCCTGGAGCGCCAGCGCCGCCTTCGTGGTGATCACGCCCTGGGTGCGGAACATGCCGGTGAAGACCGGCAGGAGCTTCTGGTGGATCTCGGTGGCCTTCTGCACGTCGCCGCCGAGGTACGCCTCGACGAGGGCGCGCAGGTCGGGGGTGACGACATGGCCGACGACGGAGACGAAGCCGACGGCGCCCACCGAGAGGAGCGGGAGGTTCAGCATGTCGTCGCCGGAGTACCAGGCGAGGCCGGAGCGTGCGATGGCCCAGCTCGCACGGCCCAGGTCGCCCTTGGCGTCCTTGTTGGCGACGATGCGCGGGTGCTCGGAGAGGCGGACCAGCGTCTCGGTCTCGATGGGGACGCCGCTGCGGCCCGGGATGTCGTAGAGCATCACCGGAAGCCCGGTGGCGTCGGCGACGGCCGTGAAGTGGCGGAAGAGACCTTCCTGCGGCGGCTTGTTGTAGTACGGGGTGACCGCGAGCAGGCCGTGCGCGCCGGAGCGCTCGGCCGTGCGGGCCAGCTCGACGCTGTGCCGGGTGTCGTTGGTGCCGATGCCGGCGACGACATGGGCCCGGTCCCCCACGGCCTCCAGGACCGCCCTGACGAGCTGGTCCTTCTCCGCGTCGCTGGTGGTCGGGGACTCACCGGTGGTGCCGTTGACGATCAGGCCGTCGTTGCCTGCGTCGACCAGATGGGCGGCGAGCCGCTGGGCGCCGTCGAGGTCGAGTGCGCCGTCCGCCGTGAAGGGCGTGACCATGGCGGTGAGGACCCTCCCGAAGGGGGTCTGCGGAGTGGAGATCGGAGCCATGGGTAACACGCTACTCGCTGCTCAGGGCCCAGGGAGCCCTCGGGGGGAGACACCGTAGGAGCCCGGCACTGCCTGCTCGGGGGTTCAAGCAGTGCCGGGTCCGTTTGATCAGCCTAGATGAACTTCACGAAACGCCGCAATATGGACACCGCTTACGGGGCTACGCGTCCGTTCTTGTTGAAGGCCGCGTGAGTGAGCGGCATGAGCCGGGCCCAGTGCTCCTCCATCCGCTCCCCCACCATCTCGATCTCGCGCTGCGGGAAGGACGGCACCTTCGCCAGCTCGTGCTGGGTGCGCAGGCCGAGGAAGTGCATCAGCGAGCGGGCGTTGCAGGTGGCGTACATCGAGGAGAAGAGGCCGACGGGGAGCACCGAGCGGGCGACCTCGCGGGCGACCCCGGCGGCCAGCATCTCTTGGTACGCCTCGTACGCCTGTCGGTACGAGTCCTCCATGACGCGGCCGGTGAGCTCGTGCTGGGCCTGCGTGCCCTCGACGAACTCGTACTTGCCGGGGCGGCCCTGCTGGACGAGCCTGCGGGACTCGTCCGGGACGTAGAAGACCGGCTCCAGGCGGCGGTAGCGGCCCGATTCCTCGTTGTACGACCAGCCGACGCGGTGCCGCATGAACTCGCGGAACACGAAGATCGGGGCGCTGATGAAGAAGGTCATCGAGTTGTGCTCGAACGGGCTGCCGTGCCGGTCGCGCATGAGGTAGTTGATGAGCCCCTTGGAGCGCTCGGGGTCCTTGTCGATCTCCTCCAGGGACTGCTCGCCGGCCGTCGAGACGCGGGCCGCGAACAGGACGTCGGCGTCGCCGGCGGAGTGCTTCACCAGCTCGACGGTGACATCGCTGCGGAAGCTGGGCTTTGCGGGCTCGGGGGTCTCGGTCACCGGCGGGGGTCCTTCCAGTCGCGTCGCTCGGGCGGCGCCCACTCTACGGGCCGCCGCCGACAACGCGGACGGGAAGGTCCGCCGGGGGACTTCTTCGACGAATTCGGCGATTCGCGGCACCAAACGGCCCTCTCGTACGTCTGTCTCAATAGCAGCATCCGTTCGAGGGTTCAAGGAGAGCTTCCTCATGTTCCGCCGGCGTGAATCCGTCCCGTTCTCGTTCGTGGCCGAGGCCGACCGGTTCCGCAGCAATGTCGCGCCGCCCCCGCGGGAGCGCACCAGCGTCTCCCAGATGGCCGCCCGCTCGCTCGTCGGGCTCACGATCGTCGCGGGGCTCGTCGGCTCGCTGGTCCTCGGGCTGCCGGCCCTGAGCCCGCAGAGCGCGTCGCACCCCCAGAAGACCGAGGCCGCGAACGGTCACTGAGCGTCGCCGTCCGCACGGACCCCCTGGGGTGGTCGGGCCGGTGATCTCCTCGGTAGCCTCACCGGGCACACCAATCGAGCGTGCTTGTGAGTGAGGATCAGTCGTGCCCCTGCCCTTCCTGACGGCCGACCGCGCGTTTGACGCGGGCGCTGAGGACGTAGCGCTGCCGTTCGACGACCACGACAGCTGGCGGCGGCCGTACCGCCCCGGACCCTGGCGGGTGGGGGCCTCGGCCGCCCTGCTGCTGCTCGCGTCGTTCGTCCTCCTCGCGAGCGTGGTCACCGCGTTCGCCGGGGCGGCGCCCGGCGCCCTCGGATGCCTGGCCCTGGCCGCCGCGATCATCGCCGGCGCCCTGCGGCTGCTGCGGATGGGGGCCTGGGTGAGCCGGCACGGCGTGCGCCGGGTGGGCTTCTTCAGGACGTCGACCATGCCGTGGAGCCAGGTCTCGGCGGTCCGCACGGTCCAGCAGCCGGTGCGGTGGCTCGGGTTCCCGCGCAGGGTGCAGGGGCAGGCGCTGCTCGTCGCGCGCCGGGGCGGTCAGGCCGCGGAGCCGCTGTTCACCGACAGCAACGCGGACTTCCTGGGCCGCCCCGAGGCGTTCGACCGCGCCGCCGACACGGTCGAGGCGTGGGGCGACGAGTACCGCCGCGACTGACGCGCACGGAAACGGGCTCGGGCCCGGCGGCTGTCCACGGCCGCCGGGCCCGAGCCCGTTCGAAGGGGTCCCGCTCAGCCGCCGGACGGACGCGTTCCGGCGGCCTTCGCCGCGTCCCGGCCCGCCCGGGACGGCTGCGCGGCGCCGTGCAGGGCGATGGCCCGCTGCATGGCCTTCCGGGCCCTGGGGGTGTCCCTGGCGTCCTGGTAGGCGACGGCCAGCCGGAACCAGCAGCGCCAGTCGTCCGGGGAGTCCTCGGTCTCCTCGCGGCGCCGGGCGAACACCGCGTCGGCCGAATCGCGGTCGACGCGGCCGGACGGGGTGCGGACCAGCTCGTCGACGGGCAGGCCGCCCTCCGCGTCGAGCTCCGCCGCCAGTGCGTTGGCCCTGGTCACGAACTGGGTGTTCTTCCAGAGGAACCAGACGCCGATCACCGGCAGGACCAGCACCGCGACCCCGAAGGCGATCGTCAGCGGGGTGCCGTGCCTGAGAAGCAGCACACCGCGGCTGCCGACCAGGACGAAGTAGAAGACCAGGACGGCGGCGGTAACGAAGTACGTGATCTTTGCGCGCATGGCGGGGCCGGTCAGTCCACGTCGAGGAAGTGTTCCAGGCCGAACGTGAGCCCGGGAGCGGTCACCACGCGGCGCGCGCCGAGCAGGATGCCCGGCATGAAGCTGCTGTGGTGGAGGGAGTCGTGCCGGATGGTGAGGGTCTCGCCCTCGCCGCCGAGGAGCACTTCCTGGTGGGCGAGGAGCCCGCGGAGCCGTACCGCGTGGACCCGGACCCCGTCGACGTCCGCGCCGCGGGCCCCGTCCAGGGCGGTGGCGGTGGCGTCCGGCTGCGGGGGGAGGCCGGCCTCGCGGCGGGCCTCGGCGATCAGCTGGGCGGTGCGGGTGGCGGTGCCGGAGGGGGCGTCGGCCTTGTTCGGGTGGTGCAGCTCGACGACCTCGGCGGACTCGAAGTAGCGGGCGGCCTGCTGGGCGAACCGCATCGTGAGCACGGCTCCGATGGAGAAGTTCGGCGCGATGAGGACGCCGGTCTCCGGGGAGCCGGCCAGCCAGGCGTTCAGCTGCGCGAGCCGTTCGTCGGTCCAGCCCGTCGTGCCGACGACGGCGTGGACGCCGTGCCGGACGCAGAAGTCGAGGTTGCCCATCACCGAGGCGGGGGTGGTGAGCTCGACGGCGACCTGGGCGCCGGACTCCACGAGGGTCTCCAGCCGGTCGCCGCTGCCCAGGGCGGCCACCAGCTCCATGTCCTCGGCGGCCTCGACGGCTCGTACCGCCTCGGAGCCGATGCGGCCCCGGGCGCCGAGAACGGCCACGCGCAGCTTGCTCATGTGCTCTGCTTCCTTACGGATGGTTGGGTCCTGTGCCGAGTCTCCCACCGGCCCCGCCGGATCCGCGCGGCCGGGCGGGAGGCCCGGCGCACGGCCCGGCGGGCGCCGGGCGCGGCCTCAGGCGACCACTTCGTCGAGGCGGTCGGCCTGCTTGCTCCTGAGCGGGCCGATGACGGAGAGCGAGGGCCGGTGGCCGAGGACCTCGGCC
Source organism: Streptomyces tyrfis (assembly GCF_037034285.1). NCBI lineage: Bacteria > Bacillati > Actinomycetota > Actinomycetes > Kitasatosporales > Streptomycetaceae > Streptomyces > Streptomyces tyrfis. The sequence goes on along the minus strand of NZ_JBAGJZ010000050.1, from coordinate 55,953 downwards.
GCGACCGCGCGGATGTCGTCGGGGGTGACCCGCGCCATCCGTTCCAGCATGTCGTCGACCGACATCTGGTCGCCCCAGCACAGCTCGCTCTTGCCGATGCGGTTCATCAGCGCGCCGGTGTCCTCCAGGCCGAGCACCGTGGAGCCGGAGAGCTGTCCGACGGCCCGGCCGATCTCCTCGTCGCTCAGCCCCTCGGACGCCACCCGGTCCAGCTCGTCCCGGCAGATCCTGAGGACGTCGTGGACCTGGCTGGGCCGGCAGCCCGCGTACACGCCGAACAGCCCGCAGTCGGCGAAGCCGGAGGTGTACGAGTAGACGCTGTAGGCGAGGCCGCGCTTCTCCCGCACCTCCTGGAAGAGGCGCGAGCTCATGCCGCCGCCGAGCGCGGTGCTGAGGACGCCGAGGGCCCAGCGGCGCTCGTCGGTGCGGGACAGGCCGGGCATGCCGAGGACGACGTGGGCCTGCTCGGTCCGTCGGTCGATCAGCTCGACGCGGCCCGCGGTGCGCAGGGCGCGGGAGCCGGCGCGCGGGGCGACCGGCACGGCGTCGGTGCGGGACAGCGCCCCGGCGCGTTCGAACGCCTTGCGGACCTGGCGCACGACCGTGGCGTGGTCGATGTTGCCCGCGGCGGCGACGACCAGGTGGGTGGGGTCGTAGTGCCGCTTGTAGAAGCGGGCGATCCGGTCGCGGTCGAGCGCGTTGACGGTGTCGACGGTGCCGAGGACCGGCCGCCCGAGCGGGGTGTCGCCGAGCAGGGTGTGCGCGAACAGGTCGTGCACGCAGTCGCCCGGGTCGTCCTCGGTCATGGCGATCTCCTCGAGGATGACGCCGCGCTCGGCGTCGACGTCCTCGGGGGTGATCAGCGAGCCGGTCAGCATGTCGCAGACGACGTCGATGGCCAGCGGCAGGTCGGTGTCGAGGACCCGCGCGTAGTAGCAGGTGTACTCCTTCGCCGTGAAGGCGTTCATCTCGCCGCCGACCGCGTCGATCGCGGCGGAGATGTCGAGGGCGCTGCGCCGGGCGGTGCCCTTGAAGAGGAGGTGTTCGAGGTAGTGCGTCGCGCCGTTGAGGGCGGGGGTCTCGTCGCGTGATCCGACGTTGGCCCAGATCCCGAAGGTGGCGGAGCGGACGGTGGGCAGGGTCTCGGTGACGATCCGCAGACCGCCGGGGAGGACGGTGCGGCGGACCGTACCGGCGCCGCCGGCGCCCTTGAGGAGCGTTTGGGTACGGGCGACGGCCCGCGCCTTCGAGGAGGCGCGGGCCGTCGTCGCGGGACTACGGGACGTCACTTGGCGGCGTCGTCCTTCTTCTCGGCCTTCTCGTCGTCCTCGCCCTCGATGACCGGGACGAGGGAGAGCTTGCCGCGCGAGTCGATCTCGGCGATCTCGACCTGCACCTTGGTGCCGACGCCGAGCACGTCCTCGACGTTCTCCACGCGCTTGCCGCCGGCGAGCTTGCGGATCTGCGAGATGTGCAGCAGGCCGTCCTTGCCCGGCATGAGCGAGACGAACGCGCCGAAGGTGGTGGTCTTGACGACCGTGCCCAGGTAGCGCTCGCCGACCTCCGGCATGGTCGGGTTGGCGATCGAGTTGATCGTGGCGCGGGCGGCCTCGGCGGCCGGGCCGTCGGCGGCGCCGATGTAGATGGTGCCGTCGTCCTCGATCGTGATGTCGGCGCCGGTGTCCTCCTGGATCTGGTTGATCATCTTGCCCTTGGGACCGATGACCTCGCCGATCTTGTCCACCGGGATCTTGACGGTGATGATCCGCGGGGCGTTCGGGGACATCTCGTCCGGGACGTCGATGGCCTCGTTCATCACGTCGAGGATGTGCAGGCGGGCGTCGCGGGCCTGCTTCAGCGCGGCGGCCAGGACCGAGGCGGGGATGCCGTCGAGCTTGGTGTCGAGCTGGAGCGCGGTGACGAACTGCCGCGTGCCGGCGACCTTGAAGTCCATGTCGCCGAAGGCGTCCTCCGCACCGAGGATGTCGGTGAGGGCGACGTAGTGGGTCTTGCCGTCGATCTCCTGGGAGATCAGGCCCATGGCGATGCCGGCGACGGCGGCCTTGAGCGGCACACCGGCGTTCAGCAGCGACATGGTGGACGCGCAGACCGAGCCCATGGACGTCGAGCCGTTGGAGCCCAGCGCCTCGGAGACCTGGCGGATCGCGTACGGGAACTCCTCGCGCGACGGCAGCACCGGCACGATGGCGCGTTCGGCGAGGGCGCCGTGGCCGATCTCGCGGCGCTTGGGCGAGCCCACGCGGCCGGTCTCGCCGACGGAGTAGGGCGGGAAGTTGTAGTTGTGCATGTAGCGCTTGCGGGTCACCGGGGAGAGGGTGTCCAGCTGCTGCTCCATGCGGAGCATGTTGAGGGTGGTGACGCCCAGGATCTGGGTCTCGCCGCGCTCGAACAGCGCCGAGCCGTGCACCCGCGGGATGGCCTCGACCTCGGCGGCGAGCGTGCGGATGTCCGTGACGCCGCGGCCGTCGATGCGGACCTTGTCCTTGATGACGCGCTCGCGGACCAGCTTCTTGGTCAGCGCGCGGTACGCGGCGGAGATCTCCTTCTCACGGCCTTCGAAGGCCGGGAGGAGCTTCTCGGCGGCGATCTCCTTGACGCGGTCCAGCTCGGTCTCGCGGTCCTGCTTGCCCGCGATGGTGAGGGCCTGGGCCAGCTCGGAGGTGACGGCGTCGGCGAGGGCCGCGTAGACGTCGTCCTGGTAGTCGAGGAAGACCGGGAACTCGCCGGTGGGCTTGGCGGCCTTGGCGGCGAGGTCCGACTGGGCCTTGCAGAGGACCTTGATGAACGGCTTCGCGGCCTCGAGACCGGCGGCGACGACCTCCTCGGTCGGGGCCTCGGCGCCGTCCTTGACCAGCTGGATGGTCTTCTCGGTGGCCTCGGCCTCGACCATCATGATCGCGACGTCGCCGTCCTCCAGGACGCGGCCGGCGACGACCATGTCGAACACGGCCTCCTCCAGCTCGGTGTGCGTCGGGAAGGCGACCCACTGGCCCTTGATCAGGGCGACGCGGGTGCCGCCGACCGGGCCGGAGAAGGGCAGGCCGGCCAGCTGCGTGGAGCAGGAGGCGGCGTTGATCGCGACCACGTCGTAGAGGTGGTCGGGGTTGAGCGCCATGACCGTCTCGACGATCTGGACCTCGTTGCGCAGGCCCTTCTTGAAGGAGGGGCGCAGCGGGCGGTCGATCAGGCGGCAGGTGAGGATCGCGTCCTCGGAGGGCCGGCCCTCGCGGCGGAAGAAGGAGCCGGGGATCTTGCCGGCGGCGTACTGCCGCTCCTCGACGTCCACCGTCAGGGGGAAGAAGTCGAGCTGGTCCTTGGGCTTCTTGGAGGCGGTGGTGGCCGACAGCACCATGGTGTCGTCGTCCAGGTACGCCACGGCGGAGCCGGCGGCCTGCTTGGCCAGGCGGCCCGTCTCGAAGCGGATGGTGCGGGTGCCGAAGGCGCCGTTGTCGATGACGGCCTCGGCGTAGTGGGTCTCGTTCTCCACTAGCGTTTTCTCCGTTACATGTCGTCTGCTCGTCCCCGCGCCCGTGTGGCGGGGGGACGGTTGCGGAGAAGCGCTCCTTCGACGGGCCGGTCTTCGATCGAAGCACCCGGGGATGAGTCCGGGGGCCACTACCGAGGACCGGCGGCGGGGAGTCCGCTTCTCGCTCGTCCGCGGGACGTTCTGCGACCAGGTTACTGAGGTCCGGGTCGGCTTGGCATTCCGGTCGTACGGTTCGGCCCGCCGCGCCCCGTACGCACGTGTGTACGCACAACCGTGCGTACAGCAAAGGGAGCGGTCCGCTCAGTGGCGGGAACCGCTCCCTTCACGGCGTCCTACTTGGCGCCGGCCGCACCGCGGCGGATGCCGAGGCGCTCGACCAGCGCGCGGAAGCGCTGGATGTCCTTCTTGGCCAGGTACTGCAGCAGGCGGCGGCGCTGGCCGACCAGGATCAGCAGACCACGGCGGGAGTGGTGGTCGTGCTTGTGCGTCTTGAGGTGCTCGGTCAGGTCCGAGATGCGGCGCGAGAGCAGCGCGACCTGGACCTCGGGGGAACCGGTGTCACCCTCCTTGGTGGCGAACTCGGCCATGATCTGCTTCTTCGTAGCGGCGTCGAGCGACACGCGGTACTCCTCTTCGGTGTTCGATGCGCCCGCGAGTGCCCCTGGTCCGACCTCAGGGGAGCTTCCGTTACTCGGGGGCGAGGGTCCGATGGGCGCTGCCCCCAGGGTGATCCGGGAGCGCGTACACAAACGGCCGTCACACAGCGTACCAGTCCCCCGTGCGGGGGGCGTACGCCGGTGACGGCCGCGGGTTCGGCGGGGGTCAGCCGGTGAGGGACCTGGCCCTGGTGAAGACGTCCAGGACGGCCAGGCAGAGCGGGACCAGGGAGAGCAGGACGGCGCCCTCCGCGAGGTCGAGCAGACGCCCCCAGAACGGGGAGAGGCCCTTGCGGGGAATGATCAGGCCGATCGCGGTGAGCAGGGCGGCCCCGGCGGCGACGGCCGCGGAGAGCCAGATCGTACGGATGTCGAGGGAGCTGCGGTCGCCGTAGCGGACGAGGTCGAAGAGCGGACCGGCCGGCGGGTGCAGGGAGAGGCCGAGGACCAGCAGGGCGATCGCGCCGATGCCCGCCACCAGGGCGCAGGCGACCTGCGAGGTGTAGCGGAAGAGGCGGGCGCGCAGCAGCATCGCGAGTCCGGCGGCCAGGGCCAGCAGCTGGCCCCACAGGTCGTCGGAGAAGCCGAGGACGGCGGCGCAGCCCACGACGACCGCGGCGCTGCCGCCGACGAGGCCGAGCAGCATCTCGTGGCCGCGGCGGGCCTGGGCCGCGATGCGGTCGGCGTCGACGGGGGCGGCCGGGGCCCCGGGGGCGTCCGGACCCGCGTCCGGGGCGGGGCCGGCGCCGGTGAGGCCGTCGTCGTAGCCGCCGGGGGCGGTGCGCGGCGAGGCGTAGCCGATGGGCAGCCGGGCGAAGCGGGCGGAGAGTCCGGGCAGGAAGGCGACGAGGCCGAGGGCGACCGGGGCGCACACGGCGGCGGTCTCGGTGGCGGACGCCTCGGTGAGGATCGCGACGAAGGTGGCCAGGGTGCCGACGGTGGCGAGGAAGGTCGCCGCGACGAACGGGGCGTCGCCGCTCGGCGTGAGGGCGACCAGGGCGACGGACGCGATCAGCACCGCGACGCAGCCGAGGAGGAACTGGAGCCGGCCGGGGCCCTGGCCGGGGTCCGGGCCGATGACGCCGGATCCGGCGATGAGGACGAGGGGCAGGGCCCCGAGGCCGAGGGCGACGGCGGAGGCCCGGTCCGCGTAGACCCGGGCGCGCACTCCGGCGTACGCGGTCAGCAGGAGTCCGGCGGCGCCGGCGATGACGCCGGGCAGGCTGTGCATGTCGTGCCGGACGGGGTCGGCGAACCAGAGCACGAAGCCCATGAGGAGGAGCAGCAGCACGCCGCCGACCAGGCCCGCGCCGCGCAGCAGGTCGTCGCTCCACAGGTGGCGGTCGCGGGTGACGGCGGAGGCGACCGCGTCGGAGACGTCGTCGAAGACGGCGGGCGGCAGGGACTGGGCGAAGGGGCGCAGGCCGAGGATCTCACCGTCGAGGACCTGCTGCGCGGCGAGGGTGCGGGCGCCGTCGAGGACGGTGCCGTCGCGGCGCACGAGGTGGTATCCGGTGGGTGTGCCGGTCGGCTGGCTCTGCCCGGTGAGGCGGAGGATCTCCGGATAGACGTCGGCTACGGCGATGTCCTCGGGCAGGGCCACATCGATCCGGCTGTCGGGCGCCACGACTGTCACGCGGCAGAAGCCCGTCGCTGCGGTCGAACTCACGTGTCTGGTCCCCCTGATTCGCGGTTGCGCACAGTGCGCGCGCCACCCTACCGGGAGGGGCGCGGGCGGTCTGCACGTAGGATCACCGTCGCGCGGGGGGACGTCCGCGGAGCTTCGGGGAACGGCAGCAGGCCGCGTGCCGCGAAGCCTGCGGCCGGGCCCTCCGGGGAAGCCACGGGGGGCTTCGGTGCGCGCCAGGCCGGCCTTCCGCCCGTCCGTACCGAAGGATTGGTGTTTCGGTGAGCCAGATCGTCGTGAAGCGGCCTCCGCGTGCCCTGCCACCGGAAGTCCCCATGGACGAGGTGACGTTGGAGTCTCCTCCCGAGCTGCCCCGGGGGCAGCAGGAGGGGATGCTGATGCAGATCCTGCCGGTGCTCGGCATGGGTTCGTCGGTGGTGTTCTTCTTCTCGCCCCAGGCGCCTCCGTTCATGCGGATCATGGGTGTGCTGATGCTGGTCTCGACGGCCGGCATGGTGATCGCGCAGCTGGTCCGGCATCGCCGGGGTACGCAGGGGCAAATGGCCGATGTCCGGCGGGACTACCTCAAATACCTGGCGCAGACGCGGCGTACGGTGCGCCGGACGGCGCGGGCGCAGCGGGACGCGCAGCTGTATCTGCAGCCCGCACCGGAGCAGTTGTGGTCGGTGGTGGCCGAGGGCAGCCGGGTGTGGGAACGGCGCGTCGGGGACGACGACTTCGGCCAGGTGCGGCTCGGGCTGGGGGTGCAGCAGCTGTCGACGCCGCTGGTCGCGCCGGACACCGCTCCGGTGGACGAGCTGGAGCCGATGTGCGCGGGGGCGATGCAGCGGTTCCTGGCGGTGCACGGGTCGTTGGACGGGCTGCCGATGGCGGTGTCGATGCGGGCGTTCTACCACGTGACGGTCTCCGGGCAGCCGGAGGCGGCGCAGTCGGCGGCGCGGGCGCTGGTCGCGCAGCTGGTGACGCTGCACTCCCCCGAGGACCTGGTGGTCGCCGTGGTGGCGGCGGGGGGCGCGGTGGAGCGCTGGGACTGGACGAAGTGGCTGCCGCACGCGCAGGCGCCGGGGCAGGTCGACGGGGCGGGCACGAAGCGGCTGTTCGGGGACGACCTGGGCGAGCTGGAGCAGTTGCTGGCGGGGCGGCTGGAGGGGCGGCCGCGGTTCGGCCGGGACGGCCAGCCGCTGCTGGACCAGCCGCACATCGTGGTGGTGCTGGACGGCGGGATCGTGCCGCCGGACTCGCTGTTCGCGGCAGCCGAGGGCCTGCAGGGCGTGACGATCGTCGAGGTGGTGCCGGGCGAGCTGGACGAGCCGCGCGGCGGTCTCTCGGTGGTGGTGCGGCCGGGGATGCTGCGGCTGGAGTCGGGCGCCGGGATGGTGTACGAGGGGGTGCCGGACGGTCTCTCGCTGCCGGCGGCCGAGGCGCTGGCCCGGCAGCTGGCGCCGCTGCGGATGGGCGGGGGCGACGACGACGAACCGCTGCTGGCCAACCTGGACTTCACGGATCTGCTGAATCTGGGCGACGCGGCCTCGGTCGACGTGGCGCGGACCTGGCGGCCGAGGTCGGTGGCCGAGCGGCTGCGGGTGCCGATCGGGGTCGGCGAGGACGGCCGGCCGGTGATGCTGGACCTGAAGGAGGCCGCGCAGGAGGGCATGGGCCCGCACGGGCTGTGCGTCGGGGCCACGGGTTCCGGCAAGTCGGAGCTGCTGCGGACGCTGGTGCTGGGGCTAGCGGTCACGCACTCCTCGGAGACGCTGAACTTCGTGCTCGCGGACTTCAAGGGCGGCGCCACCTTCGCCGGGATGTCGCAGATGCCGCACGTGGCGGCGGTCATCACCAACCTGGCGGACGATCTGACGCTGGTGGACCGGATGGGCGACGCGATCCGCGGCGAGCTGCAGCGCCGACAGGAGCTGCTGCGGTCGGCGGGCAACTACGCCAACATCCACGACTACGAGAAGGCCCGGGCGGCGGGCGCGGCGCTGGAGCCGCTGGCCTCGCTGGTGCTGGTCATCGACGAGTTCTCCGAACTCCTCACCGCCAAGCCCGACTTCATCGACATGTTCATCCAGATCGGGCGGATCGGGCGTTCGCTGGGGGTGCATCTGCTGCTGGCCTCGCAGCGCCTGGAGGAGGGCAGGCTGCGCGGGCTGGACACGTATCTCTCGTACCGGATCGGTCTGCGGACGTTCTCGGCGGCGGAGTCGCGGACGGCGCTGGGGGTGCCGGACGCGTACCACCTGCCGTCGGTGCCGGGTTCCGGGTATCTGAAGTTCGGCACGGACGAGATGACCCGGTTCAAGGCGGCGTACGTGTCGGGGACCTACCGCACGGGCGGCCCCGATCTGTCGGTGGGGGCGCTGCCGATCGAGCGGCGGGCGGCGGTGTTCAGCGCGCTGCCGGTGCCGGTGGTGTACGCGGCGCCGGATCCGGCGCACGTGGTGGCCGCCCGGACGAGCGCCGAGGACGACGCGCTCGCGGACACGGTGCTCGATGTGATCGTGCGGCGGCTGGAGGGGCAGGGGGTGCCGGCGCACCAGGTGTGGCTGCCGCCGCTGGACCGGGCTCCGGCGCTGGACCAGTTGCTGCCGGGGCTGGCGCCGACCGCGGAGCGCGGGTTCACGGCGACGGAGTACACGCGTCCGGGCGGGCTGACCGTGCCGCTGGGGCTGATCGACAAGCCCTTCGAGCAGCGGCGCGAGGTGCTGTACACGGACTTCTCGGGGGCGGCGGGCCACATGCTGGTGGTCGGCGGTCCGCAGTCCGGGAAGTCGACGCTGCTGCGGACGCTCATCTCGTCGTTCGCGCTCACCCACACCCCGCACGAAGTGCAGTTCTACGGGCTGGACTTCGGCGGTGGCGGTCTGGTCTCGCTGGCGGAGCTGCCGCATGTGGGCGGGATGGCGTCGAGGCTGGATCCGGAGCGGGTGCGGCGCACGGTCGCCGAGGTGGTCGGGGTGCTGAACCGGCGCGAGGAGTTCTTCCGCGCCCATTCCATCGACTCGATCGCCACCTACCGGCGCAAGCGCGCGCTGGGCGAACTGCCCGGCGAGGCCTGGGGCGACGTCTTCCTGGTGGTGGACGGCTGGGGCGGTTTCCGGTCCGAGTACGAGCTGCTGGAGCAGACGGTCACCGACATCGCCTCGCGCGGGCTGGGCTACGGAATCCACGTCGTCGTCACGGCCGCCCGCTACATGGAGGTGCGGGCGGCGCTGAAGGACCAGATCCTGGGCCGGCTGGAGCTGCGGCTGGGCGACGTCATGGACTCCGAGTTCGACCGGAAGGTGGCGGCCAATGTGCCGGCCGGGGTCCCGGGCCGGGGCCAGGTGCCGCAGAAGCTGCACTTCATGGGGGCGTTGCCGCGCATCGACTCCTCCAGCGACGCCTCGGACCTCTCCGAGGGCACGGCGGCGTTCGTGTCGGCGGTGAAGTCGCACTGGTCGGGTCCGTCGGCGCCGCCGGTACGGCTGCTGCCGCGCAAGCTGCCGGCGGATCATCTGCCGAAGGGCTTCGAGTTCCCGCAGCACGGCATCGCGTTCGGGATCGACGAGACCGCGCTGGAGCCGGTGTTCGTGGACTTCGAGACCGATCCGTTCTTCCTGGTCTTCGGGGAGAGCGAGTCGGGCAAGACCAACCTGCTGCGGCTGATCGCCCAGCAGATCTCGGAGCGGTACTCCCCCGACGAGGCGAAGCTGGTGGTCGGGGACTACCGGCGGGGCCTGCTGGGCGCGCTGCCGGAGAGCCATCTGCTGGAGTACGCGCCGATGGCGAGCTCCATGCAGATGCACATGGAGGCGCTGGCCGGGGTGTTCTCGCGCCGGCAGCCGCCGACGGACGTCACCCCGCAGCAGCTGCGCGACCGGAGCTGGTGGAGCGGTCCGCAGATCTTCATCATCGTCGACGACTACGACCTGGTGGCGACGAGTTCGGGCAACCCGCTGGCGCCGCTGGCGGAGTACCTGCCGTTCGCCCGGGACACCGGGGTCCGTTTCATCATCGCGCGCAACTCGGCCGGGGCGTCCCGGGCGATGTACGAGACGTTCATGCAGCGGATCAAGGAGCTGGGCGCGCAGGGCGTGGTGCTGTCCGGCGACCCGTCCGAGGGCGATCTGCTCGGCACGGTGCGCGGTCACGCGATGCCGCCGGGGCGGGGCTACTTCGTCTCGCGGCGCCGGGGCAACCCGCTGGTGCAGATCGGACGGCTGCCGGAGCAGCGGTGACGGGGCGGGGTGGGGGGGGGGGGGGGGGGGGCCCCCCCCCCCCCCCCCCCCCACTCCCCCTCTTGAACACGTTCAGGGACGAGCATAGAGTCATCGTCGCGCACGGTTGAACGTGTTCAAATCGGTGGATCCGATACGGCCCGGCGGCCGGATCCCTCACGAAGGCAGGTCCGCATGAGCACGCTCACCTATCCCGAGGCCGGCGCCACCCGGCTCGGCCCGCTCCCCGACGGCTACGACCACCTCCACCACCGGGCGCGAGTCGGGCGCGGACGGGCCGACTTCGAGGCGGCGGGCGCCGCGGTCACCGACTGGCGCATGCACCGCGCCGCCGGGGCCCGCGTCCGCGCCTCGGCCGCCCGCGCCGAGCCCGGGGTCCGGGTCCGGGTCTCCCTGGGCGTCGGCCCCTTCGGGCTCACCGCGCCCTGCCGGGTGGTCTGGGCGGCGTACGAACCGGACCGCGTCGGCTTCGGCTACGGGACCGAGGCCGGGCATCCGGAGCGCGGCGAGGAGTCCTTCGTGGTGGACCTGGCGGACGACGGGACGGTGTGGTTCACCGTCCTGGCGTTCAGCCGCCCGGCCGCGTGGTACGCCCGGCTCGCCGGGCCGCTGGTGCCGGTGGTCCAGCGCTGGTACGCCCGGCGGCTCGGCGCCGCGCTGCGCCGCGTCGTCGACGAGGGGCGCGGCGCGGCGGGCTGAAGGGCCGGGACGCGCCGCCGGGCCGATACTGGAGGTGATGCAGTGGTTCGCCGCGGACGGGTACTGGCTCAGCCGGCTGATCTTCCAGCGGGCCCTGGCCGGTGTGTACCTGTTCGCCTTCCTGACCGCCGCGCTCCAGTTCCGGGCGCTGATCGGCGAACGCGGCATGCTGCCGGTGCCCGACTTCCTGCGGCGCACGGACTGGCGGGACGCCCCCGGCCTGTTCCGCCTCCACTACTCCGACCGATTCTTCGCGTGCGTCGCCTGGACCGGCTGCGCGCTCGCCGTGGCCCTGCTCGCGGGCGCGGACTCGTACGTCCCGCTCTGGGCGGGGATGGTGTTCTGGGCGCTGCCGTGGGCGCTGTACCTGTCCATCGTCCAGGTCGGCCAGACCTGGTACGCCTTCGGCTGGGAGTCGTTGCTGCTGGAGACCGGCTTCCTCGCCGTGTTCCTCGGCAACGCGCACACGGCCCCGCCCGTCCTGGTGCTGTGGCTGCTGCGGTGGGTGCTGTTCCGGGTGGAGTTCGGCGCCGGGCTGATCAAGATCCGGGGCGACGCGTGCTGGCGCAGGCTGACGTGCCTGTACTACCACCACGAGACGCAGCCGATGCCGGGCCCGCTGAGCTGGTTCTTCCACCATCTGCCGAAGCCCGTCCACCGGGCCGAGGTGGCGGCGAACCATGTCACGCAACTCCTGGTGCCGGTGCTGCTCCTCACCCCGCAGCCGGTGGCGAGCGCGGCCGCGGGGCTGATGATCGTCACCCAGTTGTGGCTGGTCCTCTCGGGGAACTTCGCCTGGCTGAACTGGCTGACGATCACCCTGGCCCTGTCCGCAGTCGACTGGTCCCTGTTCACGGCGCCGCCCGCGCAGTCCGCGCCGCCCCTCTGGTACGAGAGCGTCGTCATCGCCGTCGCCGCGCTGGTGGTCGCCCTCAGCTACCGCCCGGCGCGCAATCTGATCTCCCGCCGCCAGGTGATGAACCGCTCGTTCGACCCGCTGCACCTGGTCAACACCTATGGCGCGTTCGGCAGCATCAGCCGGGTCCGGCTGGAGGTCGTGGTCGAGGGCACGGACGAGACGGTGCTGCACGAGGGCACGGTCTGGCGGGAGTACGGCTTCCGCGGCAAGCCGGGCGATCCACGCCGGCTGCCCCGCCAGTTCGCCCCGTACCATCTGCGGCTGGACTGGCTGATGTGGTTCGCGGCGCTCTCGCCCGCCTACGCGGGCCCCTGGTTCGGGCCGTTCGTGGAACGGCTGCTGGAGAACGACCGGGACACCCTGCGGCTGCTGCGCCGCAACCCATTCCCGGACGCCCCGCCCGCCCACGTCCGCGCCCGGCTGTACCGCTACCGGTACACGACCTGGCGCGAGCTGCGGGCCACCGGGCGATGGTGGCACCGGACCCTGGTGCGGGAGTTCATGCCGCCCGTCGCCCTCGCCGCCCCGGGGCAGGGCCGGGCCGGGCGGTACTCCTGATGCCGAGCGGCCCGGCCGGCACTGAAACCGAGGGGGCGGTCGCCCGCCGGTCCGCCCCGCGCGCACCGGGCACGGGGAGCTCCGGACGCCCCGCACGCCAGGGCTCCGGGCCGCCCCGCGCGAAGGGGGCGGCCCGGAGCCGTGGTGCGGAGGGGGTCAGTCGATGCCGGGCAGGATGTGCGGCTCGGCGAGGTCGTCCTCGTAGCCGGCCAGCCGGATGGGCGCCGACCTGGCCCAGACCTCGATGTTCCGGAGCTTCTCGGGCTGTCGCGCCCGTTCGCCCCGGCGCTCGGCCGGCGGCTTCTCGTGCTTCGTCAGTTCTGGTGTCGTCACCGCGCACTCCTTCGTGTCGCGAAACCCGGGGGCGCCGCCGACGTCCCGGCCTCGTTCCGGGAGTCGGCCACCCGTGCGGGGCAGGGAAAAGAACGGTTCGGTCGCGGTGGCGCCGGATACGGGGCGGGGCGGAGACTCGGTTGACGAGCCTGCCCCAGGACGGTCGGAGAGGGTTTTGTGGACTCCCCGATGACGTCCGTTCGCATCAGAGTAACCAAATGAGCACGTTCCCGCTCGATGGAACGTATGGCATGGCTCACTTTCAGCCACTTTCACGGAAAGGACCCGGCCAGAAACGGGGTTCCGGCCGGGTCCTGCGGGGCTGGTGCGCATGCCGCACCGATAACGCTGCCGGGCGACGGACGCGCGTTCGGCTACCAGTTGGCGGGCGCGTAGTCCTTGAGGAAGCAGCCGTACAGGTCCTCGCCCGCCTCACCGCGCACGATCGGGTCGTAGACGCGGGCCGCGCCGTCGACCAGGTCGAGCGGGGCGTGAAAGCCCTCCTCCGCGAGGCGGACCTTGTCCGGGTGCGGGCGCTCGTCGGTGATCCAGCCGGTGTCGACGGCGGTCATCAGGATGCCGTCCCTCTCGAACATCTCCTGGGCGCTGGTGCGGGTGAGCATGTTCAGCGCGGCCTTGGCCATGTTGGTGTGCGGGTGACCCGCTCCCTTGTAGCCGCGGCTGAACACGCCTTCCATGGCGGAGACGTTGACCACGTAGGCGCGCTTGGCCGCGGTCGCCGCCATGGCCGGGCGGAGCCGGCTGATGAGGATGAACGGGGCGGTGGAGTTGCAGAGCTGGACCTCCAGCAGCTCGATCGGCTCGACCTCGTCGACCGTCTGGATCCAGCTGTTGGAGTCGTGCAGGTCGGGTACCAGACCGCCCGCGTCGATCGCCCGGCCGGCCGCGATCCGTTCCAGCGAGGCGGACCCGCTGACCAGGGCGAGGTCAGTGACGTCCTGCGCGCTCAGCCCGTGCTCGCGGGCGGCCGGCAGGGCGGCGACCCGGTCGACGGAACCGCTGCCGAAGGTGCCGATGACCTCGGAGGCGGGCAGCTCCCCGGCCGGCAGCGGGGCGGACTCGGCCTTGACCAGCTCGCTGTACGCGTTGGCGGAACGGCGCACGGTCTGCGCCGCGTTGTTGATCAGGATGTCCAGCGGGCCCTCGGCGGCGACGGAATCGGCGAGCGCGACCACCTGGGCCGGGTCCCGGAGGTCTATGCCGACGATCTTCAGCCGGTGGATCCACTCGTCGCTGTCCGGCATCGCCTTGAACCGGCGGATGGCGTCACCGGGGAACCGGGTGGTGATGGTGGTGTGCGCGCCGTCGCGCAGCAGCCGCAGCGCGATGTACATGCCGATCTTGGCGCGGCCGCCGGTGAGCAGCGCGCGCCGCCCGGAGAGGTCGGTGCGCGCGTCGCGGCGGGCCCGGTTCTCCTTGGCGCACGACGGGCAGAGCTGGTGGTAGAAGGCGTCGACCTCGACGTACCGGGTCTTGCAGATGTAGCAGGACCGGGGGCGCTGGAGGATGCCGGCGATCTCGGAGGTGGTGGAGGACGACGGCAGGACGCCGTTGGTCTCGTCGTCGATGCGGTCCGCCGAACCCGTCGCGGTGGCCTCGGTGACGGCCTTGTCGTGGGCGGTCTTGGCGGCGCGGCGCTCCTGGCGGCGGCGCTGCTTCACGGTCCGGTAGATCCCGGCCGTGGCGCGGCGCACGACGACCGCGTCGGGGTGGTCGATCTCCAGGCTGTCGAGCTCGTCCAGCACGCTCAGGCAGACGGCCAGCCGCTCCGGGTCGATGCCGGGACCGAACTCCTCAGTTCCGGAAGCGAGCTCCGGGCCGTCCTCTGTCACCGTCACTGCCATTCCTCTGTCACTCGTCGCTCGTGGCGGGGACCGCCGCGTCTGCTCCTGCCGGGCGGGAAGGAAACGCCCCGGTCAAGTCTGCCATGCACCGCGCGCTGCTCCGTTCGCGTGACCGGGCGGCACGGACCCCCGCGCCCGGCGGCCGTCCGGATGGGCGCCACGGGGTCGGCGGGGTGGGCACGCCCCGGCGGTTCCGTCATGGACTGGTCACATATGCTTCCCTCCGGCGCGGCGGGATCCGCCGGTCCTTCCCGGAGTGGGATCGTCCGTCGCGGGTAGGCGAGCGTCGAGAAGCTGTCATCGGACACCCTGCGTCGCCCTGGCTGGAGCACATGAACGAACAGGTCACCTCGCGACCGGCCGGCCGCCCCCGACCGGACGGTCCCACGGAGGTTCTGCACAGCGCCGAGGTGTTCGACGGCGAGCCCGGCTGCATCGCGCGGGCCCGCGCCCTGGCCGAACGCTTTCTGGGCCGGCTGGCCGCCGAATGGCTCGCGGTGTTCGGCGAGCGCACCCGCGGCGATCTGCTGCTGGCCGTGAGCGAACTGGTCACCAACGCGGACCGCTACACCCAGGGCCCGTATCTGCTGGAGCTGGAGGGCACCGCGGAGCGCGTCAGCGTCACGGTGTACGACAGCAGCACGGCCCTCCCCCTGTTCTTCTCGCCGGACCCGGCGCGCCCCGGCGGCCACGGAATGGAGATCGTGGTGGCGCTGTGCGACCGACTGACCGCCGAACGCGTGCCGGTGGGCAAGCGCATCCGCGCCGAGTTCGAGCTGAGCAGTTGAGCTGTGGGGCGGTCGGGACGCCGTCCGCCCCACGACCACGCCCGCACCCGTGGCGGGCCGGGCGCGGACGCCGAGATCGGTCCGCGGGACGTCCGGCGATGCCCGGGCCCGCCGACGACTGGACGCCCCGCAACCACCTCATGACGGCCCGTCAGGTGCTGTCGAGGCGTCGGGGCCGCCTCCCGGTCCCGGCCCGGCCGCGCGCCGGCCCCGCGTCCGGCGTCCGGGCGCAGGAATGACGAGGCGTCAGGCGGGCGCGGTGCGCCCGGCGCCCCCGAAGACGCAGTCGCCGCACAGGCCCCCGGCGGGGCACCGGTAGTAGAGGCAGCAGCTGTGCCGCCGGAACGCCGTGTCGTGCGGAGCTCCGGTGTTCCGCAGATCCGGGTGGTCGAAGAGTTCGGCCGTCAGCGCCCGGGCCCGCGCGGCCGCGTCGGGGCGGTGGTGGGTGCGGGCCCAGCCGACGATCTGCCCCAGGGCGCCCGCCAGCGCCGACCCCGCGTTGCCCCACAGCAGCCGGTCCGACAGCGGGCCGTCCCGGTGGATCGCCTCGGCCAGCGGCGCCAGATGGCCGTACTGGACCGCCTCCCGTATCCGCTCGGCGGTGGCGGGCAGCGTGTCCGGCCGGTCCAGCCACAGGTCGTCGGGGGACGTCGCCCCCGAGTCCCAGCACAGGGCCTCGGGCGACAGGTCGGGGAAGCGGCCGGTCAGCGCCGCCGGGCCGAGGGCGAGCGACCAGAGCCGGGCGGCGAGCCCCAACTGCGCGATGGAGGCGGCGACCCTGCGCTCGTCGGTGCGGTGCCGGGCCGCGACCGCGTCGATACGCGACGTCAGCGACGCCTGCTCCCCCGCGTACAGCAGGGCCAGCGGGCGCGCCGACTCGGGCGGTGCGGTGGTGCGCAGCGCGAAGAAGCCGCCCAACGACGCCCCAGACGCCCCAGACGCCCCAGACGCCCCAGCGGAATCGTCCGTCACGCCGTGCCCTCCCCGTCCTGTTTCCGCCGTCGGCGGCACCACGCGCCCTCCGGTCGTCGTGCCCGGCGTTCA
Organism: Streptomyces tyrfis; assembly: GCF_037034285.1. Lineage (NCBI taxonomy): Bacteria > Bacillati > Actinomycetota > Actinomycetes > Kitasatosporales > Streptomycetaceae > Streptomyces > Streptomyces tyrfis. Next base: position 39,715 of record NZ_JBAGJZ010000050.1, on the reverse strand, counting down.
CCGTACCTCCTCGGAACGATCTCTCCGGGGCGCTGCACGGGGAGTAACGTCGACGGGAGAGGGACACCGTGACCGGTCCGTACGACCGGAGCAGTACGCGTGATCGCCGCCTTAAGGACGACGACGCGGCGGCTCCGAGGAGACATCGTGGTGCACATGAGTTCCCTTGCGCTCTCCGTGCTCCTGTCGTTGGTCTCGGCCGTCGCCTACGCAGCTGGGGCGATCGTCCAGGAGCATGTGGCCGCGGCCGGGGACGGCCGCCCGCTCGATCTGGTGCGCAATCGCGTCTGGTGGGCGGCCGTGACGCTGAACGGGGCGGGCGCGGTGCTCCATGTACTGGCGCTGGCGTTCGGCCCGCTCACCCTGGTGCAGCCGCTCGGCGCGCTGACCATCGTCTTCGCCCTGCCGATGGCCGCGGTGTTCGTACGCCGCCGGGCAGGGGCCACCGCGTGGCGCGGCGCGGTGCCGGCGACCGCCGGTCTGGCGGGCCTGCTCGCGCTCACCGGGGACAGCGGGGCGCTCACCCTGAGCGGCCCGGACCGGCTGGGGCTCGCCGGGGTGACGCTCGGAACGCTCGGCGCGCTGCTCGTCCTCTCCCGAGGGATGCGTCGGCCGGTGACGCGCGGTGTGGTCCTGGCCGTCGCCGCGGGCATCGCGTTCGGCATGGCGTCGGTGTTCACCAAGGAGGTGGCGGACCGGTGGAGTTCGGGCGCGCTGGCCGCCGGTGTGACGTCGCTGCCGGCGATAGCCGTGTTCGCCGCCGCGGGGCTGCTGCTGTCCCAGACCGCGTACCGCGGGGCCGGGCTGGCCGCCCCGCTGGCCACGGTGACCGTGGTGAATCCGGCGATGGCCGCGGCCGTCGGCATCACCCTGTTCGACGAGCGGTTCCGGTACGGGACGACGGGCGCCGTGCTCGCGCTGGTGTGCGGCGCGGTCGCCGCCGGCGGGATCGTCCTCCTCACGACGGAGCGGCCGGGCACCGGGCTCGGCGCCGGGCGCGCCGACGGCTCGGGGAGCGCCGGAAACGCTCACGAGACCGGGGACGTCCTGGACGCTCGCGAGACCGGGGACGCCGCGTACTCCCGGAGCGCCGCGAGCACTTGCGGGGCCCGCGCCGCGGCGAGCGCCGACGCGGGCCCGACCGCCGATGACACGACCGAGGACACCGACGGCACGGGCGGCGTGGACGAGGGCATGGCCGGCGTCGTGACCGCCGGGAGCGCCGTCCCGGGGAGCGGCGACGCCGGGCCTCTCGCACCGGTCCCCGCGCGGCGGAACGGGATGGACGACGACCTCGGCGCAGCCGGGCCCCCGGCAGCCGTTCAGACGCTGACGCCGCCCGCCCTGAGGTAGGCCAGCGGGTCGATGTCCGAGCCGTAGCCGGGCCCGGTGCGGATCTCGAAGTGCAGGTGCGGGCCGGTGACGTTCCCCGTGGAGCCCGAGCGGGCGATCCGCTGGCCGGCGGAGACGTGCCGCCCCTCTCGCACATGGAGCGCGGACAGATGCGCGTACTGGCTGTACTTGCCGTCGCCGTGCCGGATGACGACCTGGTACCCGTACGCGCCCGCCCAGCCGGCCGAGACGACGGTGCCGGAGCTGATGGCCTTCACCGTGGTGCCGGTGGGGACCGGGAAGTCGATGCCGGTGTGGTACCCGCTGGCCCAGGCGCCGGCCCGGTGGTACGGGGTGCCGATGCCCGCCGCCACGGGGGCGACGAGACCCGGGCGGTTCTCCGACCGCGAAGGGTGGCGCGTCTCGGTCCTGCCCGGGCGCGGTGCGGGTTTCGCGACCTGGTGCGAGGGCTTCGCGGCCGGGCGCGGTGCGGGCTTCGCGACCTGGTGCGAGGGCTTCGCGGCCGGGCGCGGTGCGGGCTTCGCGGCCTGTTGTGAGGGCTTCGCGGCCGGGCTCGCGGGCTTCGCGGCCTGGTGCTCCTTCTCGGCCCGGTGCTGCTCGGTGGGCGCGGGCTGTCCGCCGCCCGTCCGTTCGGCGGCGAGGGCCTTGGCCTGTTCCGTGGCCCGGGACGGTTTCGCGGCCCCCTGCCGCTGCTCGGCGGCCCGCTCGCGGGCTTCGGTGATCCGGCCCTTGGCCGCGGCGGCTCGGCCGCCCTGCTGCTCGGCCGCGCCGTCGTGGGGTCTGGCCTCCTGGCGCTGCGGCTCCGCCCTGCGGTGCGCCTCCGCCACCGGTCTCGTCTCCGGCTTCGCCTTCGCCGCCGGGCGGGCGCCGGAGCCCGAGCCCGTTCTCGGCGCCCGGGCCGTGTCGAGGCTCAGGCGCTGGCCGGGGAAGATGAGGTCCGGGTCGTCGCCCACCACATCACGGTTGGCCGAATAGAGGCGCTGCCAGCCGCCCCGGACGCCCTCGCTCTCCGCGATCGCCGAGAGCGAGTCGCCACGGGCCACGGTGTACGGCTCGTGCTTCCCGGACGCGGTGGCCGGCGTGGCCGGAGCGGCGGTCCGCTTGGGCGCGGCCTGCGTCTTCGCCTTCGCCTTCGGCTTCGTCTGCGCCTTCGTCTTCGCGGCCGGCGACGGAGCGGAGGTCCGCACATGACTGCTGTGCTCCGACTGCGGGGCGACGCCGGCGGACTTCCCGCCCGCGGTCAGCCCGGCGCGTGTCGAGCAGTGCGGCCAGGCGCCGGGCCCCTGCCCCTTGAGCACCTTCTCGGCGACGGCGATCTGTTCGGCCCTGGTGGCCAGGTCGGCGCGGGGGGCGTAGACGGTGCCGCCGTAGGCCGCCCAGGTCGACCGCGAGAACTGCAGACCGCCGAAGTAGCCGTTGCCGTTGTTGATGTGCCAGTCGCCGGTGGACTCGCAGGCGGCGACCTTCTCCCAGACGTCCGGTGACGCGGCACCCGCGGAAGCCGCCGTGATGAGCGGGAGCGCGAGGCCCGCGCCACCGGCGGTGATGGTGAGCGAGGCACGGTTCAGCAGGCTGGGCCGGTATCTGCGGTGCCGTCCGGTTGCGGCCATGATGTGGCTCCCCCACTGGCTGTAGGACACGTCGCAAGCGCCAACTTATGTGCAGGCAAAGGAAGATGACAAGTGCGCCTCAACCGCCCGCCCGATACCCGCCGGTTCGCCATGACCGACCCCCCGTTCCGGCGCACCTGCCGAAGGCGAGGCCTCACGATCCAACCGGACATCCCGTCATCCCCCTTTCGCCGTACCCGAGTTCACCGGCCCTGGCCGCCCGGTCGCGTCCGGACGAGCCGGACGGCCCGGCGAACTCTGACGGTCCGGCACATTCGGAGGATCCAGGCGGCCCGTTGAATTCGGGTGGTTCGGGCGACCCGGTGAATTCGGACCGGTCAGACGGTCAGCGCCTCCCGCAACCGGTCGGCGAAGGCGTCCGGTTCCTCGACCGAGCCGACGTGCCCTCCGGGGAACTCCACGAGTCCGGCCCCGGTCCGATCCGCGAGCCGGGCGCCCGGGATCGCCGTCAGGAGGTCGCGGGAGTCCCGTCCCACCCCGATGACGAGCTTCTCCGCCGCCCGCCCGAGCCCCTCCAGATCGGGCAGGCAGCCGCTGAAGGAACAGAGCACCTGCTCCAGGAACACGGGCAGGTTGGCGCGCATCCGCCGGAACGCCTCGGCCTCCCTCGGGGACGGCGCCGCCACGGCCCGGGCACGGCCGTCCTCGGCTGGACGGTCCGCGGCCTCCCCCATGAGTCCCGCCGTCATGGTGGCCATCGCGGCGTCCACCCCGTGCTTCCTGAAGGACTCGCGCACCGCGGCGAACAGCCCGCGCCCCACCGCGGGATCGGGCAGCAGTTCCACCACCGGCGGCTCATGGGCGACCACCCGGCTCAGCCGCTCGGGGTGCCGGGCGAGCAGGTCCAGGGCGACGATGCCACTCGAACTGGTGCCGAAGACGGCCGCGGGCGCGCCGTCCGGCGCCAGCAGGTCGATCAGCCGGTACGCGTCGTCGCTCTGGACGTCCACCCGCTGCTCGGCGGGACCGTCGTCGAGGACGCTGCGCGAGTATCCGCGCGGGTCGTAGGCGGCCACGGTCCACCGGTCGGCCAGACGGGCCGCCATCCGGTCGTAGATCCCCGCGTCTCCGCTGCCGCCCGGGATCAGCAGCAACAGCGGCCCCTGACCGCGTACTTCGTAGTAAAGCGTCGCCCCCGCCACGCGCAGCCGGCCTGCGCGGTCGGGCGCGGCTCCGCCGGACGCCGTCCGGACGGACGGTCCGCGGTCGGACACGGCGGCTTCGGACGCCGCCCCTCCCGGCGGCGGCGTACCGGTCGTGCGGGTCGGCTGTTCGTTCGTCTCGTTCATCGTGCTTCCCCCTCGCTCACTGCGGACGACCAGTGCTCCAGCAGGAAGTGCAGGGCGTCGACGGCCCGTTCCCAGGACGCGTCCACCTCACGGGACGCGGCGAAACCGCCGTTCGCCTCCAGGGCGCAGTAGCCGTGAAGGGTGCTGCGCAGCAGTCGTACCGCGTCCGTGAGATCGGGTTCGGTCAGTCCGTACGCGCGCAGCATCGCGCCGATGGTCTCGATGGTCCGCAGGTACGCGGAGGACCGGACCGCGATCTCGGGATCGATCCGCATCTGGGTCGCCTCGTACCGTCCCGGCCGTTCCAGCGCGAAGGACCGGTAGGCGGCGGCGAACGCGATCAGGGCGTCCTTGCCGGCGCGCCCGGCGATCGCCGCGTTGATGCGGTCGATGAACTCCCCCGCGGCCAGCAGGGCGACCCGGGTCCGCAGATCGAGCAGATTGCGGACGTGGGAGTACAGGCTGGCGTCCCTCACACCGAACCCGCGGGCCAGCGCGGAGATCGTGACCTGGTCGAAGCCCACGGAGTCCGCCAGATCGGCCGCCGCCTCCACCACGCGTTCCGTCGTGAGACCCGCGCGCGCCATTCGCCACCCCTTCGGAGCCATGGTCAACCTAGTCTCCCTAGGTTATTTCCTAGGCTACCTAGGTCAGGGTCCGGCACACCACCGGATATCCGGGACGCCGGACGTCCAGGACGCCGCCCGCCCGGGACGCCGAACATCCGGCAGGCGGGCCGGGACGCCTCGGACGGCCCACGCCGATCGGGCCCTCCCGCGGCCCCGCGCCCATACTGAAGAACCGGTTCCCGACACAGATTGCAGAGCACACCGATGAGCGGTACCGCGCAGATCGGCGTCACGGGGCTGGCGGTCATGGGCCGCAACCTCGCCCGCAACTTCGCCCGCAACGGCTACCAGGTAGCCGTGCACAACCGGACGGTCTCGAAGACCGACGCCCTGATCGAGGAGTTCGGCGACGAGGGATCCTTCGTGGCCGCGCGGACGCCGCAGGAGTTCGTCGCGGCGCTGGAGCGTCCGCGCCGGGTGTTCATCATGGTGAAGGCGGGCGCGGCGACGGACGCCGTGATCCAGGAGTTCGTCCCGCTCCTCGAAGAGGGCGACGTCGTCATCGACGGCGGGAACGCGCATTTCGAGGACACCCGGCGCCGCGAGAGGGAACTGCGCGGGCGCGGCATCCACTTCGTGGGCGTCGGCATCTCCGGCGGCGAGGAGGGCGCGCTGCACGGGCCGAGCATCATGCCCGGCGGCTCCGCCGAGTCGTACGCGTCCCTGGGGCCGATGCTGGAGAAGATCGCCGCCAAGGCGGACGACGGCGCGCCGTGCACCACGCACATCGGCCCCGACGGCGCCGGCCACTTCGTGAAGATGGTCCACAACGGCATCGAGTACGCCGACATGCAGCTGATCGCGGAGGCGTACGACCTGCTGCGCAAGGTCGCCGGCTACTCCCCCGCCCGGATCGCCGAGACGTTTCGCCGCTGGAACACCGGGCGTCTCGACTCCTACCTCATCGAGATCACGGCGGAGGTCCTGGCGCACACCGACGCGGCGACCGGGAAACCGTTCGTCGACATCGTGCGGGACCAGGCGGAGCAGAAGGGCACCGGCCGCTGGACGGTGCAGATCGCGCTCGACCTCGGGGTGCCGGTCTCCGGCATCGCGGAGGCCGTCTTCGCCCGTTCGCTGTCCGGTCACACGGATCTGCGGGAGGCGGCGAAGAGTCTGGCGGGCCCCTCGCCCCGGCCGCTCGACGAGGCGGCGGCCGGGGCGTTCGCCGACCGGGTGGAGCAGGCCCTGTACGCGTCCAAGATCGTCTCTTACACGCAGGGGTTCCACCAGATCAGGGTGGGCAGCGAGGCATACGACTGGGACATCGACCTCGGCGCGGTGGCCGGCATCTGGCGGGCCGGGTGCATCATCCGGGCGGCGTTCCTGGACCGGATCCGGGCCGCGTACGAGGCCAGCCCCGAGTTGCTGAGCCTGCTCTCCGACAAGCGGTTCGCCGCGGAGATCGGCGGGGCGCAGGACGACTGGCGCGCGGTGGTCTCCGAAGCGGCACGGCAGGGCGTGCCGGCGCCCGGATTCTCCGCCGCGCTCTCCTACTACGACGGGCTGCGCGCGGACCGGCTGCCCGCGGCGCTCACCCAGGGGCAGCGCGACTTCTTCGGCGCGCACACCTACCGGCGCACGGACCGGGAGGGCTCCTTCCACACGCTCTGGGGCGGCGACCGCTCGGAGGTCGAGACCGGCTGACCCGGCGCACGGGTCTCATGCGCCGGGCTCGCATGCTCCCCCGAACCGCGCCCCTCCGACGACGGCCGCGCCCCTCGCACCCGCGCCCCTTCGAGCGAGGCGGCATCACCCGGACGGGTGCACCCGGGGTGCGGCGGCGCCGTCCCCGTGCGTAAGTGGCAGCGGGCCTTCCGCGCACGCACGCCGCGAACACGCTTCCAAGGTGTTTCTCGGCGTGCAGTCGCAGGGGCCCGAACTCCGTTTGACCGAACCGTTTTTGACCATCCCGAGTTCGACCGACCCGTGTCCGACCGACCCGTGTCCGACCGCTCCGCGCCGCACCGACCGGTGCCGCACCGACCCGAAGTCCGCACCGCCGAACCCCGTGGTGACCGGTACCCGCCGTCACCTCCTCGGCCGAGCCCCTGGAGCCCCCGCATGCCCGATGCCCCGCCGGAATCCGAACCCGCCGCGGCCCAGCCCGTCGTCGCGCCGCTGACCAGCGCCGCAGTGATCCTGGTCGCCACGGTCGAACCCGGTCGTGAGCTCGTCGTGCGCGAGGTGCTGCCGGAACTGCCGGCGATCGCCCGATCCCTCGCGTTCCGGTTCCCCGACTCCGGTCTGGCCACCGTGACCGGCTTCGGTTCGAACGTCTGGGACCGGCTGTTCGCGGGGCCGCGCCCCGCCGGGCTGCACCCGTTCCGGGAACTGCGCGGTGCCCGGCACCACGCCCCGTCCACCCCGGGCGACCTGCTGTTCCACGTCCGGGCCGAGCGGATGGACGTGTGCTACGAGTGGGCGTCCCAGCTGCTGGGCCGGCTCGGCGCGGCGGTGCGGGTGGTCGACGAGACGCAGGGATTCCGCTATTTCGACCACCGGGACCTGCTCGGGTTCGTCGACGGCACCGAGAACCCGGTCGGCGCGGACGCCCGGTCGGCGGCCCTGGTGGGCGACGAAGACCCCGCTTTCGCCGGGGGGAGCTACGTCATCACGCAGAAGTACCTGCACGACCTCGCCTCCTGGAACGGTCTGAGCACCGAGGAACAGGAACGGGTCATCGGCCGCACCAAGTTCGCCGACGTCGAACTTCCCGACGACGTCAAGCCCGCCGACTCGCACGTCGCCCTGAACACCATCACCGAGCCGGACGGCACCTCCCGCGAGATCCTCCGGGCCAACATGCCGTTCGGCAGCTTCGGGCAGGGCGAGTTCGGTACGTACTTCATCGGCTACGCCGCCGATCCGGACGTGACCGAGCGGATGCTCCGCAACATGTTCCTGGGCGATCCGCCCGGCACGCACGACCGCATCCTCGACTTCTCGACGGCGGTCACCGGCACCCTGTTCTACGCCCCGGGCGCCGGGTTCTTCGACGCCCTTCCGCCGTCGCCCGCCGGGACCGCGACCGAGTCCCCGTCCGAGCCGGCGCCCGAACCGATGTCCGTGCCGGCGCAGGACCCGTCCCCGGCCCGGCCGGACGACGGCTCGCTGCGCATCGGCAGCCTGCAGGAGAGCGCCCAGTGATGACCAACCTCCACCGCGAACTCGCCCCCGTCACCCAGGCCGCCTGGGACCAGATCGAGGAAGAGGCCAGGCGCACCTTCAGCCGCCATGTGGCGGGCCGCCGCGTCGTCGACGTCACCGGACCCGCCGGCCCCGGGCTGGCGGCCGTCGGCGACGGTCATCTGCGCGACATCGACCCGCCCACTCCCGATGTGATCGCACGGGCCCGTACCTCGATGCCCGTCATCGAGTGGCGGGTGCCGTTCACCGTGACCCGGGAGGCCGTGGACGACGTCGAGCGCGGCTCGGCCGACAGCGACTGGCAGCCGGTCAAGGGCGCGGCCCGCACCTGTGCGTTCGCCGAGGACATGGCGATCATCGACGGCTACGCCTCGGCCGGCGTCACCGGCCTCCGGGACGGCTCGTCGCACACGCCGCTGGCCCTGCCGGCCGACGCCCGGGACTATCCGGCCACGGTCAGCCAGGCTCTGACCCAGCTGCGGCTGGCCGGCGTCGACGGCCCGTACCGGCTGCTGCTGGGCGCCGACGCCTTCACCGAGGCGACCGAGACCTCCGACCACGGCTATCCGGTCGCCACCCATCTGGCCCGGCTGCTCGACGACCAGATCCTGTGGGCGCCCGCCGTCAGGGGCGGTGTGCTGCTGTCCACCCGCGGCGGCGACTTCGAACTGCGCCTGGGCCAGGACCTCTCGATCGGCTACCAGGATCACGACGCGACCGGCATCCGGCTCTATTTCCACCAGTCGTTCGTGTTCCGGATGCTGACGCCGGAAGCCGCGGTCCCGATCATCGCCTGACGGACGGACCCGCGAACCGCGGCCCAACCGGCCCCAACCGGCCGCGAACACCCCGTACACGGCCGGGCGGCGGGGCGATCGGGCGGCGGGGGCGCCCCGGCGCCGCCCCCCGCCGCCCACACACGACGGGCGCGCCCCGGCCTCCTCGGTCGGGGCGCGCCCGCTGTGCTGCGTCCGGCGGCGCTCAGGGGGTCATCCTGGCGGGCGGGGCGAAGGCTCCGGTTCCGGCACCGGCTCCGGGTTCGGGGCGGGCGGTTGCGGGATCGGATCCGGTGCCGGGCCGGGCGGAACGGGGCCGGGCGGCATCGGCGGCTGCGGTGGGGGCTCGGGCACCGGCCCGGGAGTGGGCGCCGGGGGCACGGGGTCGGGATACGGGTTGGTCATCGCGGGTCTCCGAGCGGTTCGTGGTGCGTCTCCTTCCACCGTCCCCCGGACCGGCTGCCCGCGCCCGGTGAACCCATGCGTACGGGTTCCGAATGATCTGTCCGGGGCCACGTGTCCCGGCCCGTCGCCTCCGCCCACCGAGCAGCGAACGGCGAACGGCGAACGCGCCGGCGACGTCGACCGGCGATGGCCGACGAGCGGCGTCGCCGGATCAGCGTCGCGCGGCGGCCACGGCGGCGGCCAGCCCCGAACGCGGACTGGACAGCACCGGAATCCGGGTGCCGGTGCGGCTGGCCGCGTCGGCCATGGACGCCTGCGCCAGTACGATCGCGTCGGCATCCGTCACCGCGTCCGCCGCCGTCGCGACCAGGTCGAGGAAGCCGTCCCGGTCACCGGCCGTGAAACGCTCCCAGGCCCCGTCGACCAGGACCGTGCGCACGCCGACCGGCCGCTCCCCCACCTCCCCCGTGTCTCCTGCCTCCCCCGTCTTCTCCGCCTTCCCGGTCTCCTCCGCGAGCAGCTCCAGGGTCGGGGACAGGGTGGATTCCAGCGCGGCGAGGACCACCACCCGCCCCCGTCGCACCGCTTCCGCCGCCATCGGCCGGTCCACCCGCAGCACCGGGACGCCGACCGCCGCCGAGGCCGCCTCCGCGACCCCGCCGATCGTCGAACAGGTGCAGAGGACGGCCGAAGCGCCCCCGGCCACGGCATCCGCGAGCAGTCCCCGGATCTCGTCCGCCACCGCCCCGGGCCCGTGTTCCCGGGCCCGCCGGAGCAGGCCCTCCCGTACCAGATGCCGCAGGGCGAGTCCGGGATGGTCCGCGTCGCGGAGGGCGTCGAAGGCCGGGACATGGACCGGGGAGGTGTGCAGAAGCGCGAGCGTCACCGCCCGAACGCTACAGACCCGCCGCTCGCGCGGTCGTCGCGGACGTCGATGTCGATGTCGATCCGGCCGGCCCGTTCCGACACGGCGGATGCTCCGCCGCTGCCGGGACGGTCACGGTCGGCGCCCCGCGGACACGGTGTGCGGACCCCGTCCGGTGCCGCTCCCCGGCACGGGTTCGGAGGCGTCGGCGCCGAGCCCGACGATGCGGTTGGCGGCGTCGACGTGCACGACGCGCGGCGTCAGACCGCGCGCCTCGGCGTCGTCGACCTGCGCATAGCTGATGAGGATGACCAGGTCGCCGGGGTGAACCAGGTGCGCGGCGGCGCCGTTGATGCCGATGACACCGGAGCCGCGCACGCCCTCGATGACATACGTCTCCAGCCGGGCGCCGTTGTCGATGTCGACGATGTGCACCAGCTCGCCGGGCAGCAGGTCCGCCGCCTCCATCAACTCGCCGTCGACGGTGACGGAACCGACGTAGTGCAGATCGGCCTGGGTCACGGTGGCCCGGTGGATCTTGGACTTGAACATGGTGCGCAGCATCGAGTACTCCTGAACCTAGGCTCCCTGCCTGCGTTTTTGCAGGTCAAGGGCGGTTTCCCTACCGTACGACGAATCGCGTGGCCGGGCAGCGTCCCCCAGGTTCTCAGGACTCGCGCCGACTGCTCGCCCGCTTTCCTGACTCCTCATCAGGTGAGTGCGACCACGGAAGGGCTTCGCCCGCTCTCCCGAACGCCATCGTGACGACGGCAGAAGCATGCGCGGCATCCCCCAGCGGAAAGGGGCCGACCGTCGACAGCGCGGGCCAGGGGCCGGTCGTGAGGCTGCCGCGGTCAGGCAGTGCCGGTGAGGCGCCTTGAGGCTTCCGGCCGGCCTGGCGGCCGAGGCCTACGCGGTCGACGCGCGCGAGGCGACGTAGTCCGCGCAGCCGTTGAGCGTGGTCAGCGAGGGGTAGTCCTTCTCCGGGAGCGGGAGGCCCGTTCGCCCGCTCAGGCCCTCGACGAAGTTGAGGAAGTCCAGCGAATCCATCTCGAGTGCGATCCGGAAGTCCTCGTCGGGTGAGAGTACGGAGACGTCGGCGCCTGGCACCACATCCGTCAGGATCTGTTTGATCAGTTCGAGGGCCTCGTCTCGGTTCACAGTTCCTCCGGTCGTTGGAGCAGTCGGTCGAGTGCCGTCAGGAAACGGGCGCCGGTCGCACCGTCGCTCGCCCGGTGGTCGGCGGAGAGCGTGGCTGTCACGGTCGGACGCACCGTCAGCATCCCGTCCACGGCCACGGGGCGCTCGACGACACACCCGAGACCCACGAGCGCCACCTGCGGCGGATAGATCACCCCGAACACCGTTTCGACTCCTTGATCGCCGAGATCCGTCACCGTGAGCGTGGGATCAGCGGTCTCCGACGCGCGCAGGCGCCCTCCGCGGGCCCGTGAGACCAGGTCCCTGAGCGTCGCCATGAGTTCCGGCAGGGCCATGATGTCGGCGTTCGCGAGCGCCGGTGCCGCGAGACCGCCGCCACGCAGCGAGACCGCGACGCCGAGCCGCACGGTCGCGGCCGGCGCGAAACCGTCGTCCTTCCAGTAGCCGTTCAGCTCGGGTACCTGACGTGCCGCGAGGGCGACGGACTTCAGGAGCAGGGCGGCGGGCACCAGGCGTTCCTCCACGGGGCTGCTCGCGTTCCGGTCGCGCATCCATGTCAGGGCGGTCGCGAGGTCGACCGTCGTGGACAGGTAGTAGTGCGGTATCTCGCGGTTGGCGCGCGACATCAGAGCGGAGATCGCCGCACGCGGGGCCGGTTCCCCCGCGGCGGGCCCCGCCGGCCGCGGGGGAACCGGCCCCGGCCGCTTCTCCTTCTCCGCCGTGGCGCGGCGGGGGTGGGAACGCGCGGTGCGTCGCTCCGCCTCGGCACGCACGTCGTCGGCCCTGACCGCACCCTCGCGTCCTGTGCCCCGGATTCGGTCCAGGTCCACGTCCAGCGACTGAGCCAGCCGACGGGCCAGCGGCGACGCCGGGACGCGGTGTCGCGGCCGGGACGCCGCACGCTCCACGTCGGCGCGGGTGATCCGTCCTCCGCTGCCCGAGCCGCGCACGGTGGCCAGGTCGACGTTCTTCTCCCGTGCCAGGTGTCTCGTCAGGGGCGTCGAAGCGGAATCGGCGTCGCGGCCGAGGGGTGCCGGGCCGGTCTCGTCCCGCCGCCCCGGCGTGCCTCGCACGGTGACCCGGGCGACCGGCCCGGCAGCCGTGTCGATGACCGCGAGGGGGGCGCCGACCGGCACGGTGGTACCCGGGGCGACCAGGAGGCGGCTGACGGTTCCCGAGTCGAAGCACTCGACCTCGATGGTGGACTTGGACGTCTCGACGACTGCTACGACGTCTCCCCTCGACACCGTGTCGCCCTCGCCGACCAGCCACTCCAGCAGCCTCCCCTCGTCCATGTCGGCGCCCAGGGAAGGCATGGTGAACTCGGGCATGTCAGCTCACCACCTGGCGGACCGCGTCGACGATGGAGGCCGGTTGGGGCAGCGCCGCCTCCTCGAGCTGCCGGGCGTACGGGATGGGCACTTCGGCGCTGCACACACGGTGCACCGGGGCGTCGAGGTCGAAGAACACCTGCTCGGTGATGCGCGCGGAGATCTCGGCGGCGAGGCTTCCGCTGCGCCAGGCCTCGTCCACGACCACGGCCCGGTGGGTACGGCCCACGGACTCCATGACCGTGGCGTCGTCCAGCGGACGCAGGACGCGCAGGTCGAGGACTTCCGCGCTGACGCCCTCCTCGGAAAGGAGGTCCGCGGCAGCCAGCGCCTTCGGCAGCGAGCCGCCGTAGGTGACGACGGAGACGTCCGTGCCGGGCCTGCGCACCGCCGCACGGTCGAGGTCGACGGCCTGGACCGCGGGGTCGAGAACTCCCGCGGCGTTGTAGAGGCTGCCGTGCTCGAAGATCAGCACCGGGTCCGGGTCGGCGAGCGCGGCCGCCAACATGTGCCGTGCGTCCTCCAGGGTCGCCGGGGCGAGTACCCGGATGCCCGGGATGTGGGCGTACCAGCCTTCCAGGCTGTGCGAGTGCTGTGCGCCCAGCTGCCGTCCGGCCCCCGTGGTCATGCGGATCACCACGGGCACGTTCAGTTGTCCGCCGGACATGTGGAGCAGGGTGGCCGCGTTGTTGAGGATCTGGTCCAGCGCGAGAAGGCTGAAGTTGACCGTCATGATCTCGACCACCGGCCGCATCCCCCCGATCGCGGCGCCAATGCCCGCCCCCACGAACGCGGACTCCGACAGCGGAGTGTCGCGGACTCGGTCGGGGCCGAACTCCTCCAGAAGGCCGAGGCTGACCCCGAAGCAGCCGCCGTATCTGCCGACGTCCTCGCCCATGAGGAACACCCGCTCGTCCCGCAGCGCTTCGCGCAGTCCCTCGCGGAGCGCTTCGCGGTACGTCGTGGGCGGCGGCGCGCTCGTGGATGTCCGGCGCGCGGTCATGAGGCGGCTCCCGCCGCGCTCGTCACGCTGCGGAGCAGGTCCGCGACGGGCTCCGTCGGCCCGTCCTCCGCCGACTGGACGGCGTGCTCGATCACGTCGAGCACCTCCTGTTCCATCTGCCGCATCGCGCCGTCGTCGAGGTGTCCCCCGGATCGCATCCGGTCGGCCAGCCCCTGGATCGGATCCCGCTTCTTCCACTGCTCGATCTCGGACTTGGGCCGGTACCGGTCCGGGTCGTACATGGAATGGGCGCGGAACCGGTACGTCTGTGCTTCGAGGAAGTGCGGACCGCCACCCCCGCGCACGGACTCCGCGGCCCGGCAGGCGGCCGATTCGACGGCGAGCACGTCCATGCCGTCGACGGTCCAGGCGGGCATGCCGTAGGACGCGGCACGCATCGCGAGGTTGGTCTGCGCGTGTTCTCGGGCCAGGCTCGTCCCCATCGCGTACAGGTTGTTCTCGCAGACCAGCAGCAGGGGCAGCTGCCAGAGCGCCGCGAGATTGGCCGTCTCGTGGAACTCGCCTTCGGCGAAGGCTCCGTCCCCGAAGAAGCAACAGGTGACACGTGCGGTTCCGCGCATCCGGTCGGCGAGCGCGAGCCCGGCGGCCAGGGGCAGTCCGCCCGCCACGATCGCGTTGCCCCCGTAGAAACGGCGCTCCGCGTCGAACAGGTGCATGGAGCCGCCGTGTCCGCGGCTGCAACCGGTGGCCTTGCCGTACATCTCGGCCATCACCGCGTCCGGGGGCACCCCGCGGGCCAGTGCGTGTCCGTGCTCCCGGTAGGTCGACACCACCGCGTCCTCCTGGCGCAGGGCGGCGTTGACGCCTACGGCGACGGCCTCCTCACCGATGTAGAGGTGGACGAACCCCCGGATCTTCGTGCTGCTGTACAGCTCGACACAGCGCTCCTCGAACCGGCGGATCGTGAGCATGTCCCGCAGCAGCGACAGGCGGTGCCCGGACTCGGACGTGATCCGCCCCGCGGTGGTGCCTGCCTTCTTACGCGTACTTCCGCGCACCGGCGGTCGGGCTGGTCGGTCGGTGCGTGCGGTGGTGCCGCTCATCGTCGTGCCTCCGTTCACGGGCGATTCACTCCGGCTTCTCGATCGTGGACAGGTCCCCTTCGGGCAGTCCCGCTTCCCGGGCCCGCAGGACCCGGCGCATCACCTTGCCGCTCCGTGTCCTGGGGAGGTCCTGCTCGAACTCGATCTCCCGTGGGGCCACGGCCGGTCCCAGCCGCCGACGTGCGAACGCCAGGAGCTCGCGTTCGAGCGGCAGGCCGGGCGTGCACCCCGGCCGCAGCGACACGAATGCCTTGACGACCGAACCCGCCACCGGATCCGGCCGGCCGACGACCCCGGCCTCCGCGACGGCCGGGTGCTCCATGAGCGCGCTCTCCACTTCAAACGGCCCGATCAGATGTCCCGCCGACTTGATGACGTCGTCGGCACGGCCCACGAACCAGTACCAGCCGTCCTGGTCCCGTCTGGCGAGATCGCCCGTGAGGTACCAGCCGTCGGCGAAACAGGCCGCGTAGCGGGCGTCGTCATGCAGGTAGCCACGGAACATGGAAGGCCAGCCCGGACGCAGTGCGAGTTCCCCCACCCGGCCCGGTTCGCCGATCACGCGCACGTGTCCCGCGGTGACCTCGGCGCGCCCGTCCTTGCCGCGTTCGAGCAGACCGGCCTCTACACCGGGCAGGGGGCGTCCCATGGACCCCGGACGGATGTCGCCGGAGGCGAAGTTGGCGATCATGATCGCGCCGGTCTCCGTCTGCCACCAGTTGTCATGGATCGGCAGTCCGAGGACGTCCTGCCCCCACAGGACCGCTTCCGGGTTGAGCGGTTCGCCCACACTGGCGATGAAACGCAGGGCCGACAGGTCGTACGGCCCCGGGAGCCCCTTCGGCACGCTCCCGGGGGTGGCCCGCATCAGCATGCGGACCGCCGTCGGCGCCGTGTACCAGACCGAGACCCTCTGGCCGTCCAGGACGCGGTACCAGCGGTGCACGTCGAACTCGCCCTCGTCCACCACCACGGTGACCCCGTGCGTGAGCGGGGCGATGATCCCGTACGAGGTTCCGGTCACCCATCCGGGGTCCGCCGTGCACCAGTAGACGTCACCCGGGCCCAGATCGAGCGCGAACTTTGCCGTCGCGTGGTGGGCGACGACCGCCTCGTGCACGTGGACCGCTCCTTTGGGCGCCCCGGTGGTACCGCTCGTGAAGTGCAGCAGTGCCATGTCCTCCGGTGAGGTGGGCGGAACGGTGTACTCGGGCGAGGCCCGTCTCAGCGTCTCGTCGAACGACGCCGTTCCGGGTGGCGGATCCTCGACGGCGCCGACGAGCAGGACGTGTTCCAGGGACGGCAGGCGGTGCCGGTTGTCGGCCACTTTGCGCCGGTACAGCTCCTGCGTGGTGACGAGAACGCGCGCGTCGCCCAGCGCCAGCCGCTGCCGGACGGGCTCCGGTCCGAACGCCGAGAACAACGGGCACAGCACCCGCGCCCCGCGCAGCGTGCCCAGAACTGTCGTGTAGAGCTCCGGGCAGCGGCCCAGCAGCGTGAACACCCTCTCCTGACGGGCCACCCCCATGGACGTGAGCGCGTTGGCGAATCGCCCGGTGAGGCGGGCGAGCTCGCCGTAACTGATGCGAGTGATCCTGTCACCGATGGTGATGCATCGTAGTGCCTCGCGCCCGCCCAGCCCCGCCGCGATCTGGCGGTCCACGGCTTCGTAACCCATGTTCAGCCCACCGCCGGGGAGTCCGGCCAGCCGCGACCGGGCCTCTTCCCAGGTGAATTCGGCACGGGCCTGTTCATAGTCCCGAAGCGCGAAGGCGGACCCGGGGGTTGGCCGTTGGTGGATGACGCGGTGGTCCATGACCGGGTCCTCGTCCTCGGTCCGCGCTCCCGGAGAAGTGCGGGACGTGTCGTCGTGCCTGTTGCGGGCGGCAGCCGGCGGCCACTGGATGCGGCGGCCGGCCCGGGAGCGGTGGTGCCGGGGCACGCCGGGCGCCGAACCCACCGGGTGCACGGTCACACGGCCGACCACCGAGACCACCCGTTGATCTGCTCGCCGATGCACGTCGGAACCGCGACCTCCGGCGGCTTCCGACAACGCCACTACGACAAGGCGGTCGCCGGGACGGGCTCCACGGCGGTCACCGTCTCCTTGTGGTTCCTGTACTCAAACTGCCACGCATGGCGTGCCGCCGCACGAGAAGGAACACACAATGCCTGAGACCGGCCGCCCCGTCGCCGGGCCCTCCGCCCCGAGCAGTACCCGGCACCGAGGCACGCTCCCCACGAAGGAGAGGGAGACGGCGGAGGAGGACCGAGCACGATCAGGAGATGTGTGATGAACGATGAGGCACCGTCCGCCCCGCGGATCGTGGTGGGCATTGATGGCTCCGAACCGTCGAAGGCGGCCCTGCGGTGGGCGGTCGACCAGGCGAAACTGACCAGTGGGGTGGTCGACGCGGTCACTGCCTGGGACTTCCCGACGCCCTGGTACGGTCTGGCGCCGCCCACGGACAAGAAGCCGGAGGACTACGAGGTACAGGCGCGCGCATTCCTGGATCAGACGATCGACCAGGCCCTCGGCCCGGGTCCGGGACGGCCGGTCCCGCTCCACGCCCGCGCGGTGCACGGACACCCGGCCGCCGTCCTGCTCGACGCCGCCGCAGGAGCACGACTGCTGGTCGTGGGCAACCGCGGCCGCGGCGGATTCGCCGAGGCGCTGCTGGGCTCGGTGAGCCAGCACTGCGTGCAGCACGCCGCGTGCGCCGTCGTCGTCGTCCGCAGCCATGCCCATGAAACGTGAACAGCCCGTCCCCGGCCAGGAGGGGCACGGATGTCAGGGGCGGACGGCGTCCCGGGGACGGGCGTCGCTCAGTGGTCCACGCGTTCGGCCGGCGCCCCGTGTGCCGTGTCCCATCGCTGAACGGCTTCGGGGAGGTTCCCTGCCGAAGGCTGCACATGGCCGAAGGCCCATCGCCCGACACCTTGTCCGAATGCTCAGCCGTGGCCAGGTGCTGAAGCGCCGAACCTGCGCTGTGGCAGGCGCGCGGGCTGCCCGATTCGCGGGGCGATTCGAGACCACGCAGCATGGAAATCAACGCAAGGCTGTCGTTTCGCGGAGGTGAACAGGGGATGCACCGGGACACCGACCCCCGTCACGGGAGGCCGGCGTCTTTCACCGTCGGCGTGCCGACCGGAGCGGCAACGGTCTGCACGGCCACGTCGGCGACGTCTTCCGCCTGGTCAGCGCGTATCCGCCGAACCACATCGCCACCACACCAGTGGCCGCCCCGGACGGCCCGCGTCGGCACGTCTTCGGCAACCCGGGCATTGTGGCAGCCCGGCAGCCCCCGACGGCGGGAGCCCGTCCTCCGCGGCCTCACCGAGGCGCGGCAGGACCTTGTGCACCACGTGCACACTGCGGTCACGAACGGAGCCGACACCATGTGGTGGGACCGTCCCCCGCACCTCCGGGGCAGTCCCCCGCGCATGTGAACGGGTGCGGCACGTGGCCCCGCTCCGTGTCCGTGCGGGCGGGGCGCAGCGTGCCTTGACGGGCGAAAGGAAGGGAGTTCGGACGTGCATGAAACTCCGCACATCGTGAGCGATGTGATGACGCGACAGGTGGTCGCCGTCAGACGCGGCGCACCCTTCAAGGAGGTCGTCCGGACCCTGGGGCAGTGGAGGGTCAGTGCCCTTCCGGTGCTGGCAGGCGAAGGGCGCGTCATCGGTGTGGTCTCCGAGGCCGACCTGCTGCCCAAGGAGGAGTTCCGCGATCGCGCTCAGAGCCTGTACGAGCAGTACCAGCGCCTGGCCGACGTCGCCAAGGCGGGAGCGGTGACCGCGGAGGAGGTCATGAGCTCGCCCGCCGTCACGGTGCATCCGGACGTCACGCTGGCCCAGGCCGCCCGGATCATGGCGGTGAGGCACGTCAAGCGCCTTCCCGTGGTCGATGACGAAGGCATGCTGAAGGGCATCGTCAGCCGCGGGGATCTGCTGAAGGTCTTCTTGCGGCCGGACGAGGACATCGAGGAGGAGGTACGGCGCACGGTGGTGTCCTACCTGTTTCCCGCCCTGAGCCACACCATCCACGTGGACGTGCACGAGGGAGTCGTCACCCTCCGCGGACAGGTCCAGGACACCTCACTCGTCTCGGTTGCCGTGCGCCTCGCCGGCGCCGTGGAAGGCGTGGTGGACGTGGAACCTTGCCTCACCGGCGAGTCCGGCCCCCTGGCCACGCCCGAGAGCACCGAGAGCACACAGTGACGCGCGTGGCCAGGCGACATTGCGGCCCCGGCGATGCGGGTCAGGGCTGATCGGCCTGCACGTGCAGGGCCCGGTCGCCCCTGCGGAATCCGCGGCAGGAGCGATCCTGGAAGCAGGAGACCCGTCCGAACTCGTGGACCCCAAAGGTGAGGGCGATGCGGCGCATACGGATCCGGGTACGGCCGAAGGAGCCCCGGCGGCCTCTCCCGCCGGACCTGCGCACCCCCTCCGGCCGCCCGATGTCCTACTGACCCCGCCAGTTCCGTGCGCACAGCGGAGGACAGCATGCCAACCACGCCACGCGTCGTGCCGTTCGAAGAGATCCGCCGCGAAGACGTCCCCCGCGTCGGCGGGAAGAACGCCTCACTGGGGGAGATGACCGCGCATCTGACGTCCGCCGGAGTGCGGGTGCCGCCCGGGTTCGCGACGACCGCGGACGCGTACCGGGAGCTGCTGACCGGACACGGTCTGCGGGAACGCGTCGAGGAACAGATCGCACGTCTGCGTGAAGGGGCGGCGCTGGACGAGGTGGGTGCGGCCGTCCGCTCGATGATCATGGCGGAGCCGCTGCCGAGCGGGTTGTGCACCGAGGTCGTCGCCGCCTACGAGCGGCTCGCGCACGAGCAGGGGCGTGGGGACCCCGATGTCGCCGTGCGCAGCAGCGCCACCGCCGAGGACCTTCCCGAGGCGAGTTTCGCCGGTCAGCAGGAGACCTACCTGAACGTACGCGGAGCGGCCCGGCTGCTGGAGTGCTGCCGCCGGTGCTACGCCTCCCTCTTCACCGACCGGGCGATCGACTACCGGGAACGCATGGGCTTCGACCACCTCGCGGTCGCGCTCTCCATCGGTGTTCAGGTCATGGTCCGCTCGGACCTCGCGGGGGCCGGCGTGATCTTCACCCTCGACCCGGAGAGCGGCTTTCCCGGGGTCGTCGTGGTCAGCGCGGCATGGGGGCTGGGAGAGACGGTCGTCAGCGGCCGGACCGACCCCGACGAGTACACGGTCTTCAAATCGAGTCTGGAGGATCCGGCACTCGACCCCGTGATCGACGTCCGGATCGGGGCGAAGCGGCAGAAGGCCGTCTACGGCGAACACGAACTCACCAGGACCGTCGACACCACCGCGGCCGAACGCGCCCGCAGGGTCCTCTCGGACGCCGAGGTCCGACTGCTCGCCGCATGGGCGGTGGCCGTCGAGGAGCACTACGGGTACCCCATGGACCTGGAATGGGCCAAGGACGGCGCGACCGGGGAACTGTCGCTGGTCCAGGCACGTCCCGAGACCGTGCAGTCCCGGCGCCGTGCGACGACGCTCCGCCGCTGCCGCCTCACCGCCGCTCCCGGGCCGAGCCTCGTCGAGGGCATCGCGGTCGGCGAGGCCATCGGCGCGGGTCCGGCCGTCGTCCTCGACTCGCCCGTGGAACTCGACCGGTTCCCGACCGGTGGAGTGCTCGTCACCGGCATCACCGACCCGGACTGGGAACCGCTCATGAAACGGGCCGCCGCGGTCGTCACCGACCACGGCGGCCGGACCTCGCACGCCGCCATCGTCAGCCGCGAACTGGGCGTGCCCGCCGTCGTCGGCACGGGACGGGCCACCGAGGTCCTGCACGACGGAGCGGACGCGACGGTGTCGTGCGCCGAGGGCGCCCGCGGCCGCGTCTACGCGGGGCTGCTGCCGTACGAGGAACAGGAGACCGACCTCTCCGGGCTTCCCGCCACCCGGACGCGCGTGATGCTCAACCTGGCCGATCCGTCCGCCTCCTTCCGCTGGTGGCGCCTGCCCGCCGACGGTGTCGGGCTCGCTCGGCTGGAGTTCATCGTCGCCCATCAGGTCAAGATCCACCCGATGGCGCTGCTCCATCCCGAGCGGTTGGACCGGCACGACCGTCGTACCGTCGAGCGGCTCACCGAGGGGTACCCGGACCGCGGCCAGTACTTCGTCGACAGACTGGCCTCCGGCGTGGCACGCATCGCGGCGTCCCGCTGGCCCGAACCGGTGGTCGTGCGCACCAGTGACTTCAAGACCAACGAGTACGCGCGCCTGTTGGGCGGGCGGCCCTTCGAACCGGCCGAGGCGAATCCCATGATCGGCTGGCGCGGCGCGAGCCGGTACTACAGCGACGGCTACCGTGAGGGCTTCGCGCTGGAGTGCCGGGCACTGCGCCGGGTGCGGGACGAGATGGGGCTGACGAACGTGATCGTGATGATCCCCTTCTGCCGGACCACCCAAGAGGCCGACCGCGTTCTCGACGGCATGGCGGAAGGAGGACTGCGCCGGGGCGAGCACGGTCTGAAGGTGTACGTGATGGCGGAGATTCCCTCCAACATCATCCTTGCCGAGGACTTCGCCGAGCGGTTCGACGGCTTCTCGATCGGGAGCAACGATCTCACCCAGCTCACCCTGGGCGTCGACCGCGACTCCGAACTGCTCGCCCATGTCTTCGACGAGACCGATCCCGCGGTCGAGCGCAGCGTCCGCTCGCTCATCGGCCGGGCCCACTCCGCCGGGCGCCCGGTCGGTCTGTGCGGCCAACGCCCCAGCGACGACCCCTCGTTCACCGAGTTCCTGGTGCGGGCCGGAATCGACTCGATCTCGGTGGCGCCGGACAGCTTCGCCGCGGTGAAGCAGCACGTGTACGCCGCCGAATCGCGCACGAGCGTCGACGAGGGGATGACCGTCCCGCCGGGTCCCGCGCCCGTCGGCGGGACGGTTCCCGGACGCGGTGCGGCGGAGCGCCGGTGAGCGGCGCCGACGACGAACGGAGCGCCATCGGGAAGCTCGGCGGGAAGACCGGAAGGCCGGTATGCCGTCGCGCGTGTCGCCCAGGACGGGTCATGAGTGGGCGACGACGGCGACCGGGGCGGTGGAGTGATGGAGCACCGCGTGGGTCACCGGCCCGACGTGTCCGCCGATCCGCGCCCGGCGGATGCGGCGGCCGACGACCACGAGTTCGGCTCCGGCGCACGCCTCCAGGAGCTGCCGGGACGGGTGCCCGACCGCGGCACGCGCGTCGAGGACGACGGAGGGGTATCTGTCCCGCCAGGGACTCAGCAGGTGCTCCAGGTCGGTTTCCGTGCTGCGGGCGATCAGCGCGTTGGCCTCAGCGCTGTACGCGGCTCCGGTCCCCGCCAACGGGGGCAGCATCCAACTGTGCAGCGCGGTCAGCGTGCGGTGCCGGCGTGACGCCTCCTCGAAGGCGAAGGCGAGCAGGGCGTCGCACGGGCGGCCGAGGTCGACGCCCACGACAACGCCGCGTCCGGCGTCGCCGCTCCCGGCGCCCGGGGGCACGTCCTCCGGCGCACGCACCAGGACCACCGGCTGCCGCACCGCGTGGACGACCGCCAGTCCGACGGAACCGAGGACGAACCCCGAGACGGTCCCCCAGGCCCCGGGAGCCGAGGACCAGCATGCTCGCGTTCGCCGCGACGCCCGCCAGTGCGTCCGTCGGCCGTCCGTCCAGAGCCTCGGAGCTGATGCGCAGGCGCGGGTGTTCCCCGAGCAGTTCTTCGGAGACCCCGTGAAACAGATCCCGCACCCACGCACGGCGCAGATCGGAGCCGGCGGTGGGTACGCCGGGGGCCGGGAGCCGCTCCTCGACATGGACCAGATGCAGATCGGTGTCGCGCAGAAGTGCTTCCCGGGCGGCCCAATGGGACGCCGCCACGCTCTCCGCGGAGCCGTCGAGGCCGACGACGACGTGTTGGTTCATGATGGCCTTCCTGTGGTCTCGGCCGACGGCGGTTCCCCGGTGACCGATCCCCCACGGGCGGGATGCGCGACTTCGTGCCGCGACCGCGAACGTCCTCCTCGTCGAGTACCGGAAGCCCGTCGACCCCACGCTGCGCGAGCGACTTCGCGACTTCCCCGGACGCGGCCACGGGAACGACGGGGACGGCGTCGCGGAGGCTCCGGTCAGGCGTCTTCCGGAGTCCGCTCGATCTCCAGGTCCAGGAAGTGGGCCGAGCACGAGATGCAGGGGTCGTGGTTGCGGACGGCGCGTTCGCACAGCCGGACGAGTTCGGCCTCGGACTCCTCTCCGCGGTCGAGCGCGGCCTGGACCGTCCGGCGCAGGTCTTCCTCGATCGCGCCCTGGTTCTGAGCGGTCGGCGGGACGATGCGGGCGTCGGTGACGCGGCCCTCGTCGTCGAGTGCGTAGCGGTGGTAGAGGAGTCCCCGGGGCGCCTCCGTGGCACCGTGGCCGACCCCGCCGCGGGCAGGGACGGGCACGTACGGGCGGGCCGGGTGTTCGTACTCCGCGATGATCCGGAGAGCCTCCTCCACGGCATAGAACACCTCCACGGCGCGGACCAGGATGCTCCGGAAGGGATTCCTGCAGACGGCGCCCCGCCCGGCGCCCTCGGCGGCCTGGCCCAGCGGAGGGTCGTCCAGTCCGGCCGCGGCCGCCGCTTCCAGCGCGGCCGGGGACAGCAGGTGCCCGCTCACGGCGTAACGGGCGAGGGCGCCGGTGAGGTGCCTGCGGCCGTCCAGACGGGAGTGGAGAGCGGTGGAATGGGGCACCTGCGCCTCTGTGACGTGGTCGGAGAAGGCCCGCAGCGGGAAGCTCCACGCAGGGCGTGTCGCGTCGTACGGGACGACGGTGGGCACGCCGGACTCGATGGCGTAGGTGTCCGGCTCGGCCAGCGCGAGCAGGTCGGCCTCGCACTCGGCCTCCGGGAAGTCGAACCCCGACACCCAGCACACGGTGTCCCAGGCGTCGTCGAGGGCCACGCGCAGGCGCTCCGCCAGGGGGCGGAGCTCGGCGCGGGCGGGGGTGCGGTGGAAGCCGCCCAGCCGCACGCTGACGGGGTGGACGGCGCGTCCCCCGAGCAGCTCGACGACGGCGTTGCCGGTCTGCTTCAGCCGCAGCCCGCGCCGGACGTGGGCCGGGTGGGACCGGGACAGGCCGACCACGTCGTCGCGGCCCAGGAAGTCGGGGGCGTGCAACAGGTAGATGTGCAGCGTCTGGCTCTCGATCCACTCCCCGCAGTACAGCAGGCGTCTCAGGGCGGCGAGCCGGCCGTCGACGCCCACCCCGCACGCGTCCTCGACGGCCTGGCAGGCGCTCAGCTGGTAGGCGACCGGGCAGATCCCGCAGATGCGGGAGGTGAGATCGGGAGGCTCGGTGTGGGCCCGGCCCCGGAGAAGGGCCTCGAAGAACCGCGGGGCTTCGTAGATGCCGAGCCGCGCCTCGGTGACGGTTCCGTCGTGGATCCGCAGGCGCAGCGCGGTCTCGCCCTCGACGCGCGTGAGCGCGGGAACGCGCAGGACCCGGGAGCGGTCCGGTGGCCGGCTCATCCGGGTCCCTCCTCCTCCACGGCGGTGAAGGCGGTCACGTTGAAGGTGTGCAGGTACCTGGCGACGTCAGCGTCGTCCATGCCGTCGCGGTGCAGCAGCGGGACGAGCGCGGGGAGGTTCGTGGTGTCGGCCGGTCCGAAACAGCCGTAGCAACCGCGTCCGTAGGTCGGGCACAGGGCTCCGCAGCCCGCGTGGGTGGCGGGCCCGAGGCAGGGCACCCCCTGGGCGACGGTGACGCAGACATTGCCGCGCCGCTTGCAGGAGAAGCAGACGGAATGGTTCGGAATGCCCGGTTTCCGGCCGGCGAGGAAGGCCGTGATGACCTCCAGGAGCTGGCCGCGGTCGATGGGGCAGCCCTGCAGCTCGAAGTCGACGGGCACGTGCGCGGCGATGGGCGTGGAGGTCGCGAGGCTCTCGATGTAGTCGGGACGGGCGTAGACGGTCGCCAGATACTCCTCGATCCCGGCGTAGTTGCGCAGCGCCTGCACGCCCCCGGCCGTGGCGCAGGCGCCGATGGTGACCAGGTGCCGGGACTCGGCCCGGACGCGCCGCACGCGTTCCAGATGTTCGGGGGTGCTGACCGATCCCTCGACGAGGGACAGATCGTACGGGCCGGAGGCGACCGCGCTGGACGCCTCCGTGAAGTGGGCGATCTCCCACTCGTCCGCGAGGCCGAGCAGCTCGTCCTCGCAGTCGAGGAGGGTGAGCTGGCAGCCGTCGCACGAGGCGAACTTGAACACGCCGAGCCGGGGGCGGGACGGCGACCGGGGCGTGGTGGTGGAAGTGCTCATCTCACAGTTCCCTCACGGTGAGCAGGGGTTCGGCCCGGTCGTAGCCGACGACCGGGCCGTCGCGGCAGAGCAGCAGGGGCCCGAGCTGGCAGTGGCCGCAGTGGCCGGTGCCGCAGCGCATGGTGCGTTCGAGGGAGACCTGCACGTGTTCGGGGCGCACGCCGCGGTGGATCAGCGCGCGGGCGGTGGCGCGGATCATGACCTCGGGACCGCAGACGAAGGCGATGGTCCTCCCCGGCCGGAACCGGGCCTCGCTCAGCAGTGTCGTGACGACTCCGACCCGGCCGCCCCAGTCGTCGGAGGGCAGGTCGACGGTGGTGGCGCCGAACGGCCTGCCCCAGTCGGGGAACTCGTCCCGGTACAGGAGGTCGCCGGGCGTCCGGGCGCCGGCGAGGACGTTCAGCCGTCCGTACCGGTGCGGCTGGGCCAGCACGGCGTCGACCAGGGGCCGCAGCGGTGCCAGGCCGATGCCGCCGCCGATGGCGAGCAGGTCGCGGCCGCGGGCGGCCGCGATGTCCCAGGGCGTGCCGAAGGGGCCGCGCACTCCGACGAACGCGCCGGTCGTGAGCCGGCACAGTGCGCGTGAGACGGCTCCGACGGCGCGTACCGTGTGCGTGAGCCGGCGCCCGCCCGGAGCCCTGGACAAGGACACGGGAATCTCGCCGACGCCGAAGGCGTACAGCATCGCGAACTGCCCGGGCGAGAAGGGCTTCAGCGGCTCTCCGGCGGGCTCCAGCACGAGCGTGACCGTGTCGTGGGTCTCCTCCCGGCGGTCCACCACCCGGTGGGGGCGGGGAATCATGGACATGGCGTCGGTCCGCCCTCGCGCGGCCCGTACAGGTCGAGCAGCCGGGTGCGGGTGGCGCGGAGCCGGTCCCCGATGGTCTCGGCGACGAGGGTGACCAGGGCCAGACCCAGCACCGGACGTTCGGCGCACAGGGCGCGTACCGAAGAAGCGTCGAACTCCCAGGCCAGCACGGGGTCTCTGGCCTCGGCCCCGAGGTGCCACTGCCGGGGCGGGCACAGCCACGACCAGCCGAGCAGATCACCCGCGCCGATGGTCTCGACGACCGCGCGCCCGCGACCGGGCACCTGGACGTCGAGTGCGACCGTGCCGGAACGGATGATCCAGAAGCGGTCGGCCCTGCCGCCCTCCTCGAAGATCCGCGTGGCGCCGGGGAACGCGGCGTCGCGGGCGAGATCCAGCATCGGCCCGCGGTGCTCCGCGGGCAGCGCCGCGAGCATGCCCGAGCGAGGGAGACCGCCGACCTTCCGGCTCACGGCGCGGCCTCCTTCCGCGATGCCTCCAGGTGCAGGGCGTGGGCCTCCTCGGTGAGGTCGATGCCGGTGGGACACCAGACGATGCAACGACCACAACCGACACACCCGGAGCTGTCGAACTGGTCGTGCCAGGTACCCAGCTTGTGCGTGAGCCACTGGCGGTACCGGCTGCGCGGGGTGGCCCGCACCGGCCCGCCGTGCAGGAACGAGAAGTCCAGGTCGTAGCAGGAGTCCCAGCGGCGCCACCGCTCGGCGTGGTCGCCGGTGAGGTCGGTGACGTCCTCGGTGGTGGTGCAGAAGCAGGTGGGGCAGACCATGGTGCAGTTGCCGCAGCTCAGGCACCGGGCGGTGACGTCGTCCCAGCGTTCCGCTTCCAAGCTGTCCCGCATCAGCGAACGCAGATCCACCGAGGGCATGGACCGGCCCATGTGCTCGGCGGCCTCACGCACGGCCCCGGCCGCGGCCGTCCGCACGGACTCGTCGGCGCTCCGGCGGGGGAGCTCCGCGAGCACGGCGGCCCCCTCCTCGCTGCCGCTCCGGCAGAGGAAGCGGTGGCCGGAGGCGTCCACGAGCTCGGTGAGCGCGAGATCGAATCCGGCGTCCACGCCCGGTCCCGCTCCCATCGACACGCAGAAGCAGGTGGCTCCCGGATCGGTGCATTCGACCGCGATCAGGAAGGCGCCCGTCCGCCGGGACAGGTAGGCGGGGTCCCGGTGACGGCCGCCGACCATGACCCGGTCCAGGATGCGAATGGCCCGCAGATCGCACGGCCGAACGCCGAGGAACGCGTAGGAGACGCTGCTCGGCTCCTCCGCGCGCACCACCGGCCCGTTCACCGGATCGCGGTCCACGGTCCACTCCCGGACGCGTTCGGGGTGCAGATACGTCTTCCACGACTGCGGCCCCGCGCTGTGCGCGAATGCCGCCCCGTCCGGCCGGCGGCGGATCCGGTACCGCCCCGCCTCCAGTTCGACCCCCCAGCCGTGGGGCAGCTCGTCCGCGGAACCCAGTTCGTCCAGGACGATCGCCCCGTCGCGCACTGTCGGGCCGATCACGGTGCGGCCGCGCCGTTTCAGGGTGTGCACGAGCGCGTCGAGACCATCGCGGTCGAGCACCGCCTCCGCCCGGTCGCCGGAGTCCGCCCGGTCGCGTTCGTGATCGTTCATCCGTCTGTACCTCGTCTCCGTGCCACTCGCGTCTCCGTGCGTTCGCCGAAGGGACGGGACCCGCCACGGCCCGATCCCGTCACCGCACGGGGCGTGGCCATCAGTGGACAGAGTGTCAGGCGGTCGCGATCCGTGCCGGGACCCGGACGGCGTGTCCGGCCCGACCGGCCGTGCTCGCACGCCCGAACGGCCGCTGCGCTGCTCATTCGGCGCAGCGGCCGCCCGGGGCTCCGCCGTGCTCCTCGACGTCGGCCGTGATCCGCCCGGCCAGACGGGGCACCGCGCGCGCCACCGCCGGGGTCAGCCCGAGGCCCAGTGAGCGGTCCGCTCCCTCCACCGCGTACAGGACGAGACGTTCCGGAAGACTCCCGAGGCTCTCACCGAGACGCAGGGCTTCGGCGAGGCCGAGTCCGTGGGTGCTGTGCCGTCCGGCGGCACGCAGAACACCCGCCGGGTCGTCGCACCATCGGTGCGTCCGCCCGGGACGTGCCGAAGGGGGAAAACAGGCGTCGACGACGACCGCGAGTCCGGCATTCTCCCAGAGCGAGATCAACCGGCCCGGTTCGCCGTCGGACCGTGCGAGGACGGTGTCCGCGGGGAAGGGCCGGCTCGTGGTCCGTTCCCCCAGCAGCGCGACCACGGCCCACCCCACCCCGTCGTCGCGGCGGAACTCGTTCCCGATCCCGATGACCGCCGTACGGCTGAGTTGCTTCATCGACATGCTCCTTTCCCTCGGCGGCCCCCGCTTCGGCGGCCGCGTTCACCGGTCAGGACAGCCCTCGGGAACGACCGGTCGCCCGATCCCGGTGCGACGCGCACCATGGATAGTGACCTGAAAACCGTGCTCCGCGGAGGTGAACCGCGATGACGCTGCCTGCACGACACCGACCCGGCGGTCTGCTCGAAAGGTCGTTTCCCGGTCTGGGGTGGAACGAGCCGGTCGCCGCAGAATTCGACGAACTGTTCGAGCGGATGAGTCAGTTGCTGGGATCCGCCGCGCCCGCACCGGCCGCGCTCGCGTGGGCCCCGGCGGCGGACATACGGGACACCGATGACGCCTACGTCATCGAGGCGGAACTCCCGGGCATCAAGCGGGAAGACGTCGACATCGAGATCAGCGGCCAGGAACTGCGCATCGCCGGAGACATGGAGGAACGTGAACGGGAAGGGGTACTGCGGCGCAGCACCCGGCGGACCGGGCACTTCGAATACCATGCGCTTCTGCCGTCCGACGTCAGGCCGGACGACATCAGCGCCGGCCTCCGCGACGGCGTGCTGACCGTCACCGTGCCCAAGGCGCAGACCGTCAAGCCCCGGCACATCGAGATCACCGGCGCCTGACCAGGCGGACCGGCTCCCGACCCGCCGACACCCAGCGCCCGCCCCGCGCGGGCCGAGGGCGCACGGCCGTGCGGTGACGAGGTACCGACCGGGTGCCACGGGGCCGGGCATCCGCGGAGGCCGGGGGCCTTCGAACTCCGAGCCGGCCGCCGGTGCGGTGCTCGGTTCTCGTCGCGGGACCTCGTGCCGTCTCGTGTGCCGACGAGACAGGTCGTGTTCCGACGAGCCAGGGCCGTCTCATCGTTCAAGACGCCCGGAAGGAAACGTCAGATGCGTCATCGCACGGTTGCAGAGCTCATGACCCACGATGTCGTCCGGGCGCGGTTTGATCTGCCGTTCAAGGAGATCGCCGGGCTGCTGGCGGCGAACGATGTCACCGCGGTGCCCGTGGTGGACGAACAGGACCGGCCCATCGGCGTGGTGTCCGAGGCGGACTTGCTGCGCAAGTCCGCCGACCGGGCCGACCCGTCCGGCCTGGTCCCGGTCCCCCATCTGGAGGCGTGGGAGAGGGCCAAGGCGGAGGGGGCCAGGGCGGAGGAACTGATGTCGGCCCCCGCCGTCTGCGCGCGTCCGGAATGGACCGTGGTCGAGGCGGCACGCCTCATGGAGACCGACCATGTGAAACGCCTGCCCGTCGTGGACGAGACCGGCAAACTGCTGGGCATCGTCAGCCGCAGCGACCTTCTCCGGGTCTTCCTCCGTCGGGACGAGGCCATCCGGGAGGAGATCCACCGGAACGTACTGCAAGAGACGATGGGGCTCGCTCCGTCGGCGGTGACTGCCGAGGTAAGGCAGGGAGAGGTGTCCCTCCGCGGAAGCGTCGAGGTCAGGAGCCTGGTTCCGATCATCGAGCGCCTGTGCCAGAGTGTCGACGGCGTGGTGGCCGTGCACGAGCACATCGCCTGTCGGACCGACGGCGGCCGAAGGCCGCACGACGGCATGTGAGATGACCGTGGCACCACGCTGCCGCGAGAGCGGGCGCCCTCTCGACGACCTCCTTCAGCCGATTTCCCAGCGAGGCGGCCGGCGGTACCGGGTGCCGCCTGCGCCCGGAATTCCCGGGCCGGCGCTCCACCGCGGCAGCCGCTCGCGCGCGGTCCGCGGCTCCTCGTCGACGTCCCACGGCCTCGCCCGCACACCCCGCTCCCCCGGCTCAACAGCCCCGGTCCATGCCGACGGAAGGGCGTGGAACCGTTGATCACACGAGTGCGGATGCCGCACAGGCACCTGACGCCGCCCGCCAAGCCCGGGCCGCCGCGCGAGCCGCCCACGCCCCCGCCCCGGCAACCGCAGCCGCTCGGCGGACGGTGGCTCTTCTGGTGGGTCCTGATGACGCTCGTCCTCGTGCTGTTGCTCGCTCGCGCCCGCTCCGGACCGCACCCGGCATCGCTCTCCTACAGCGACTTCGTGGGCAAGGTCGGCACGAGCCAGGTGCAGACGGTCGACGTCAACGACAAGGGAGCGATCAGCGGCACCCTGAAAAACGGTACGAAGTTCACCACCCAGATCCCCACCGCGCTGAACACCGGCGCCCAGCTCCAGCAGCAGCTGACCTCACACCACGTGCAGATCAAAGCCAGCCGGAGCGGCGGCGGCTCGGCGTGGCTGTCCGTGCTCTTCGCGTTCCTGCCGTTTTTGCTGCTGATCGGCCTCTTCGTGTGGATGGGACGCCGGGCCGCGGGGACGGTGACCGGCGGGCTGAGCGCCATCGGACGCTCCCGCGCGAAAATCATCGAGGCGGAGCGGCCCACCACCGGCTTCGACGACATCGCCGGCTACGACGGGGTCAAGCAGGAGATCAGCGAGGTCGTCGACTTCCTGCGCCATCCCGCCCGGTACACCGCGGCAGGCGCCAAGGGCCCCCGCGGTGTGATCATGGTGGGGCCGCCCGGCACGGGCAAGACGCTCTTCGCACGGGCCGTGGCCGGCGAGGCCGACGTGCCGTTCCTCTCGGTGACGGGCTCCGCGTTCGTGGAGATGTTCGTCGGGGTCGGTGCCTCCCGGGTGCGCGATCTGTTCGGCGAGGCCCGCAAACGTGCGCCGTCGATCATCTTCATCGACGAGATCGACGCGCTCGGATCGCGGCGCGGCGGTGGGACACGGCTGGGCGGCAACGACGAGCGCGAACAGACCCTGAACCAGCTTCTTTCCGAGATGGACGGCTTCGACCAGTCCAGCGGCATCGTGGTCCTCGCGGCCACCAACCGGCCCGACGCCCTCGATCCGGCCCTGCTGCGCCCCGGACGGTTCGACCGGCAGGTGTCCGTGCCGCTGCCCAACAAGGTGGAGCGGGCCGCGATCCTCGCCGTGCACACCCGCGACAAGACCCTGGCACCGGACGTCGACCTGGACGTCGTCGCCCGTGCCACACCCGGATTCTCCGGGGCCGATCTCGCCAACCTGGTGAACGAAGGCGCGATCAACGCGGTACGGGACGACCGCACCCGGATCGAGCCGCATGACCTGGACGCCGCCCGCGATCGTGTGCTGCTCGGACGCCGGGAGTCCTCCAACGCGCTGCTGCCCGAGGAACGCCGCTCGGTGGCCGTCCACGAATCGGGGCACGCCCTGGTCGCGGCGTTGTGCGAACACGCCGACCCGGTGGCGAAGGTCACCATTCTGCCGGCCGGCGTCACCCTCGGCGTCACCGAACAACTCCCCGAAGCGGAACGCCGCTTGTACAGCGAGAGCTACCTGAACGACCTTCTGGCGGTGCGCCTCGGCGGGCGCGCGGCCGAGCTCGTGGTCTTCGGCGAGGGATCGACGGGAGCCGCCAACGACCTTGCCGGAGCCACCCAGATCGCCACCCGCATGGTCTGCGAGTTCGGCCTCTCCCCCGAACTCGGACCGATCGGCTACGCCTCGTCCCGCCAGCATTTCCTCGGCGAGACCACCGAGGAGCCCGGCAGGCCGGGGTACTCGGAGCAGACCCAGCGCATCGTCGACGAGGAGGTCGCCCGGCTGCTGCGGCAGGCCGAGGAGCGCGCGCTCACGCTGCTGCGCGGCCACCGGCCCGCCCTGGAACGCCTGGCCGGAGAACTGGTCGCCCACGAGACCGTCGACGGCTCCGTCGTCCTCGACGTCCTGCGCCGGTGACGCGTCGAGCCTCCGGCGGGAGCGGGCGAGGTGACGCCGGGCCGGTTGGGCGAAGTGCGAGAGAGGAGCACGGCGATGAAGGTCTCCGAACTGATGAGCTCGCCGGCGGTGACCGCCACTCCGGCCACGTCTCTGCGGGAGGTGGGCCGGTTGATGGACGAGTACGCCGTCGGCGCCGTGGTGATGACGGAGAGCGGACACCCGGCCGGGATCGTCACCGACCGCGACCTCGCCCTGCGCGTCCTGGTCGGCGGCCTGAACCCCGAGTCTCCTGTGAGTGGTGCGATGTCGAGCCCGGTGATCACGGTCGATGTGAACGACGGGGCGCAGGCGGCGTACCGGACCTTCCGCCGGCGCGGCGTGCGCCGCCTGCCCGTCCTCGACGAACAGCAGGTCATCGGGGTCCTGACCGTTGACGACATGCTCATGGACGTCTTCCGTCGGATGGCCGACCTGCTCGGCGGCCCCATCGCCTGGAGCGTCCTGGAAGAGCTTCCCGGCCCGCCGGGACAAGGGGCCGGCCCCGGCATCACGTAGACGCGCTCGTACCGAGTGTCTCCTTCCGAGGCGGAGCACGGAGCGGGCTCCCCGCAAGTGACCGGCACGGCCGTGCGGGACGACGGCGACGGGGGGCGTGCGTGGCACGTCGGCCGCAGCGGCATCGGGAGGAGACGATCGAGAGGAGACGGTGTTGATCATGCGAGCCCACCTCGGCGACCGACTCGTGGTCGAAAGCCCGGCGACCGGTGCGGTCAGGCGCGACGGCGAGATCGTCGGACTCCACCATGAGGACGGAACGCCTCCCTACGACGTGCGCTGGTCGGAGACGGGCGAGGTGACGCTCGTGTTCCCCGGGCCCGACGCGCACGTCCGCCACCTCGCGCATGAGCCCGGCGGGCGCCGGGCGCCTTCCCGGCCCGGCAGGGTCGAGGCCGGTGCCCTGCCCGCCGAGACCCCGCCCGACGGCACCGCCGGTCCTGGTGACATCGGCCGACGCGTGGCCGCCGAACGCACACGGCAAGGACTCTCCCGCGAGGAAACCGCCGACCGGGCCGGCATGGCATGCGAATACCTCGCCTACCTCGAAGAAAGGCCTGCCGATCCGAGCCTGGCGACGCTCAGCAGGCTGGCCGACGCCCTGGGCACGACCGTCGCATCGCTGCGCGGGGTCGGCATCGAGGCACCGCCCGGCCAGGGACAGGCGCTCCTCCACCCCCGACTGCGGGCTCTCAGCCCCGACGAATGCCGCGTCCGCCTCTCCACTCACGGCGTGGGGCGCGTCACGGTGTCCACCCCGGACGGCCCGGCGATCATCCCGGTGAATTACGAGGTCGTCGACGACGCCGTCGCCTTCCGTACCGCTCCCGGGTCGGTGACCGCCGCAGCCGTGGGAACGGACGTCGCCTTCGAAGTCGACCACATCGACGAGGCCATGAGCCAGGGCTGGAGCGTGCTCGTCGTCGGCCCGGCCCGCGTCGTCTCGGAGCCCGGCGCCGTGCGACGGCTGGCCGATCGGGCCCACACCGAGCCGTGGGCCGGGGGCGAGCGTGGGATGTGGATATGCGTCCAGCCCACGCGCCTCACCGGCCGCCGCATCGGGCCGGCCGAGCCGTGAGCGACCGCGGTGCTCCCCTCACCTGTGGTGCAAGCTGTTCGCCTGTTGCGCAAGCCGGCCGTCCCCTGCCGGCGGTCTCCTCACATGAAGGACCCCGTCGCTCCGTCCCGCGACGCCGTCTCACGGCTGGACTTCTCCGGTGAGGAGAACGAGTTCCCGGGACGCGCCCCGGGGGCACTCGCCGCCGATCGCTCTTCCGACCGGCCGATCACGAGCAGCCGCAGCCTGCAGCGCCTTCAAGGTGCGGCGGGCAACGCGGCGGTGGCGCGCCTCCGGACGACGAGGAGGCACGGGGCAGGGCCGCCCCCGGCCCGGACACGGCACTGGCGGAGGGCGGTCCGGCGGTCGGCGGCCTCACGCAGAAGAGGCACGGATCCGCGCCGGCGGGGCCCGGTCAGGGGCGCAGGATCAACCGGATCGGGTCGCCGGTCTTGTTCTCCAGTCGCTCCACCGCCTCGGCGGCCTTCGCCAGCGGGAGTTCACCGCTGATCGACCCGGAGAAGTCCAGCCGGCCGCCCTGGAGCAGGGACAGCAGTTGCGGCAACGCGACCGGCATCTCGGAGCCGTAGTGGCCGAGGATCTGCTGCTGGAGGTAGCTGAAGCGGGTGCCGTCGGCGACGGTCAGCGGCTTGTCGGTCAGGCCCACGAGAACCAGTCGGCCCTTGGGCGCGAGCACCGACAGGGCCTGCTCCCGGACGGCCGGCACACCGGCGAAGTCGAAGGCGGCGGCGAGACCGCCGCCACGGGTCGCCTCGCCGATCCGCTCGCGCAGCGCCGGGTCGGCGGGGTCGAGCGCCAGGTCCGCGCCCCGGGCGAGGGCGCGCTCACGGGCGGTGGGATTGGGGTCGACGGCGATGACGGGGCACGCGCCGACGGCCCGCAGCAGTTGGACGGCGTGGACTCCGAGTCCGCCGACGCCCCAGACGCCAACGGCCTCGGCGGGCTTCACGGCGCCCGTGACGGTGATCGCGCCCCACGGCGTGGAGACCGCGTCCGGGATGATCGCCCCCTGGTCGAAGGGGACGACCGCGGGCAGTTCCGTGAGGGCGTCCTCGGCGGAGAGCGCGTACTCGGCCCAGCCCCCGTCGTAGTCCACGCCACGGGTGTAGGTGACGCCGTCGCGGACCTCGCCCGCGTACAGCACGACCCGCTGCCCCGGGATCCAGCGGGTGACCCCCGGCCCGGCCTCCTCGACGGTGCCGGACACCTCGTGCCCCAGGGTGACCGTGTCGCCGCGCAGCAACAGCGGCGTGAGGGTGCCGTCGATCAGATGGACGTCCGACAGGCAGACGCCCGCGGCCTCCACCTTCACCAGGACCTGGCCGGGGCCGGGTACGGGCTTCGCCACCTCCTCGATCCGCAGAGTGCGGCTGGGTATGTGCAGCCGGGCGGCGAGCATCTGCTCCATGACATGGCCTCCTTGACACGTCGGCGACCCGGGCCTGCGGGCCCCCTAACGCAAGTCGCCTTGCAATGAAACGTACGCCCGCCCTCCGGGTAAAGCAAGTGGCCCTGCGTTAGGATGGATCATGGCCTCGTCCGACCAGAACGCACCGCCCCTGCGCCGCCGAGGGGCCCGCATGCGCTCCGCCGTCCTCGCCGCCACCGTGGATGTCCTGACGGAACACGGGCTGGCCGGTACCACCGTCGGCGCCGTCGCCCGCGCCGCCGGC
This sequence comes from Streptomyces tyrfis, assembly GCF_037034285.1. Taxonomy (NCBI): domain Bacteria; kingdom Bacillati; phylum Actinomycetota; class Actinomycetes; order Kitasatosporales; family Streptomycetaceae; genus Streptomyces; species Streptomyces tyrfis. Next base: position 4,576 of record NZ_JBAGJZ010000050.1, on the reverse strand, counting down.
GTCCACGAAACCTCCGTCTACCGGCGATGGGGAACCCGCGAGAACCTGATCCTGGAAGCGCTGACCGAACAGCTCGACGCGGCGATGCCCGTGCCGGACACCGGACACGTCCAGGACGACCTCGCCGTCTACTTCGGCGCGCTGGCGCGACTGCTGGCGACGGCGCAGGGCGAGGCGCTGCTCCGGCTGAGCGCCGAACGCGACGACACCCTGCCGGACCGCCGCCTCCCCTACTGGACCGAGCGCCTCGAACGCGGCGCCGTCATGGTCCGCCGGGGCGTCGAGCGCGGCGAACTCGCACCGGACACAGACCCCGGTCTCGTCATCGAGGCCATCAGCGGCGCCCTGTTCACCCGTGCCCTCATCAGCGGCGCTCCGCTCGACGAGAACCTCGCCGCGCGACTCGTCGCCCTCACTCTCACCGGCGCGCTCCCACGATCTCCGGCCGGCCCCTGACCTTACGGAGTGGTATGCGCCGGTCCCGGACCTGTCGCCGGTCCATGCGATCGGCCCGAAGTTCGACGTGTCTCCGGACATTCGGAGGTGTCCCGCGTCGTTGACCACTTGCCCGGCACGGTCTCGCCGGTGAGGATCGATGGGTGCCCACATCTGCGCCGGACGGGCGCGCGGGAATTGACGCCGCCCTGGTGAAGCGGTTGATCGCCGATCAGTTCCCCCGGTGGGGCCATCTGCCCGTGGTCCCGGTGGCTGTGGACGGCTGGGACAACCGCACCTACCGCCTCGGTGACGACATGGCGGTCCGCCTGCCCACCGCGGCCGGCTACGCCCCTGCCGTCGGCAAGGAATGCGACTGGCTGCCTCGACTGGCCCCCGCGCTGCCGGTGCCCGTCCCCACCGTCCTGGCCAAGGGCGCCCCTGGCGCGGAATACCCCTACCCCTGGTCCGTACGCGGCTGGCTGCCCGGCGAGACGGCTTCTCCCGAACGCGTCGACGACATGACCCGGTTCGCCACCGGTGTCGCCGGGTTCATCCTCGCCCTTCAGCGCTGCGACTCCAGGGGTGGCCCTCCCGCCGGGGCGCACAGTGGGTATCGCGGCGCGTCACCCGCCCACTACGACGACGAGACGCGCCGCTGCCTCGCCGCCCTGAGCGGCCGGATCGACACCGTGAGGGCCACCGAGACCTGGCAAGCGGCGCTCGATGCCGAGTGGCGTGGCACGCCGGTGTGGTTCCACGGCGACGTCGGCGGCAACAACCTGCTCGTCACCGACGGCAGGCTGTCGGCCGTCATCGACTTCGGCACCTCGGGCATCGGCGACCCCGCCTGCGATCTCGTGATCGCCTGGACGATGCTCCGCGACGAGAGCCGCGAGGCATTCCGGCACGCAGTCGGCCAGGACGACGGCACCTGGGCCAGGGCCAGGGGCTGGGCGCTGTGGAAGTCCCTGCTCACGTTGACCCAGTGCTCCGGCCCCGAGGACGAGCGGGTCGCCGTCCATCTCGATGTGATCGACGCGGTGCTGGCCGACCACGAACGCCTCGCATAGCCCGGACCGCCGCCGGGGCGTCAGTCGGCCGCCGCCGGTATCCGGGCGATCTTCGTGCCGCCCTTCGGCAATCGAAGTTGCCGCCAGGACCAACGGACGCCGCCGGGCCTCGCGGCCCCGCCCCGTCCCGGCGCCTCGCACACATGGACCACGGCCGAACACGCCCTGCCCGCAGTCCCCGCCACGGCCGACGGCCGCCCCGGTGCACGCCGATCCGGCACCGGCGCCGGGCGAGCGCGCCGCGCCTCCCGCCCTCGCCCCTCGCCTCACGCCGCAGTCAGACGCCCAGCCCCTCCAGCACGATCGCGCCCGGCAGTTCGGCGAACACCTTGCCCGGCACCAGCAGTTTGCCGCGCCGCCGACCGCTGCCGACCAGGACGTAGGGCAGGTCGACGACAGCCGCGTCCACCAGCAGGGGCCAGCCGGCGGGCAGTCCGATGGGGGTCACACCGCCGTACTCCATCCCGGTCTCGCCCGTCGCCGTCTCCATCGGGGCGAACGAGGCCTTGCGGGCGCCCAGGTGGCGGCGGACCACGCCGTTGACGTCGACGCGGGTGGTGGGCAGGACCAGGCACGCGGCGAGCGTGGTCTCGCCACCCCGCTTGCCCGCGACCACCACGCAGTTCGCCGACCGCTCGGTCAGATCGCTGCCGTAGTGCTCCAGAAAGACGGCGGTGTCGGCCCAGCGCGGGTCGGTGTCGACGTAGAGGACGCGGTCGGCGGGGATGCCGGTCTGCCAGTTCCGTACGGCGTCGGCCACCGGGGCGGTCAGTTCGTCCAGACAGTCCGGGGCCGGGGTCGCGGTCTCGAAGTCTCCGATGGGTGCGCGCATGGCGACACGCTGACAAGCGGCCGGGACCGGGCGCGGAACCGTCTCACCGCACGGGCCACACGGGGACGGCTGTCGGCTGTCGGCTGAGCAGACCGGCCATGCCCGCCCCGGGCCGGCGCAGTGGCTGCTGCGAACCGCCCGCCATCACGCCGACGTCCACCGTGGCGACACGCGCGCCTACGTCCTTGAGGTACCTCCGCAGCTCAGGCGGCCGGCTCGCGCTTCGCCTCCGGCAGGTGGGCGACGGCGGCAGGTGCGCCGTGGAACATCGAGGCCATATGCCGTTCCTGCACCCGCGCTCCGCGCGCCTCCAGGCGCTCCCGGCTTCCGGGCAGCGCACCGAGAATCCGGTACCGGAGGGTGTTGCTCGCCAGCGCGAGCAACAGGCCCCAGGGGAATCGGCGGCGCAGCCCCAGATCGCGCATGCCCTCCTTGCCCATGAAGGCGGTGAGCATGCTGGCCTGGCGCGCCCGCTCGTAGCGCTGGTGAAGCCGCTCTACGGTGGGACTGCGGTGCCCGAAGCCGCGCTGGGCCTGGGCGTTCAGGGTCAGCCGGGCCAGGTCCCGGCCGGCCTGGGTCTGGCCGCCGGCGGCCAGCAGGACGTGGTGGTTCAGGTGGTGCCGTACGTCCTCGATGTCGGTCAGCCACTCCGGTGCGACGCCCATCAGCCACCCGGCATACCGCCACAGGTGCATGAAGTCGTCGCGTTGCGCGCGGGTCAGACGCACCCCGAGCCCGAGACAGCCGATGATCACCGTCGCGTCGAAGAGTCCGAGTGTGGCCGCCTGATCGGCCTGGTTGATCGGGTGGCCCCAGCGCTCGGTGTCCCAGCGCGGCTCGAAACGGGCGTTCACCAGGGCGTGCATGGCGCGCACATGGACCGTCAGGCGCCAGCCCTCGGCGCCGGGGCGCAGCCCCCCTGCCCGGGTGACGGCATGCGTCCACTTCACCGTCTCACCGAGGCGCCGCAAGGTCTCCCCGCCGGCCAGCCCGCCGGTGAGCACCAGCAGGTCGGCCGGGCCCCCGAAGCGGTAGCCGCCGATGAGAGAGAGCAGCGTGAGCACGTCGGTGGTGTTGCCCCCCAGGTAGCGGTACGTCGCCGCTCCTCGCTCGACCCGGTTCCAGTCCACCCAGTCGGGTACGGTCGTCGCCTCGTCGAGGAGCGCACGCAGCGCGGGCGGCAGATCCGGGGAGACGTCGGGGGACGCACGCAGTGCCTCGCCGATCTGCGCGTGCGCGACCCGGCCGGGATCCCCGGCCGGCAGCCGCATCGCCGCGGCGAGGGCGGCGCCCAGCTCGTCGCGCTGGAGGAGGGCGGCCCCCACCCTCTCCATGAGGGCCTCGTCGACGTCCTCGCTGATGTCGGTGAAGCGGAAGATCCCGCGGGAGATCTCGCGGCCGCGTTCCTCGGCCTCCCGGAATCGCCTCGGAAAGCGAACGGCGCTGTGGGCCTCGCTGCTCTGCGTCATACCAATCGTTGTAACGCGAATAATCAGTCGCATACAATTCGCGTTATGCGGAAGGAGCCCCGGCAGGAGCGGTCGCGGCAGATGGTGGAACGGATCGTCGAGGCGGGGCGGGCCGTCCTGATCCGCGACGGCTACGCACGCTTCGCCACCACCCGGGTCGCCGACCAGGCCGGCATCAGCCCGGGTTCCCTCTACCAGTATTTTCGCGACAAGGACGAGCTGCTCGCCGTCATCATGGAGCGGTACTGGACGGAAATGGGCGACCGGGTGGCGGCTTCGCTGGCCGACCGGCTCTCCGACCCGCCGGGGCGGCTGGTCCCCAATGTGGTCGAGGCGCTGCTGTCGGCGCTGGAGCAGGACTCGCAACTGCTTCGCATTGCGGTCGAGGAGGTCCCGCCGAGCTATCGCGAGGGACGTCTTCATGACCTTCGGCGCAGGATCCAGGACCTGAGCTCCGCGTACCTCGCGGGGCGCTCGTCGGAAGCGCGGCGGGGGGCCGCCCGCGCGTGGGTGCTCGTGTCCGCGATGGAGGCGCTCAGCGTGCGCTGGGTCCTCGACCGGCCTCCTATCCGACGCGAGGAGCTGGTGGAGGAGCTGACCACACTGGCGACCAACTACCTGGCCGGTGCGAAGGCGATCTGACGGGACGGTCCTCGGACCGCGGGCTCCCGGCCCGGGGCGCGGCGCGACGCGCGTCAACCATGCGCCGCCGAAAACCCCTCAGCCCACCCGTTCGCGGGACGGCATTGTCCGAATTCGGGCCGCTA
>NZ_JBAGJZ010000049.1:0-62537 GCF_037034285.1 Streptomyces tyrfis | reverse complement strand
GACGACGAGGACGCGTAACACGCCCCGGGGGCGGGCCGGAGGACCGGCCCGCCCTCGCCGTTTTCACCGCCGGAAGAGGCGGCGCCGTACGTGTGTACAAGGTGTCCACTCCGTGTGGGTGATCCTTCCAGCCGGGCGCAGTGAGCACCCCGGCGCATGACTACACTTCTCCACACATACACGCGTCAGGCCCACAGTGTCGTGCGTCTTCCACGCGGCATGCCCCTCCACCGCCTGCGGCCGTCGGGACGGCCGTCCGCACTGGACTTGTGAGGACTCACGTGAGCTCGAAACCCGTCGTACTCATCGCTGAAGAGCTGTCGCCCGCCACGGTGGACGCCCTGGGCCCGGATTTCGACATCCGGCACTGCAACGGCGCGGACCGCGCCGAGCTCCTCCCCGCGATCGCCGACGTCGACGCCATCCTGGTGCGCTCCGCCACCAAGATCGACGCCGAGGCCGTCGCCGCCGCGACGAAGCTGAAGGTCGTGGCCCGGGCGGGCGTCGGCCTCGACAACGTCGACGTCTCCGCCGCCACCAAGGCCGGTGTGATGGTGGTCAACGCGCCGACCTCCAACATCGTCACCGCCGCCGAGCTGGCCTGCGGTCTGCTGATCGCCACCGCGCGCAACATCCCGCAGGCCAACTCCGCGCTCAAGAACGGCGAGTGGAAGCGTTCCAAGTACACCGGCGTCGAGCTCAGCGAGAAGACCCTCGGCGTGGTCGGCCTCGGCCGCATCGGCGTCCTGGTGGCCCAGCGCATGTCGGCCTTCGGCATGAAGATCGTCGCGTACGACCCCTATGTGCAGCCCGCGCGCGCCGCCCAGATGGGCGTCAAACTCCTCTCGCTGGACGAGCTGCTGGAGGTCGCCGACTTCATCACCGTGCACCTGCCCAAGACCCCCGAGACGATCGGCCTGATCGGCAACGAGGCGCTGCACAAGGTGAAGCCCACCGTGCGCATCGTCAACGCCGCGCGCGGCGGCATCGTGGACGAGGCTGCGCTGGCCTCCGCCCTCAAGGAGGGCCGGGTCGCGGGCGCCGGTCTCGACGTGTACGCGTCGGAGCCGTGCACGGACTCCCCGCTGTTCGAGTTCGACCAGGTCGTCTGCACCCCGCACCTGGGCGCCTCCACCGACGAGGCCCAGGAGAAGGCGGGCATCGCGGTCGCCAAGTCCGTGCGCCTGGCCCTCGCCGGTGAGCTGGTGCCGGACGCGGTCAACGTCCAGGGCGGTGTGATCGCCCAGGACGTGCGGCCGGGCCTGCCGCTCGCGGAGAAGCTCGGCCGGATCTTCACCGCCCTCGCGGGCGAGGTCGCGGTCCGGCTCGACGTCGAGGTGTACGGCGAGATCACCCAGCACGACGTCAAGGTTCTCGAACTCTCCGCGCTCAAGGGCGTGTTCGAGGACGTCGTCGACGAGACCGTGTCCTATGTGAACGCCCCGCTCTTCGCGCAGGAGCGCGGCGTCGAGGTCCGCCTCACGACCAGCTCCGAGTCGCCGGACCACCGCAACCTGGTGACGGTCCGGGGCACCCTCTCGGGCGGCGAGGAGGTCGCGGTCTCCGGCACGCTGGCCGGCCCCAAGCACCTCCAGAAGATCGTCGCCGTAGGCGAGTACGACGTGGACCTGGCGCTGGCCGACCACATGCTGGTGCTGCGCTACGAGGACCGCCCCGGCGTCGTCGGCACGGTCGGCCGGATCCTCGGCGAGGCCGGTCTGAACATCGCGGGCATGCAGGTCTCGCGGACGGGCGCGGGCGGCGAGGCGCTGGTCGTCCTCACCGTCGACGACGACGTCCCCGCGTCGGTGCTCGCCGAGATCTCCACGGAGATCGGGGCCACCTCGGCCCGTACGGTGAACCTCACCGACTGACGGCCGCGCGTCCCCGCGGCCCCCGCCCGGTCGACGGCCCGAGGGCTGTCCCGCAGTCCCCGTCGGGGCGACGGGACAGCCCTTAGACATACGTCTTACACAAATGTCTGTATGCCGGTACGCTGCCTCCATGGGACACCGTGAGGATCTGCTCGAAGGCGCCAAGCGCTGCCTGCTGGAGAAGGGGTACGCACGGACGACGGCACGCGACATCGTGGCCGCCTCCGGCACGAACCTCGCTTCGATCGGCTACCACTACGGCTCCAAGGAGGCCCTGCTCAATCTCGCCTTCCTCCGGCTGACGGAGGAGTGGGGCGATGTGCTCACCGAGCGGCGGGGCGAGGAGGCGGCGGAGGAGGCGGCCCGGCCGCCGCTGGACCAGTTCCGCGACACCTGGGAACGGGTGATCGACAGCTATGAGCGGACCCGTTCGGTCTGGCAGCTCCAGATGGAGGTCGTCTCCCGGATCGACCAGGACCCGGAGCTGCGGAAGGCGCTGATCGACCCGCAGCGCGCGGGGCGCGACGGGCTGGCCGAGAACATGCTCGGCATCGACGCGGAGAAGGACCCCGAGAAGGCCCGGGTGGCCGGGCTGTTCTGCCAGGCCCTGCTCGCGGGCGTGATGGTGCAGTGGCTGATGGACAGTGATTCGGCGCCCTCCGCACAGGACCTGACGGACGGGCTGAAGGCGGTGCTCGAAGGACGGGTCTCGTAACGGCGGTCCCGCGCCGGTTCCGCGGCGGCGACGGCCCCCGGCCGGAGGCCGACGGGACGTCAGCGCCCCGGGGTGGGCCCCGCGTTGGGTCCTGAGACCCATGACGCGTGCGGGCCCGCGCCCCTACGGTGAATGCCTGTCGTGTGACTTGCTGACATCGGGGGTCGGGGGGCACGTATGTCTGTTGTCGGTGGCATGCCGATGCCCGGGGGGCCGGCGCCGGCGGGCGCGGGGCGGCGCGAGCTGCCGCGTCCGCTGGGCCTGCTGCGGGTGCTGCTCCTCGTCCTGTTCGGGGCGACCGTCCTGGGCGGGATCGGGCTGTCCGGTTCGGCGCTCGCGGTGGACGCGATGGGGGCCCGGGTCCTCGGCATCCTGCTGTACGCGGCCGCGCCCGGTGTGCTGGGCCTGCTGCTGGCCCGCCATGTGCGGACCGGCGGCAGACGGGTCTGGTGGGGACTGGTCGCCGTCCAGGTGTGGCTGGTCCTCGGCGGCGTCGCCAACGTCGGCGACGGATCGGCGCACGGCTTCACCCAACTGCTGCTGCCGGCGCTCGCCCTGGTCCTGCTCACCCGGTCGCAGAGCCGGTCGTGGTTCCTGCTGCCTCCCGCGGAACGGGGCGCGAAGCCCGCCGGGGAGGGCCGCCCGAGGCACCGCTTCTCGCTCGCGCGCATGATCACCTGGCGCCGGGACCGGGGGCAGTCGGCCCTGGAGTACCTGGGCCTGGTGCTGATCGTGGTCGCGCTGATCGCGGCCATGGCGCTGAGCGGTCTGGGCGGCCGGATCACCGCCGAGCTCCAGGCCGCGATCTGTTCGCTGAGCGGCTATTCCTGCCCGGCGTCCGGGGACGGCCCGGGCCGGGTCGAGGCCGGTCACGGCCAGGACGGCGGCGCGGCGAACGGGGGAGCGGACGCGGGCGCCGACGGCGGGGCCGCCGCGGGCACGGACGGCGGTGCGACGGTCACCGGAGGCACCGGCTCCTCCGGCTCCACCGGCGGCGCGGACGGCTCCACCGGCGACGGAGGCCCGTCCGGCGCCACCACCGGCGGCGACACGACCGGCGGGGACGCCACCGGCGGATCCACCGGGGGCAGCGGCGGCACCGGCGGGCCCGACGACGGCCGTCCGGGCAGCGGCGTGGACACGTACCCCGAGGACGGCGACGAGCCCGAGGCCGCCTACGACACGCCCGCCCCCGACGAGGACGGCGGCGGGAAGAACGACGGCGGCGGGAAGTCCGACGAGGAGGACTGCGGCGGCTGGGGCTTCTTCGGCTGCGCCTGGGACCGCACCACCCAGGTCGTCAAGGGCCTGGCGGTCGACGGCGTCTGGGGCGACATCACCGGGATCGTCGACCTCTTCAAGCCCGAGACCTGGTCCGGCATCGCGGACTACGGCAAGCAGCTCGGCGACAAGTGGCTGCAGGACTCCAAGGACGCCGGCGACAAGTGGGACAAGGGCGACTACCTCGGGGCGCTCTGGGACTGGGGCAAGGCGTCGGTCGGCACCGTCGTCGAGGTCGGTGACGACGTCTTCGTCGGCGACGAGGTCCGCGACCGCTGGAACAACGGGGAGAAGACCCGGGCCGTCACCGACGTGGTCTGGAACGTCGGCTCCCTGTTCATCCCCGGCTACGACGTCGCGAAGGTCGTCGGCAAGGTCGGCGAACTCGGCAAGCTGGGCAAGCTCGCGGAGAAGGTGGCGAAGGCCGCCGACGACGCGGGAGGCGCGGCCCGCCGCGCCCGCAAGGCCGCCGAACTCGGCGACCTCGACGGGGTGCGCAAGGCCGCCAAGGAGGCCGACGACGCGGCCGACGCGGCGGAGGACGCCGCCCGCCGGACGGGCTGCGTCATCGCGTCCGGCCCGGCCCCGGCCCGCTACGGCGGAGGCCTGGGCGTCCCCGGCTCCGGGACCGGGATCCTGGCCTCCGGCCCGGCCGGCCGGATCGTCCTCGCGGACGGCGGCTGCGACGAGGCGGCCAAGGCCGCGGCCCAGAAGGCGCGCGCCGAGGAGCGGGCCGCCCATCTGGAGCAGAAGCGCCTGGAGGAGCCGGAGCGCGCCCGCAAGGCCGAGCTGGACAAGAAGAAGTACCCGGAGCCGGCCCGCAACGACACCTCCGACCCGCGCAACTACAACGCGCCGTCCTGGGCGAAGGACCTCAAGGACCACAAGCTCGGCGACGCGGACCTGGGCGACGGCTACTGGGCCAGTCGCGACCGCAACCCGGCCCCCAACTGGAAGAACGAGTCCTGGCTGCGCTACCAGGAACAGATCACCGGCACCAACCGGGGCCAGGAGTACGTGGTCCCGCACCCCAAGGAGGGCAAGCCGGCCGTGGAGTACGACGGCTGGGACTCCGGCAGGCAGACGTTCCTGGAGGCCAAGAACGGCTACCAGAGCTACCTGTCCCAGACCGAGCCGGGGAAGCTCACCAAGTCCGGCAAGGACAAGTTCGTCGCCGAGGCGCGGGCCCAGGTCGAGGCGTCCGGCGGCCGGGCCGTGGAGTGGCACTTCTCCGACCCGGATGTGGCGAAGGCGGCGCGCCAGGCGTTCCGGGACGAGGGCCTGCCGATCAAGGTCGTCCACACCAAGCCGAAGCCGAACGACAGCACCAGGAAACCGGGGGCCTTCGACGAGTAGCCTGCACGCGACGGCGGTCCGGCCGCGTCCCACCGGGCCGGACCGCCCTGCCCGAGGGACGAAGCTCGACGGAGGAAAGTGCATGCGACGTGTAGTGCGGGCCTTCTGGGGACCCCGGCCGGAACCGGCCGAGGCGCTCGCCGGACGCTGGAAGCGGACACTGGACGGGATCGCCGAGCTGCTCCCCGGGGCCGCTTCCCCGGACGCCGCCGGGGCGGGCCCGTGGCGCCAGGTGCACGGAACGGGCCCCGAGACCGAACTGCCCGCGGACGAGGGGGCGCTGCTCGGCGCCCTGCGCGTGGCGCAGGCGGCCGAGGACTGGTCCGACCTCACGGGCACCGCGCTGCGGCTGCACCGGGCGGGCGCGCCCGGCTGGCGGACCGAGATCAGCGGACTGGCCGGGGGCGCCCCGGAGTTCCTGCTCCAGTCGCTGGTGGTGACGCTGCACACGCCGGACGGGGCGGACGTCCCGGAGGCGGAGCTCCTCGCCGTCCTCGCCCGGGCGTGGGAGCCGGACTTCGGGGACGTGAGCGACGACGACGTGCTCGACGCGCTGGAGGACGACGCCGGCTACTCCGTCGGGGACCCCGTGGTGGGCCGGGCCGGATACCTCTCCCCGGGGCGCGCCGCCCTCGTTCCGGACGGACTGGGGGCGGCCCGCGAGGAACTGCCCGGCGGCGGCGTGCTGCTGCGCCTCGCGGAGGCGGGCGCGAGCGCGGACGTGGTGGCGGCCTATGAACGGCTCCGCGACGCCGGGGCGCTGGAGCCGCTGCCCCGCCCGATGGACCGGCCGGTCCTGTGAGCGCCCGCGCCGGGGAGCCCTTCGACCTGGCCCGCGCGCTGGCCGACGTCGACGCCCTGCTGGCGGGGCCGCTGCCGACGGGCGGCCCCACGGCCGCCGAGGGCGACCCGGAGACGGGGGAGTGGACGGCGACCGGCGGCGACGGCTTCCGCGTCGTCCCGCTCTGGGAGGGCGATCCGCTGACCGGGGTGTACGCCCCCGAGTGGAACGACGCGACGGACGCGGCCGAGGCCCATCTCGCCGCCCTCGCCGGGGAGCTGGACCGCCGCTGGGGACCGCACCGCCCGGTGCCCCTGCACGTTCCCCTGCTCCGCCGACAGCGGGGCGACGCCGTGGAGCCGCTGTTCGAGGCGCTGTTCTCCCAGGACCTCTACGGCGACCTGACCGTCTGGGGCCCGGTGGGCGACGCGGGCCGCTGGGTCGGGGTGAGCGTCGGACACAGCGACGGCGACGCGCCGCTGGTGCTGGCGGCCCTCGTCGCCGCCCGCCCGGTCACCGTTCCGGACGAGCGCTGAGCACCGGGCGCCGAGGCGAACGAGCCGGGACCGCGCGGACGGCGCCCGCCTGCCGCCCGGCCCGCCGCCGCCCGTCGGCCGCCCCGGCACCGTCCCGACGAGCCCGCCGCCCCCGCATCGTGACGCGGCACCCGGCGGGCTCCGCGTCCCGCGACGGGTTCAGAGCCGGGCGCCTTTGAGCGCCATGTGCAGCAGCAGCCGGTCCTCGCCGTCGTTGAGGTCGAGGCCGGTGAGCTGCTGGACCCGGGAGAGGCGGTAGTACAGCGTCTGACGGTGCACGCCGAGCGCGGCGGCCGTCCGCGACGCCTGGCCCGCGCAGTCGAGGAACACCTCGGCCGTGCGAGCCAGTTCCGCGTGCGCGGGGGCGAGCAGGGCGCGGACCGCGGGATCGGCCGCCGACTCGGCGGGGAGCGCGGTCAGCAGCCGGTACGGGCCGATCGCCGACCACTCGGCGACCGGGCCGAAGCGGGTCTCGGCCGCCGCCGCGCGGGCCGCCGCCGACGCCTCGTGCCAGGCCGCCGCCAGGTCCGCCAGGCCCCGGCGGGCCGCCGCGACCCCGGCGGTGGCGCCCCGCCCGGCCGCGGAGCGGAGCCGCTGGGCCGCGGTGAGCGCGGGACCGGGGGCATCGGTGGAACGGAGCCGGATCAGCGCCGCCAGCGAGGGCGGACCGGCCGGGCCGGGGGCCGCGACCGAGGAGAGCGCCGCCGCCGAGGGCACCGTGCGCACCGACGGCGGTTCGTCCGGCCACGGCGAGACGCACACCACCGTGTGCGTCCCGTCGGCGTCCTGGCCCAGCGACTCGCGCAGCGCGGCCACCGCCATGTCCCGCTGCCAGCCCCGGGCGGCGGTGAGGACCGCGCCGAACTCCCGGGACAGGTCCGTGCCGGCCCGCGCCTCCTCGGAGAGCAGCACCCCGATCCGGGCGGCCACCTCCATCGCCGCGTCCAGCCGCTCCTCGGTCGGCGCGGGATCCGCGTCCAGCAGCCACACGTACCCGAGCACCACCCCCCGATGGCGTACCGGCAGACAGATCCGGCCGCGGAACACCCCGGCCTCCGGGGCGGCCGGGATGCGGACCGGGCCGGTGGCGCGGGTGATCCCGAAGCCCTCGAACCAGGCGCGGACGGCGGGGGTGGAGCGCCTGGTCAGGATCGAGCGGGTGCGGACCGGGTCCATCGCGGTGTCGTCGTCGCTGTCATGGGCCCCGAAGGCGACCAGGCCGAAATCGCGGTTCTCCAGCGTCGCGGGGGCGCCGAGCAGCCCCGAGATCTCGTCCACCAGCTCCTGGTAATCGCCCTTCACCACGCCATTCTCGCATTCCTTCAGACATATGTCTGAGATCCGGGCAACGGATGCGTGACAGCTGTCGATGGCCCGGACCCGGGGAGCTCCCTAGATTTCACAGTGGTTATCCGTGCTGTGCCGCCGCGTTCCCCCCGCCCCGGTACGGCCCTCGTCCGACACTTTCCGTGGAGGTGCCCCGTGCTGGGTCCCGTGATCCTCGCCGCGTCCCGCAGCGACAAGATGCGCCGTTTCATATCGGCCGCGCCCGGCACGAAGCAGGTCGTCGACCGGTTCATCGCCGGCGAGACCGTCGACCAGGTCGTCCCGATCATCAAGGACGCCGCCGACAAGGGCCTCGAAGTCACCCTCGACGTGGTGGGCGAGGACATCACCACCCCGGAGCAGGCCGCCGCCGCCCGCGACGCCTACCTGGAGCTGATCGACCGCCTCAAGGACCTCGACCTGGGCGCCCGGGCCGAGATGTCCGTCAAGCTGTCCATGTTCGGCCAGTCCCTGGACGACGGGCACGAGCTGGCGCTCGCCAACGTCCGCCCGGTCGTCGAGGCCGCCGCCGCGATCGGCACCACCGTCACCCTGGACGCCGAGGACCACACCACCCTCGACTCGATGTTCGCCATCCACGAGGAGCTGCGGAAGGACTTCCCGCAGACCGGCTGCGTGATCCAGGCGTACCTGTTCCGCACCGAGGAGGACGCCCGCCGCCTCGCCGCCGCCGGCAGCCGCGTCCGCCTCGTGAAGGGCGCGTACAAGGAGCCCGCCTCCGTCGCGTACCAGGACAAGGCCGAGATCGACAAGGCGTACGTCCGCGTCCTGAAGACGCTGATGGAGGGCGAGGGCTACCCGATGATCGGGTCGCACGACCCCCGGCTGATCGCCATCGCCCAGGAGCTGGGCCGCAAGGCGGGGCGCAAAATGGACGAGTACGAGTTCCAGATGCTCTACGGCATCCGCAGCGACGAGCACATCCGGCTGGCCTCCGAGGGCCACCGCATGCGCGTGTACACCGCGTACGGAACGGACTGGTACGGCTACTTCATGCGCCGTCTCGCGGAGAAGCCGGCGAACCTGCTGTTCTTCGGCCGCTCCATCCTCACCAAGGGCTGACCCGCCCGGCCGACCCCCGACACCGACCCCCGACACGAGGAGACAAGGCACTCATGGACGCTGTGACTCAGGTCCCCGCGCCGGTCAACGAGCCGGTCCACACCTACGCCCCGGGCTCCCCGGAGCGCGCCCGCCTGGAGGCGAAGCTCAAGGAGCTGAGCCAGAACCCGATCGAGCTTCCGATGACGATCGGCGGCGAGAAGCGGATGGGTGGCGGCGAGCGCTTCGACGTCGTGCAGCCCCACAACCACAAGGCCGTCATCGGCACCTACGCCAACGCCACGGAGCAGGACGCCCGGGACGCCGTCGACGCCGCGCTGGCCGCCGCCCCGGCCTGGCGCGCGACCTCCTTCGACGACCGCGCCGCGATCATCCTGCGCGCCGCCGAGCTGCTCGCCGGCCCCTGGCGCGAGACGATGGCCGCCTCCACGATGCTCGGCCAGTCCAAGACGGCCCAGCAGGCCGAGATCGACACCCCCTGCGAGCTCGTCGACTTCTGGCGCTTCAACGTGCACTACGCGCGCCAGATCCTCGCCGAGCAGCCCCCGGCCAACTCCCCGGGCGTGTGGAACCGCATGGACCACCGTCCGCTGGAGGGCTTCGTCTACGCGATCACGCCGTTCAATTTCACGGCCATCGCGGGCAACCTGCCCACCGCCCCCGCCCTCATGGGCAACGTCGTGGTGTGGAAGCCGTCCCCGACGCAGACCCACGCCGCCGTGCTGCTGATGCAGCTCCTGGAGGAGGCGGGCCTGCCCAAGGGCGTCATCAACCTGGTCACCGGCGACGGCCTCGCCGTCTCCGAGGTGGCCCTGAACCACCGCGACCTGGCCGGCATCCACTTCACCGGCTCGACCCCCACCTTCCAGCACCTGTGGAAGACGGTCGGCACCAACATCGCCACCTACCGCACCTACCCGCGGCTGGTCGGCGAGACCGGCGGCAAGGACTTCGTCGTCGCCCACCCGTCGGCCGACCACGCCGTCCTGAAGACCGCGCTGACCCGGGGCTCCTTCGAGTTCCAGGGCCAGAAGTGCTCGGCCTCCTCCCGCGCGTACATCCCCGCCTCCATCTGGAACTCCGGTTTCAAGGAGAAGTTCGCCGCCGAGGTCGACTCCATCACCATGGGCGACGTCACCGACCTGTCGAACTTCATCGGCGCCGTCATCGACGAGCGCGCGTTCGCCAAGAACAAGGCGGCCATCGACCGTGCCGCGGCCGACCCGTCCTGCACGATCATCGCGGGCGGCACGTACGACGACTCGGTGGGCTACTTCGTCCGCCCGACCGTCATCGAGTGCACCGACCCCGAGAACGAGGTCTTCACGACCGAGTACTTCGGCCCGATCCTCGCCGTGCACGTCTACGAGGACGACCAGTACGACGCGATGCTGGAGCAGATGGAGTCGGTCTCCGACTACGCGCTGACCGGTTCCGTCATCGCGAACGACCGCACCGCGGCCGCGTACACGATGGAGAAGCTGCGGTACGCCGCGGGCAACTTCTACATCAACGACAAGTCGACCGGCGCCGTCGTCGGCCAGCAGCCCTTCGGCGGCGGCCGTGCCTCGGGCACCAACGACAAGGCGGGCGCCCCGCAGAACCTGCAGCGCTGGACCCTGACCCGGGCCATCAAGGAGACGCTGGTTCCGCCGACCGAGTACACCTACCCCCACCAGGGCTGACGCCCTGGCGGGGCGCCGCCCCACCGGCGCCCCGCCACACACTGCCGCCTCCCGCCCGGTTCCCCTGCCGGCCGGGAGGCGGTTTCCATCGCGCGGGGCCCGGCGTGCGTCGCGCGGCCCGGCGTGCGTGCGTCGCGGGGCCCGGCGTGCGTCGCGGGGGCGGCGGGCTCAGACCTCCACGAGCACCTGGTCCAGCGACTTGCGGACCAGGTCGGGCACCTCGCAGTCGTCGGCCGGATAGCCGACCGGGATCACCGCGAACGCCTTCTCGTTCTCCGGCCGGCCCAGCACCTCGCCCAGGAACCGCATCGGGCTCGGGGTGTGGACCAGCGCGGCCAGACCGGACAGATGCAGGGCGGAGAGCAGCATGCCGACCGCGATCCCGACGGACTCGTCGACGTAGTAGTGCTTGCGCCGAGTGCCGTCCTCGCCCAGCCAGTACCGCTGCTGGAACACCACGACCAGGGCCGGGGCGTCCGTCATATGGGCCTTCACGGCGTCCGTGCCCAGCGGGCGCAGCGCCGTCAGCCACTCCTCGCCGAGCCTGCCGTCGTAGCTGATCCGCTCCTCGTTCTCGGCCGCCTCCCGGATGCGCCGACGCACCTCGGGGTCCTTGACCAGGACGAACGTCCAGGGCTGCTGGTGGGCGCCGGAGGGGGCGGTGGCGGCGCAGGCGATCGCGTCCCGCACGACCTGCTCGGGCACCGGGTCCGGCGAGAACCGGCGCACGGTCCGGCGTTCGTTCATCCGCCCCCTCAGCTCCGCGGCCCGGGAGCGGGACTCCTCGGCGGACATCCGCTCGGGCCGGTAGGGGACGGGACGGTAGGGCGCGCCATGGACGGGGGTCCAGCGCGGCGTCAGGGCTGTGGTCTCGGGCATGTCGGCAGTCTGGCGGGCGGCGGCGGTCCGTACCAGGGTGCCGTCGGACAGATCGGGCCCGGGCCTCGGTCACCGTCCGTCCGGAGACGGTCGAAGACCGGCTTGATTCCGGCCTGATTCCGGTCGGGGAAGGGCCTGATTCCGGTCAGGGACGGGCCGGAGTCCGGCCGTGGCGCGACGGCCGGGGCCGCCGGAGCCCTCCGCCGTGGCAGGCTGGCGGCATGATCGATCCGAAGCAGTCCGCCCCGCTCCCGCGCGTCGCGCACACCCATCAGCTCACCCCGGCCGAGCTCGACGAGATCAAGGCCTTCCTGGAGACCGCCTTCGAGGGCGAGTTCAGCGAGGACGACTGGGACCACACCCTCGGCGGCGTCCACGCGTACGTCCGTGACGACAGCGGAGTGCTGGCCCACGGCAGCGTGGGCCAGCGCCGGGTGGTCCTCGCGGGCCGCTCCTACCGGGTCGGCTACGTGGAGGCCGTGGCGGTGCGCGCCGACCGGCGACGGGAGGGGCTCGGCGGGCGGGTGATGGCCGCGTTGGAGGGGGTCGTGGACAGGGCGTACGCCTTCGGGGCCCTGTCCGCCTCGGAGGAGGGGGCCGGGATGTACGCCGGGCGCGGCTGGTGGGTGTGGCCGGGACGGATCGCCGTCCAGGGGCCGCGCGGAATCGAGCGGCTGCCCGACGAGGAGGGCAGCACCTATGTCCGGGGCGTGGCCGGCGGCGCGCTCCCGGCCGCCACCGGGGAACTGGTCTTCGACTGGCGCGACGGCGACGTGCTCTGAGCGGTGGACGCGGCGCGGGGCGACGGCGCGGGGCGAGCGGCGGAGACGGGAGCACGGGCGCGGGCGCCGGGGCCCGGGGGCGGACGTGTTCTCCGTCTCAGATAGTAGGAAGTCCGAGTAATTGTGGAGACAGACCGGGCCGGCTGACCTAGTTTTGTAGAAGCCGAACGTCTCGCTCGATCCAGCGACCGGCGGTCGTGAGCGCGCGCCCCGCGCAGGCAACCCCTGCGGCGCCCGACTCCCCGCCCCTTCCGGCGCCTCGACATCCCGATCTCGATATCACGTTCGCGTTTTTCGATCTCGGAATCCTCGCGATCTCAAGGAGTCGATCCACCATGGCCGAGACGACCGTCCGCCGCGTCCGCCGCGCCCACCGTCCGTCCGACGCCGAGCGCCGGAACGCCGCCGCGGCTCTCCAGCGGGCCCTGGACCGCCGGGACAACGGCGGCGCCACGGGTCACTGACCCCCGTCCCCTCTCCCGGGTCGCGCGGCCGCCGCCTCCGGCACGGCGCGACCCGCCCCCGGGGCGTCGCACGGACGCCCCGGGGCCCGCTCGTCGGGACCCTGACAGCCCTGACGGCCCCGACGCCGCCCTGACTGCCGCGGCCGCTCGTCCGCGCCGTTCAGCCGCGGGCGATCTCGAAGTGGTCGATGCGCTCGCCGGTCTCCGCGAGCGCGGTGACCCTCATCCGCGCGTGCCGTCCGGGCGTCACCTCGACGGCCAGGAACGAGAAGCCCGTGTAGCGCACCCGCGACCACTCCACGGTCTCGGCCGCCTTCCCGCCGCCCTTGACCACGTGGTACGTGTCCACGCTCTCCCGGTCGGCCGCATGCCCCTCGTAGCTGTCCGGCACGGGGAAGTCGTACAGCGCCTTGCCCGCGCCGCCCGCCGTGACGTACACGATGCCGTCCCGCGTCGGGTCGGTGCGCTCGCCGATCGGCACCCGGCGGCGGACCGCGTTCCGCAGGATCGCGTCGGTGCGCTCGTAGACGTGGTTGTGGCCGTTGACGACCAGGTCCACCCGGTGCTTCTCGAAGAGCGGCACCCAGGCCTCGCGCACCCCGCCGTCCGAGGCGTGCGCGTTGGTCGTCGAGAAGGCGCAGTGGTGGAAGAAGACCACGATGAAGTCGATGTCGTGCCGGGCCCGCAGCTCGCCCAGGCGGCGATCCAGCCAGCGGGTCTGCCGGCCGTCGCTGATCCCGAAGTTGGCCGGGATCTCGTACGAGACGTCATTGGCGTCGAGCGCGACGACCGCCACGTTGCCGTGCGTGAACGAGTACGCGCCGGGCTGCCTCACCGGGTCCGGGCCGTTGCCGGGCAGCGTCCAGCGGGCGTTCTGCCCGCCGTAGCCGTCGGGCGAGTACCACGCCTCCATGTCGTGGTTGCCGGTGGTCACCATCCACGGCACGGTCTTCGCCACCGTCTCCGTCTGCGCCAGGAACTGGTCCCAGGTGCGGGCGTCGTACGTGTCGGTGGGCCGTCCGGAACCGGACGGGTCGGCGTAGCAGATGTCGCCCGCGTGCAGGTGGAACGCCGGGTTCTGACCGAGGATCAGCTGGTCGTTGCCGAGCGCGTGGTAGCTGACGCCCTGGTCGCCGAAGGCGGTGAAGGTGAACGGCTCGGCGCGCGAGGGCGCGGTGGTGAAGGTGCCGAGCGTGCCCAGGTGCTGCGGTTCGGCCGGGTCGAAGCCGTCGTGGCCGACGCCGTAGTAGTAGGTGGTGCCGGGCCGCAGCTGTTCCAGGCTCGCGTGCAGATAGAACTGCTCCGCGGCGGCGATCCTGCCGCCGTTCAGCTCGGGCGTGGTGAGGTGGCGGACCTCGGCGTCGATCCGGTGGCTCAGTGCCCATGGCTTGAGGCCGATCCGGATGAACGGCCGCCGCACGGCGAACGGCACCTGCCAGGAGACCGCCATCCGGGTGCGCGGATCGGCGCCGTACGCCAGATGCCGCCCGAACGGGGCGACGAGCGAACCGTCGACCCGGGTCGAGGTGCGGCGCGCGGCCGTCGCGGCCGTCGCGGCCGTCGCGCCGGACGCGGCCGGCGCGGCGTGGGCGGAGGACGCGGCGCCGAGACCGGCCCCGGCCACGGCGGCGGTCGCCACGCTCGTCCGGAGCACGCCGCGCCGGGTGAGCCGGGCGCGCAGGTACTCGTGCTGCTCGGCCATGCTCATGCGGGAGGCGAGCTGTTCGGGGATTCCGAAACGGGGGATGTCCATGGAGGAGAACATCCACCGCTCGCCCGACGACGTACCGTCGGATAGGTGAACGGTACACGTACAGTTTCCCATGTGTCCGCATGGTGGACGTGCGATGTCATGGGGTGGGACGAGCAGTAGGGTGCGGGCATGTCTCGCAGCATCAGTCTCGCAGTGATCCCCGGTGACGGCATCGGTCAGGAGGTCGTGGCCCAGGGCCTCAAGGTCCTTGGCGCCGTCCTTCCCCAGGACGTGAAGCTGGAGACCAAGGAATACGATCTCGGCGCCCGCCGCTGGCACCGCACCGGAGAGACCCTGCCGGATGCGGAGCTGGAGGCCCTCAAGGCACACGACGCCATCCTGCTCGGCGCGATCGGGGACCCCTCCGTGCCGTCCGGCGTCCTGGAGCGCGGGCTCCTGCTGAAGCTGCGGTTCGCCTTCGACCACTTCGTCAACCTGCGTCCGTCGAAGCTGTTCCCGAACACCGCGACCCCGCTGGCGGGCCGTCCGGACATCGACTTCGTCGTGGTCCGCGAGGGCACCGAGGGCCCCTACACCGGCAACGGCGGTTCGCTGCGCACCGGTACGGAGCACGAGGTCGCCACGGAGGTCAGCGTCAACACCGCCTACGGCGTCGAGCGCGTCGTCCGTGACGCCTTCGCGCGCGCCGCCGCCCGGCCGCGCAAGAAGCTGACGCTGGTGCACAAGAACAACGTCCTGGTGTACGCGGGCCACATGTGGAAGAACATCTTCGACAAGGTCGCGGCCGAGTACCCCGAGGTCACCACCGACTATCTGCACGTCGACGCCGCGACGATCTTCTTCGTCACCCAGCCGGAGCGCTTCGACGTCATCGTCACCGACAACCTCTTCGGCGACATCCTCACCGACCTCGCCGCCGCCGTGACCGGCGGAATCGGCCTGGCCGCCTCCGGCAACATCAACCCCACGGGCGAGTTCCCGTCCATGTTCGAACCGGTCCACGGCTCCGCGCCCGACATCGCGGGCCAGGGCAAGGCCGACCCGACGGCCACGATCCTCTCCGTCGCCCTCCTGCTGCGCCACCTCGGCCACGAGGCCGAGGCCGTGCGCATCGAGGACGCCGTCTCCGCCGACCTCGCGGAGCGCGAGAGCGGTTCGCCGCGTACCACCGACCAGATCGGCGACGCGCTCGCGGTACGCGTAGCGAGCTGACCCGACGACTCCGTACCGAAGCCGCCGGGTCGCGCACAGCGCCCGGCGGCTTCCGCATACGCGGCCCCGGGCGTGCCATCGACCACTGGACCGCATATCGCGTCATTTCGTGCGCGGGCACCCGGGAGCGATAATCGAACGGGACCGGGGCCCGCGGTTCGGACCGACCGTCACCCGGAGGGCCAGCCCTCCCCGTGCCGACCGGCCCGGGCTCGGACGTCCTGGCACCTGCCCGGCAGGCGCGGCGCGAGCGCGGTCCCACACGTACGACAGGTGAAGGACACGCAACCCATGACGACGCCCACGATCGAGCTCAAGCCCACCTCCACCCCGCTCTCCGACGCGGAGCGCGAGGCGATCCTGGCCAGGCCCGGCTTCGGCCGGCACTTCACCGATCACATGGTGACGATCCGGTGGACGGAGGGCCGCGGCTGGCACGACGGACAGCTCGTGCCCTACGGTCCGCTCTCCCTCGACCCCGCGACCACCGTCCTGCACTACGCGCAGGAGATATTCGAGGGCCTCAAGGCGTACCGCCGGCCCGACGGAAGCGTCGCCACCTTCCGTCCCGAGGCGAACGCCCGGCGGTTCCAGGCGTCGGCGCACCGGCTGGCCATGCCGGAGCTGCCCGTCGAGACGTTCATCGAGGCGTGCGACGTGCTCGTCCAGCAGGACAAGGCGTGGGTTCCGGCGCACGGCGGCGAGGAGTCGCTCTACCTGCGCCCGTTCATGATCGCGACCGAGGTCGGCCTCGGGGTGAAGCCCGCCGACGAGTACCTCTTCGTCGTCATCGCCTCGCCGGCCGGCGCGTACTTCCCCGGCGGCGTCAAGCCGGTCTCCATCTGGCTCTCCGAGAACCGGGTGCGGGCCGTCCCCGGCGGCATGGGCGACGCCAAGACCGGCGGCAACTACGCGGCCTCCCTCCTGGCCCAGGCCGAGGCGAGCGCGAAGGGCTGCGACCAGGTCGCCTACCTCGACGCGGTCGAGCACAAGTGGGTCGAGGAGCTCGGCGGCATGAACCTGTACTTCGTGTACGGGGACCGGATCGTCACCCCGGCCCTGACCGGCTCGCTGCTGGCCGGCGTCACCCGCGACTCGCTGCTCACGGTCGCCCGCGACCTCGGCTACATGTCCGAGGAGGGCCGGGTCTCCATCGACCAGTGGCGCGAGGACACCGCGAACGGCTCCCTCACCGAGGTGTTCGCCTGCGGCACCGCGGCCGTCATCACCCCCGTCGGCACCGTCAAGTGCGAGAGCGGCGAGTGGACCCAGGGCGACGGCGGCCCCGGCGAGGTCACCATGAGGCTGCGCGAGCGTCTGCTCGACATCCAGCGCGGCGTCGTCGAGGACGCCCACGGCTGGATGCACCCGCTCGGCGAGTCCTCCTGACGCCTGACGTTGCGACGCCCGGCCCGGCGTTCTGACGCCCTGACGCCATGGCGCCCTGACGCTCCGGGGTCTGCGGGGTCTGCGGGTCTGGTGGCGTCTGTGGCGGGCGTGATCCGGGCTGACGAACGCGCGAAGGCCGCGTCCGGTTTCCTGGCCGGGCGCGGCCTTCGTCGTGCCCGCTGTCGTGTGCGTTGTCGTGCCCGCTGTCGTGTGCGCCGGGTTTTGAGTGCTGCTCGAACATGATGGAGACAGATGTCAGGCTTCTGTGTTCTCATGGTTCTCGTAGTTGGAGTGCTGCTCAAACTGGAGGTGTGCGGGCGTGCGACTGACCCCGACGGAGCGTGACCGGCTGCTGCTGTTCGGCGCCGCCGAGCTGGCCCGGGCCCGCCGTGCCCGGGGGCTGAGGCTCAATGTCCCCGAGGCGACCGCGCTGATCGCGGACACGGTCTGCGAGGCGGCCCGCGACGGCCGCAGGCTGGCCGAGGCCGTCGAGGCGGGGCGCTCGGTGCTGGGCCCCGACGACGTGCTGCCCGGTGTCGCGGACGTCGTCACCGAGGTCCAGGTGGAGGCCGTCTTCGACGACGGCTCGCGGCTCGCCGTGGTCTCCCGCCCGCTGGGCGAGGGGCTGGGCGCGGACGCCCCCGGGGCCGTCCTCCCCGGCCCCGCCGTGCCCGCCCCGGAGCCCGCGGCGCGGATCGCCGTCCGCAACACCGCGGCCGTCCCGGTCTCCGTGACCTCGCACTTCCACTTCTTCGAGGCCAACCCGCGGCTCGACTTCGACCGCGCGGCCGCGTACGGCATGCGGCTGTGCGTCCCCGCCGGCTCCTCCGTCCGCTTCGGCCCGGGGGAGAGCGTCGAGGTGGGGCTGGCGCCCATCGGCGGGGACCGGATCGCCATCGGATTCGCCGGACTCGTCGACGGCCCGCTCGACGCGCCAGGCGCCCGCGAGGAGGCCCTGCGGCGGGCGGCCGCCTGCGGATACCTGGGAGCCGGGCCGGACGCCGGGGCCGGGCCGGACGCCGTACGGGAGTCCGGGCGGGCCGCCGCACGGGAGAGCGGACCGGACGCCGAAGGAGGGGCGCGCCGATGAGCATCGACGGACACGAGTACGCCTCCGTGCACGGCCCGCGCGCCGGGGACCTGGTCCGGCTCGGGGACTCCGGGCTGACCGTGCGCGTCGAGTCCGACGCCCAGGCGTACGGCGAGGAGTTCCTCGCCGGCTTCGGCAAGACCGCCCGCGACGGGCTCCATCTGAGGGCCGCGGCCGTCCGCGACACCTGTGACGTCGTCATCAGCAACGTGCTGGTCATCGACGCGGTGCAGGGCATCCGCAAGGTGTCGATCGGCATCCGCGAGGGCCGGATCGCCGCGATCGGGCGGGCCGGAAATCCGGACACCCTGGACGGCGTGGACGTCGTCGTCGGCACGGGCACCACCATCGTCTCCGGCGAGGGCCTGATCGCCACGGCGGGCGCCGTGGACACCCATGTCCATCTGCTCTCGCCGCGGATCATGGAAGCTTCGCTGGCCTCCGGCGTCACCACGATCATCGGCCAGGAGTTCGGCCCGGTCTGGGGCGTCGGCGTCAACTCGCCCTGGGCGCTGCGCCACGCCTTCAACGCCTTCGACGCCTGGCCGGTCAACATCGGCTTCCTGGGCCGCGGTTCGTCCTCGCACCCGGCCCCGCTGGTCGAGGCGCTGGCCGAGGGCGGCGCCTGCGGCTTCAAGGTGCACGAGGACATGGGCGCCCACACCCGCGCCCTGGACACCGCGCTCCGGGTGGCCGAGGAGCACGACGTCCAGGTCGCCCTGCACAGCGACGGGCTGAACGAGTGCCTGTCGGTCGAGGACACCCTGAGCGTCCTCGAAGGCCGCACCATCCACGCCTTCCACATCGAGGGCTGCGGCGGCGGACACGTGCCCGACGTCCTGCGGATGGCGGGCGTCGAGAACGTCATCGGCTCGTCCACCAACCCGACGCTGCCCTTCGGCCGGGACGCCGTCGCCGAGCACTACGGGATGATCGTCTCCGTACACGACCTCAAGACCGACCTGCCGGGCGACGCCGCCATGGCCCGGGACCGCATCCGCGCCGGGACGATGGGCGCCGAGGACGTGCTCCACGACCTGGGCGCCATCGGCATCACCTCCTCCGACGCGCAGGGCATGGGCCGGGCCGGCGAGACGGTGCGCCGGACCTTCGCGATGGCCGGCAAGATGAAGGCCGAGCGCGGCCCGATGGACGGCGACGGACCGCACGACGACAACGCCCGGGTGCTGCGGTACATCGCCAAGCTCACCGTCAACCCCGCCATCGCCCACGGCCTCGCGCACGAGATCGGCTCCATCGAGACCGGGAAGCTCGCCGACATCGTGCTGTGGCGGCCCGAGTTCTTCGGCGCGAAGCCGCAGCTGGTGCTGAAGGCCGGCTTCCCGGCGTACGGGGTCACCGGCGACCCGAACGCCGCCACCGACACCTGTGAACCCCTGGTCCTGGGACCGCAGTTCGGTGCGTACGGGGCCACCGCCGCCGACCTGTCGGTGGCCTTCGTCTCGCAGGCGGCCGCCCAGCTCGACGCGGACCGGATGCCGACCCGGCGCCGCCGCGTCGGGGTGCGCGGCACCCGGGGCATCGGACCCGGCGACCTCGTCCACAACTCCCGTACCGGGGAGGTCGCCGTGGACGCCCGCAGCGGCCTGGTCACCCTGGACGGCGACCCGCTGCGCTCCGAGCCCGCCGACTCCGTCCCCCTCAACCGCCTCTACTTCCTCTGACACCGCCCCGCCCGGGGCTCCGACACCGCCCCGACCCGGGGAGCCCGCGCGCCCCCGGGTCCCGGCCCCGCTCACCCCCCGCTCACCCCCGACCGTCCCCGCCCCTCCGAACCCTCCTCAGGACACCCGATGACCTTCCGCATGCCGCCCGAGTGGGCCCCGCACGAACGCACCTGGATGGCCTGGCCGGGCCCCAACCCCACCTTCGACACCGCGGCCGAACTGGACGAGGCCCGCGCCGCCTGGGCCGCCGTCGCCCGCGCCGTCCGCCGCTTCGAGCCCGTCACGATGGTCGTCGGCCCCGGCCAGGAGGAGGCGGCCCGCGCCCTCCTCGGCCCGGACGTCGACTTGGAGACGCGCCCGCTCGACGACGCCTGGATGCGCGACATCGGACCCACCTTCGTCACCGACGGGCGCCGGCTGGCCGCCGTGGACTGGACGTTCAACGGCTGGGGCGCCCAGAGCTGGGCCCGCTGGGAGCATGACCGGCACATCGCCCGTTCCGTCGCCGGGATCGCCGGCGTCCCCGTGCACGGCTCCGCCCTGGTCAACGAGGGCGGTGCGATCCACGTCGACGGCGAGGGCACGGTCCTGCTCACCGAGACCGTCCAGCTCGACGAGGGCCGCAACCCCGGCTGGACCCGCGAGCGGGCCGAGGCCGAGATCCACGCCCGGCTCGGCACCGAGAAGGCCATCTGGCTGCCGCGCGGACTCACCGCCGACTACGGCCCCTACGGCACCCGCGGCCATGTCGACATCGTCGCCGCGTTCGCCCGCCCCGGCACCGTCGTCGCGCACGTCCAGCCGGACCCGGCCCACCCCGACCACGAGGTCACCCGCGAGACCGTCCGGGTGCTGCGCGCCGCCACCGACGCCCGGGGCCGTCCCCTGGAGGTCGTGGAGGTCCCCGCCCCCACCGTGCTGAAGGCCGACGGGGAGTGGGTCGACTACTCCTACATCAACCACTACCTCTGCAACGGCGGCGTGGTCCTCTGCGCCTTCGACGACCCGCGCGACGAGGAGGCCGCGGCGATCTTCCGCGCGTTGTTCCCCGACCGTACGGTGACCCTCGTCGACGCCCGTACCATCTTCGCCGGCGGTGGAGGCATCCACTGCATCACCCAGCAGCAGCCGAAGGTCTGAGAGCCTGGCCCCGGCCGCCGTCCGACACGAGCCGAAGGTCCGCACCGTGCCTCCCGCCCCACGCCGCCGCAACACCGCCCCGCCCCGCGAGGAGGTGCTGGCCGCCGCCATGGCCACCATCGCCGAACGCGGCCTCGACGGCCTCACCATGGCCGGGCTGGGCCGGGAGGTCGGCATGAGCAGCGGACACCTCCTCTACTACTTCCGCACCAAGGACGAACTGCTGCTGCGGACCCTGGAGTGGAGCGAGGAACGGCTCGGCGCCCGGCGCCGCGCCCTGCTGTCCGGGCAGGGGGACGTCCGGGCCCGGCTCGACGCGTACATCGAGCTCTACCTGCCCGACGGCCACCACGACCCGCACTGGACGCTCTGGCTGGAGGTGTGGAACCGCTCGCGGAACGCCGACGACGACGCCCGCGCCCGGCAGGCCGCGATCGAACGGGCCTGGCACCGCGACCTGGTGGCGCTGCTGGCGGAGGGGGCCTCGCGCGGAGAGTTCCGCGCCGTCGACGCCGAACGGTTCGCCACCCGGCTGCGCGCCCTGCTCGACGGGTTCAGCGTCCATGTCGCGGTCGGCCTCCCCGGCACCGGACGCCGCGAAGTCCTCGCCCAGGTGAGGGAGTTCGTCGACGCGTCGGTCATGGCCCCGGAGCCGCCCCCGCTGCCGTGAACGAGGCGCACGTCAGTGCGGGCGCGCGGCCGCCCGTTGCGCCCTTGTCGCGCTCCTCGCCGTTCGGGCACGGTGACGGACCATGGGACGAGAGCAGTGGAAGAAGATCTGGGTCGGCTCCGCCGGCAACATGGTCGAGTGGTTCGACTGGTTCGTGTACGCGACCTTCGCGGTCTACTTCGCGGACGCGTTCTTCCCCGAGGGCAACGAGACCGCCAACCTCATGAACACCATGGGCATCTTCGCCGTCGGCTTCTTCATGAGACCGGTCGGCGGCTGGCTGCTCGGCCGGATCGGCGACCGCAGGGGCCGCAAGGCCGCGCTCACCCTCACCGTCACCCTGATGTCCGCCTCCGCGATCCTCATCGCCGCGGCGCCGACGTACCGGACCGCCGGATACGGCGGGGTCGCCGTCCTGCTGCTGGCCCGGCTCCTCCAGGGCCTCTCCGTCGGGGGCGAGTACGCCGCCAGCGCCACCTACCTCACCGAGGCGTCCGCCCCCGGCCGGCGCGGCTTCGCCTCCAGCTTCCAGTACGTGTCCATGACCGCCGGCCAACTCGTCGGCCTCGGCCTCCAGATCGTCATGCAGCGCACCATGTCCGAGGCCGCCCTGCACAGCTGGGGCTGGCGCGTGCCGTTCGTCATCGGCGCGCTCGGCGCCGCGGTCGTCTTCTATCTGCGCCGCTCCATGCTGGAGACCGAGGTCTACGCCGAGTCCGGCGCCGCCGGACAGGCCGACCGCGGCACCCTGAGGGCCCTGTGGCGGCACCGGCGCGAGGCGTTCCTGGTGATGGCCCTGACCATGGGCGGCACCGTCGCGTACTACACGTACACCACCTACCTCACCAAGTACCTCTCCACGAGCGCCGGCATGGCGAAGTCCACCGCCTCGCTCGTCAGCTTCTGCGCCCTCCTCGTCTTCATGTGCCTCCAGCCGCTCGCCGGGCTGCTCTCCGACCGGATCGGCCGCCGCCCGCTGCTGATCGGCTTCGCGATCGGCTCCACCTTCCTGACCGTGCCGATCATGACGCTGCTCCGGCACGCCGGAACCTTCTGGCCCGCCTTCGGCCTGGCGCTCCTCGCCCTGGTCGTCGTCACCGGCTACACCTCCATCAACGCCTGTGTGAAGGCCGAGCTCTTCCCGACCGGCGTCCGCGCCCTGGGCGTCGCGCTCCCGTACGCCCTCGCCAACGCGCTCTTCGGCGGCACCGCCGAATACGTGGCGCTCTGGTTCAAGAAGGCCGGCGCCGAGTCCGGCTTCCCCTGGTACGTGGCCGGCTGCGCCGCCGTCTCCCTGGTGGTCTATCTCACGATGCGGGAGACCCGCGACATCGACCTGGGCCGGATCGGCGCCCGGGGGCCGGAAACGGGCCGGGCGCAGCCGTCCGGAGCATCGGGACCCACCACCGTCACGCCCGCATCCTGAGACACGACACGGCGCGGAGGCGGCCCTGTGCGACACTGCTTCCGTGCCCTCGTTCGTCATGATTATTGGCAACAGGCGCGCCGGTCCGCAGTGACCGCCCCGCACCACCCCGTGCGGCGCGGCCACCGTGCCCCAGACCCGCGCGCAGACCTCTCGCACCCGCGAGGGGTTTTTTCGTTTTCCGGCCCTCACCACGGGCGGAGAGAGGCGCGCGGGATGATGGGGGCAAGTGGAGCCAGATCGCCCGGATCCACTCATCCGACAGGAGTCAGACCAGCATGACCACCAAGGCCAAGGCCACCGACGACAGCTTCCATGTCTTCGACACCACGCTGCGCGACGGGGCACAGCGTGAAGGCATCAACCTGACGGTCGCGGACAAGCTCACGATCGCCCGGCACCTGGACGACTTCGGCGTGGGCTTCATCGAGGGCGGCTGGCCGGGCGCCAACCCCCGTGACACCGAGTTCTTCGCCCGCGCCCGGCAGGAGATCGAATTCCGCAACGCCCAGCTGGTCGCCTTCGGCGCGACCCGCAGACCGGGCGGCAGGGCCGCCGAGGACCCGCAGGTCAAGGCGCTGCTGGACTCCGGGGCCCAGGTGATCACCCTGGTGGCCAAGTCCCACGACCGCCACGTGGAACTCGCCCTGCGCACCACCCTCGAAGAGAACCTGGAGATGGTCCGCGACACCGTCTCCCACCTGCGCGAACAGGGCCGCCGGGTGTTCGTGGACTGCGAGCACTTCTTCGACGGCTACCGCGCCAACCCCGAGTACGCCAAGTCCGTGGTCCGCGCCGCCGCCGAGGCCGGCGCCGACGTCGTCATCCTCTGCGACACCAACGGCGGCATGCTCCCCGCCCAGGTCCAGGCCGTCGTCGCCACCGTGCTGGCCGACACCGGCGCCCGGCTCGGCATCCACGCCCAGGACGACACCGGCTGCGCCGTCGCCAACACCCTGGCCGCCGTCGACGCGGGCGCCACCCACGTCCAGTGCACCGCCAACGGCTACGGCGAGCGCGTCGGCAACGCCAACCTCTTCCCCGTCGTCGCCGCCCTGGAGCTCAAGTACGGCAAGACCGTCCTGCCCGAGGGCGCGCTCGCCGACATGACCCGCGTCTCGCACGCGATCGCCGAGGTCGTCAACCTCACCCCGTCCACCCACCAGCCCTACGTCGGCGTCTCCGCCTTCGCCCACAAGGCCGGGCTGCACGCCTCCGCGATCAAGGTCGACCCGGACCTGTACCAGCACATCGACCCCGCGCTGGTCGGCAACACCATGCGGATGCTGGTCTCCGACATGGCGGGCCGCGCCTCCATCGAGCTCAAGGGCAAGGAGCTCGGCATCGACCTCGGCGGCGACCGCGCACTCGTCGGCCGGGTGGTCGAACGCGTCAAGGAACGCGAGCTGAAGGGCTACACCTACGAGGCCGCCGACGCCTCCTTCGAACTGCTGCTGCGCGCCGAGGTCGAGGGCCGCCGCCGCGGCTACTTCCGCACCGAGTCCTGGCGCGCCATCGTCGAGAACCGCCCGGACGGCACGCACGCCAACGAGGCGACCGTGAAGCTCTGGGCCAACGGCGAGCGGATCGTCGCCACCGCGGAGGGCAACGGCCCGGTCAACGCGCTCGACCGGGCGCTGCGCGTCGCGCTGGAGCGCATCCACCCGCAGCTGGCCAAGCTGGAACTGACCGACTACAAGGTCCGCATCCTCGAAGGCCGCACCGGCACCGAGTCCACCACCCGCGTCCTCATCACCACCAGCGACGGCAACGGCGAGTGGTCGACCGTCGGCGTGGCGGAGAACGTCATCGCGGCGTCCTGGCAGGCGCTGGAGGACGCGTACACGTACGGGCTGCTGCGCGCCGGGACCGAGCCCACGGAGTAGTCCGCGCACCCGCCGCGCACCCGCCGCGCACCCGCGGGCGCGTCGGGAGCGCGGCGCGCACCGGCGGCACGGCTCAGACGCTCGGCGCGGCTCGGCGGCGCGCCGATGGCCCGTCCGGGTTAGCGTCGAAGTATGCGGAACAGGATGTTC
Source organism: Streptomyces tyrfis (assembly GCF_037034285.1). Lineage (NCBI taxonomy): Bacteria > Bacillati > Actinomycetota > Actinomycetes > Kitasatosporales > Streptomycetaceae > Streptomyces > Streptomyces tyrfis. The sequence continues at coordinate 37,410 of NZ_JBAGJZ010000049.1, read as the reverse complement.
CCGATCTGGTTGGCCGGCCTGCTGCTGGCGCTGACGGCGGCGCTGCCCGCCTCGGCACAGGGGATGACCGCCCCGGCCGTACCGGCCGGGGCGGGCCCGGCCACCGTGTCCCGGGCCGTCGGCGCCACGACCGTCGAGGACGTCGCGCGGGCGCTGCGCAGGAACCCGGTCTACGTCGATCCCGCCGCCGCCGACCAGCTCTCCCCGGCCGGAGCGGCCGCCCTGGCGAAGAAGATCAAGAACGCCGACAAGCCGGTGTTCGTGGCGGTGCTGCCCCGGACCCCGGCATTCCCGGAACAGACCCTGCTGGCCACCCTGCGCACCGACACCGGCATCACCGGCGTCTACGCGGTCCGCCTCGGCGACGGGTTCGCCGCGGGCGCCGACCCGCAGGTCATGCCCACCCGGGCGGTCCGCAACCTCACCGCCGCCGTGAAGGCGCCCGGCACGGACACCGACGCCGCGACCCAGCTGAACGCCTTCGTCGACCAGGCCCTCGGACAGGCCCGGGGCAGCGCCCCCGCCTCCTGGGGCGGCTCCGCCGGGCGGGGCGGGACGCCCACTGCCGGACTGGTGGCGCTGGGCGCGGTCCTGGTGCTGGGCGGCGGCACCGCCTACGCGGTCGCGCGGCGCAACCGCAGGCGCCGGGCGGAGGAGGAGCGGGCCGCCCTCGACAAGCTCCGGGTGGTCGTCGACGAGGACATCACCGCGTACGGCGAGACCCTGGAGCGGCTCGACTTCCACCCCGCCGAGGCCGGCGCCGACGACGCCATGCGCGCCGACTACGAACGGGCCCTCGACTCCTACGAGACCGCCAAGTCCCGCATGGCCGGGTCCCGCCGCCCCTCGGACGTGCGCGCGGTGACCCAGGCGCTGGAGGACGGCCGCTTCTCGCTCGCCGTGCTGGAGGCCCGCCGCACCGGCGCGCAGCCGCCGGTCCGCCGCCCGCCGTGCTTCTTCGACCCGCGCCACGGCCCCTCGGTCGCCGACGTCCGCTGGTCCCCGTCCGGCGGCGCGGCCCGTGACGTCCCGGTCTGCGCGGCGGACGAGCTCCGGCTGCGCGAGGGCGAGGAACCGCTGAGCCGCACCGTCCGCACCGACGACGGCCGCCGCCGTCCGTACTGGGAGGCGGGCCCGGCCTACGGCCCCTGGGCGGGCGGCTACTTCGGCGGCGGCATGCTCCCCGGCCTGCTGGCCGGCACCATGCTCGGCTCCCTGCTCGCCAGCCCGGCGTACGCGGCGGAGTACGGCGGCGGCGACTTCGGCGGCTGGGACGGCGGGGACTTCTCCGGCTCCGACTTCGACCCCTCGGGCTTCGACTCCACGGGGTTCGGCCCGCCCGGCTCCGACGGCGGGGGCTTCGACGGCGGGGGCTTCGGAGGCGGCGGTGGCGGATTCGACGGCGGAGGATTCTGAGACCCGGCCCGGCGGTCTCATGGACCACTGGCCTTCCGGCGCGGCGCTCTCCCGGCCCGGCGGTCTCGCGGTCGACGGCCTCATGGACCGGCGCTCTCCCGGCCCGGAAAGGGCATCCCGGACGGACGTGCTCCCGGGCAGACGATCTCTCGGGTGGCCATGATTCGTGCTAGACCTGAACCTATGTCTGGTATCGGTCGATTCCGGGCGAGGCTGCGACGCTCCGTCCGGCGGCCGGATCAGCACGAGGAGAGGCGCCCGGGGCCCGCCGCGTCCGCGGGGCCCGGCCGGGGCACGACGGACCGCTCCCCGCTCCATGAGCTGCGTTCCCTGTTCCGGGTGCGCACCCTGGCCGGCCAGGTCTTCTGCCTCGTGCTCGCGCTGGTGCTCCTGCTCGTCGCCGCGGGCGCCTTCGCGATGGTCGCGCAGGGCCGCCAGGCCAGTCTGGAGGAGGCCCGCACACGCACCCTGAGCGTCGCCCGGACGTTCTCCTACGCACCGGGCCTGGTGGCGGCGCTGAGCAGCAAGGATCCCACCGCGATCCTCCAGCCGCGTACGGAGGAGATCCGCCGCGCCGCCCACGTCGACTTCGTGGTGGTGCTGAGCCCCGGCGGCGTCCGTTACACCGACCCCGATCCCGCGAAGATCGGCACCCGCGTCGCCGTCCCGCACGAGACGGCGGTGAACGGCCGGAGCGTCACCCGGACGGTGGCCGACCGGCGGGGACCCGCGATCGACTCGGTGGTGCCCGTCACCCGCCCCGACGGCGCGCTCGTCGGCATGGTGTCCGTGGGGCTCACCGACAGAACGGTGGCCAGCGTGGCCGACCGCTCGATCCCGCTCGCGGCCGCCGCCGCGCTCGTCGCCGCCGCGCTCACCGCGGCCGGCGCGGCGCTCGTCAGCCGACGGCTGCGCCGCCAGACGCACGGGCTCGGCCCCGATGAGATGACCCGGATGTACGAACACCACCACGCGGTGCTGCACGCGGTCCGCGAGGGGGTCCTCATCGTCGGCGCCGACCAGCGGCTGACCCTGGTCAACGACGAGGCCCGCAGGCTGCTCGACCTGCCCCCGGACGCCGAGGGCAGAGCCGTCGCGGACCTGGGGCTGGACCCGGAGGCGACCGCGCTGCTCTCCTCCCGCGACACCGTCACGGACGAGGTGCTGCGCAGCGGCAACCGGCTGCTGGCCGTCAACCTCCGGCACACCGACGCGCACGGCGGCCCGCCCGGCACCGTGGTGACCCTGCGCGACACCACCGAGCTGAGCGCCATCACCGGCCGCGCCGACTTCGTCAACGAACGGCTGCTGCTGCTCTACGAGGCGGGCGCCCGGATCGGCACCACGCTCGACGTCACCCGGACGGCGCAGGAGCTGGCCGACGTGGCGACCCCCGGCTTCGCCGACGCCACCACCGTCGACCTGGCGGAACCGGCGCCGCCCGGGGAGGAGCCCGACGCCGCCCACGCCGGCTCGCTCGACATGCGCCGCACCGCCATCGCCGCCACGGACCCGGACCAGCCGCTGTACCCGGTGGGCAGGGACGTCGGCCTGCTGCCCACCAGGACCACCGCCATGCGCGTGGACATCACGGAGTCCGGGCTGGGTCCCGAGACGATCGCCCGGCTGGGATGGCGCAACTGGGACCCGGAGCGGGGGGTGGCCATACTCGGCTACGGCTTCCACTCGGTGCTCTCCGTCCCGATGCACGCGCGGGGCGTCGTGCTGGGCCTGGCGAACTTCTGGCGTGCGGACGGCTCCGAGCCGTTCGACGACGACGATCTGGACTTCGCGGAGGAGCTGGTCTCCCGGGCGGCGGTCAACGTGGACAACGCCCGCCGGTACACCCGCGAGCACGAGATGGCCGTGACGCTGCAACGAAGTCTGCTGCCGCGCGGCCTGCCCGAGCAGAACGCCCTCGACGTCGCCTTCCGCTATCTGCCGGCGCGGGCCGAGGTGGGCGGCGACTGGTTCGACGTGATCCCGCTGCCCGGCGCGCGGGTCGCGCTGGTCGTCGGGGACGTGGTCGGGCACGGCCTGCACGCCGCCGCCACCATGGGCCGGCTGCGCACCAGCATCCACAACTTCTCCGCCCTGGACCTGGCCCCCGACGAACTCCTCGGACACCTGGACGAGGTCGTCAGCCGCACCGACCAGGCCGAGGCGGCCGGCGACGGCGGCGCCGAGATCAGCGGCGTGACCTGCCTGTACGCGATCTACGACGCGGTGTCGGGGAACTGCTCGGTGGCCCGGGCCGGGCACCCCGGCCCCGCGCTGGTCCTCCCGGACGGCACCGTCGAGTTCCCGGAGGCCCCGGCGGGCCTGCCCCTGGGCATCGGCGGCATGCCCTTCGAGGCGGCCGAGTTCCAGGTGCCCGAGGGGAGCCGCCTGGTCCTCTTCACGGACGGCCTGGTCGAACGCCGCGACCGGGACATTGACGCCGGGCTCGCTCTGCTGCGCGGCGCCCTGGCGGGGCGGCCCGACCGTACCCCGGAGGAGACCTGCGACGACGTGCTCGACGCGATGCTGCCCGATCCGCCCACCGACGACGTCGCCCTGCTCGTGGCCCGCACCCGCACCCTCGATCCCGACCAGGTCGCGCAGTGGAACGTGGCCACCGACCCGGCGGCGGTGGCCGGGGTCCGCAAGAACGTGGCCGCGTGGCTCACGGACCGGGGCCTGGACGAGGAGGCGTTCACCACCGAGCTGATCCTCAGCGAGCTCGTCACCAACGCGGTGCGCTACGGCACCGGACCGATCGAGGTCCGCCTCCTGTACGACCGCAGCCTGATCTGCGAGGTGTCCGACACCAGCAACACCTCGCCGCACCTGCGCTACGCGGCGAGCACCGACGAGGGCGGCCGGGGCCTGTTCCTCGTCGCCCAGATCGCCGAACGCTGGGGCACTCGTTACACGGAGACGGGCAAGGTGATCTGGTCCGAGCAGACGGTCGGCGAACCCACCGGGCCCGAGCTGCCCGGGCTCGAACTCCCCGAACTCGGACCGCCCGACCCGTCCGGCCCTGGCCCGTCCGGACCCGAACCGCCCGGAGAAGGCGGCCGGGACGGCGGCGACGAGGACGACGAGGGCGCCGTCGGCGGCGGCGGCCGAGGCGACGGCGGCGCGGACGGCGGGGGAGCGGGGGAGCGGGGACGGCGGTGACCGGCCGGACGGGGCCGGCCCGGACCCCGGCGCCTCCGGGCGCGAACGCCGAGCGCCCGCCTTCCGTCCCTGGCGGGGGAGGGGGAAGACGGGCGCGCTCGGGTTCGTGCTCCGGCCGGGCGGGCGGGAGACGAAGGGGGAGGAGTCCGGGGTGTCAGCTCTGGGCGGCGGACTTGATCGCGGAGATGTCGAAGGTCAGCTTGACCTTGTCGCTGACCATCACGCCGCCGGTCTCCAGTGCCGCGTTCCAGGTCAGGCCCCAGTCCGAGCGCAGGATGTCCGTGCCGCCCTCGAAGCCGACGCGCTCGTTGCCGTAGACGTCGGTGGCGGAGCCGTTGAACTCCAGGTCGATGGCGAGCGGACGCGTGACGTCCTTGATCGTGAGGTCGCCGGTGATGCGGTACTTGTCGCCGCCGAGCTGCTCGGCGTGCGTGGAGCGGAACGTCATCAGCGGGAACTTCTCGGCGTCGAAGAAGTCGCCGCTGACCAGGTGGCCGTCGCGGTCCGCGATGCCGGTGTCGACGCTGGCGATCCTGACGTCGATCGAGGCGGTGGAGTGCGCGGGGTTGTGGCCGTCGAGCCGCAGCTTGCCCTCGTACTCGCCGAAGCTGCCGCGCACATTGGTGACCATGGCGTGCCGCACGGTGAAGCCGATGCTGCTGTGCGCCGGGTCGATCGTGTACTCGCCGGTCAGGGCGGCCAGGGCCGGGTCGACCTCGGCGACGGCGGTGGCGGACGCGGTGTCGTTCTTCTTGCGGCCGAACAGGGCCATGACGTTCTCCTCGGGGGACGTGATCGGGCGGCGATCGAGGTTGTTTAACCTTCAACGAGAACGACTGTAGCGCTATCTAGTTCAAGTTTCAACATAAGGGTGGCGCGACGCGCCGGGGGCGGGGTGCGGGTACGGGGGGGTGTCCATCGCGCGTCATGTCGTCCGGCCTCTGGCGACGCGCGTAGAAGTTCGGGCACTATCTCCCTGCCCGTTGTTTGTCATGACCAGGAGGAGTCCCCCCATGGTGTCCCGAATGACACTGCGCCCCGTCCTGACCGCCCTCGCCCTCGTCCTGGGCGTCCTCTTCGCCCCCGGAGTCGGCGTGCTCGGCGGCGCCGCCACCGAGGCTCAGGCCGCCACCAAGCTCACGCACGCCCAGGCCACCGCCCGGTTCAACTCCTCCGGAGTCACCTGGTCGTCCTCCGGCGGCTGCTCCGACCGCAACGTCTCCACCTGCACCTCGTTCGACCAGCTCAACCTGGAGACCGCCCAGGGCGCCCAGACCCTCAAGGGCGCCACGGGCTGCGCGCTGAACATCACCGGCGGCACCGAGACCGGGCACGCCGGCGGCACCTACTCGCACTGGAACGGCTACAAGCTCGACTTCGCCAAGTCGACCTGCCTGACCAACTACGTCCACAACGTCTTCACCTACATAGGGCTGCGCGGTGACGGCGCTCCCCAGTACAAGTCCGGCTCGGGCAACGTCTACGCCGACGAGGGCAACCACTGGGACGTGACGTACTACAACTGCGGCGGCTGCTGACCGCGCGTCGACCGGACCGCGACCGCGGCGGCCGCTGACCGGTCACGCCCGGAGCCCATCGCACGACCGCACGCCGCTCACCGCACACCGCACGCCGCTCACCGCCGGGCGCGCCCCTGTTCCGCGCCCGGCGGCGGGCCGGTGGCCCGGCGGCCTGGCGGCCCCGCGGCCCGGGAGGCCTCAGCCGGTGACGGGCCGTCCCCCGAACCGCCAGTTGTGGACCTCGACATCGGCGTACAGCCCCGGGGTCAGCACGGCACGGGCCGTGTCCCGGTCCGGCGCCCGGACCAGTGCGGCCGTACCGAGCCAGACCGCGCCGTCGTCGGACAGCAGCGGCCCGTACGCGATCAACTCGTCCCGCCCGTCAGGGCTGTCGGGGCCCGCGCCCGGTTCCGCGCCGAGGCCGATCACCAGATACCGGCTGCCGCCGGCCCGGCCGCCGGGGAACTCCCACATGCTGCGGCCCAGTTCGTTGCGCCAGCGGCGCAGCAGCACGTCCCGGTACGCCCCGGCCTGGTAGCCGGGCTCGTCGAACGCGAACGCGCGTGCCGCGCCGGGATCCGGCAGGTCGAGGATGTGCACGCTGCCCGTGGGGGTGACGCCGTCGTCCGCGAGCGTGGGGCCGCGGGCGGTCATCTCCTTCTCGTATCGGTCCATGTAGCACAAGTGCTCCTCCAGCAGTGCGTGGCGGAGCGCCGCGGAACCGGGACGGTCGCGGTGGTAGCAGAAGAACTCCATGCCCAGACTCTTTACCACTCCCGTTCCCTCCAGGGGGCGGCCGATTCCGTGCGTGGGGCGCCGTCGGTGACGCCCCATAGTCTATTTGGACTGATAGATTTCGACCATGCCTCGTCGCGCACTCGACAACCCGATCGTGCTCGCGGTGCTGGGGCTGCTCCTGGAGCAGTGCTCGCACCCCTACCAGATGCTCTCCGAGCTGCGGAGACGCAGCGACAACCACGCGGCCGCCGTCACGCGCGGCACGCTCTACAACACCGTCGCCGCCCTGGCGGAGGCCGGATGGGTGGCGGCTCAGGACCGGCAGCGCTCGGGCAACCGCCCGGAGCGCACCGTGTACGCGCTCACGGACGCGGGGCGCGCGGAGCTCGTACGGCGGCTGGACGAGCAGATCCGTACGCCCGAAAGGGAGTTCTCCCAGTTCCTGGGCGCCGTCAGCTACCTCGGCGCGCTGGGCCCGGAGGGGGCCGTCGAGGCCCTGACGGAACGGTCCCGGCGCCTCGGGCGACGCACGGCGGCGGACGGGGAACGCCTCGCGGAGGCGCTGGCGGCGGGCGTGCCCCGGCTGCACGTCATCGAGGCGGAGTACGCGCTGGGCCTGGCCCGCGCCGAACTGGCCTGGATCGACACGGTCGTCGACGACATCCGCGCCGGAAGGCTGGTCTGGCCCGAGCCCCCGGCGGCGGGGGCCGGAGCCGGGCGGGAGAGCGAAGCGGGGGAGAACGCGTGACGCCCGCCGCCCCAGAGGGGCTGCTCTTCGGGATCTACCCGGGCTCGGTCGCCGGGGACGACGCCGGGGGACTGGCGGGGGGCCCGCCCGACGACCCCGCCCGCGTGTCCCGCGCCCTCGACCTGCTCCAGGGGCGGGCCGGACGCCCGTTCCTGGTGCGCGCCTACACGAGCTTCGGCGACGACACCCCGCCCGGCGGCCCGCACCCGACGGACACGCCCGCCGACGCGGAGCGGTACGCCGTGCGGGGCCGCCGCCTGGACCTGGTGGCCCAGTACCGCTCGACCGCCGGGGACGTGGACGGCTACTGCCGCTTCCTGCGCGAACTGGTCGAGCGGTACGGCCCGGTCACCGACACGCTCCAGGTGACGGAGGAGCCGAACGTCACGTCGAACCCCGTGCTGGACGGCCACTACCCGGGCGTGCGCGAGGCGATCGTCCGGGGCGTGGCCGCCGCCGGGGCGCGGGCGCGCGAACTCGGACACACGCGTCTGCGGGTCGGCTTCAACACCACGCCCCTCTTCGGACCCGCCGCCGGCTTCGTCGCCGGGCACACCGACCTGGGCGGCCCCGAGTTCACCGCCGGACTCGACTACGTGGGGCTGGACTTCTTCCCGGACGTGTTCCGCCCCGTCCCCGCCGCCGAACTGCCCGCCGCCGTCGAAGGACTGCTGCGCCACCACCGCGAGGCGGTCCTGACCCCGGCGGGCCTGGGCCGCCTTCCGCTGCACATCACCGAGCACGGCTGGCCCACGGGTCCGGGCCGCTCGCCCCGGCGGCAGGCCGAGGTCGTCGACACCGTGGTCCGCGTCGTCGCCGCGCACGCGAAGGAGCTCCGCCTGAGCGGCTACACGCACTTCGCGCTGCGCGACGCCGACAGCGCGAACCCGGACCTGTTCCACCGGTTCGGGCTCACCGCCGACGACTACGCGCCCAAGCCCGCCTTCGGGACGTTGCGGAGACTGGTCGAACGGTTCTCCCGCTGACGCCGCCGGCCGCGCCGCCCGCCCCTTCGGTCCGGCGGCGGGCTCAGGCGCCCACGCTCACCGTGAAGCGGCGCGGGTTCCCGTCGTTGGCGGCGCCCGAGACGTCCGGTTCGCCGTCGGGGCGCACGTCGTCGTAGGGGAAGGCGTAGCCGATCGGGCTGTGGGCGTGGACGACGCGCGCCCAGTGGTTCGTGACGGCGCCCCGGTAGTAGTCCGCCGCCGGGATGCCGTCGGGCTGGTCCGGGTGGGTGAGCATCAGGGAGCGGTTGAAGCCGGCCGCGAGCCGGGCCAGCAGCGCCTTCTTGTCGTCCGGGTCGGCCGGGTTGTTGGCGAACGGCCCGTGGTCGCAGGTGAAGACGTCCCGGGAGACCGGCTTGGCGAAGGCGTGGCCGCCGTCGAACGTCAGCACGTCGCCGTCGACCCGGCCGGTCCGGACGCCCCGCCCGCCCTGGAGGTCGATCCGCAGACCGGTGGCGCGGTACTTCTCCCAGACCTGGTCGATATACGCCGTGAACGCGTCGCGGAACGGCATCTCGTCCGGCCGGTCGAAGTACGGGGCCATCAGGTTCTGCGGCGAGATCGCCCGCAGCACGCCGCCGTCCGCGCCGCGGATCACCAGCTTGTCCCAGGGCTGCCCGTCCGCCGCGGCCTGGGCGGTGAGGTCGTCCGCGATCCGCTGCACGGCCCCGTCCGGGAGCGGGGCCACGGTGTGCGTCGCGTCGCCCTCCAGGGTCAGCCCGATGGGCAGGGCGGTGACCAGGTCGACGTAGCTGATGTTCGCGTACAGCTGCTGCGGGTCGAAGGTGAACTCGCAGAAGGACCAGATCCGCCCGTAGTTGGGGTCCGTCGGCGTCGCGAACGCCGGTTCCACCAGGGCCGGGCCGGGGTTGAGGTAGAAGGTCAGGGTGTCGTCGCGGACGAAGTAGACGCGTGCCCCAAGCATTTGAGGGAGCGTCAGCACGACGGGCGGGCCGCCCGCCGCGTTCAGCGGGATCGCGCAGTCCACGGGCAGCGGCGTCTGCGGGGCGGCGGGGGAGTCGGGGTGGTAGACGCCGCCGTCGGGGCGCAGCAGCGTCCAGCGGCCGGTGCCCTGCTCGTGCCCGGTGACATAGGCGTTCACCCGGCCCGGCAACGACCGGTTTTCCAGGGCGAGTTCACAGGTCGCCGGGGCGGCCGCGGCGCCGGGGCCCAGGCCGCCGCCCCAGACGGAGCAGGCGAGGGCGGACGCGGAGACGGCGGCGGAGCGCGTCAGGAACGTTCTGCGCGAGATCACGAGAGGACTCCCGAGGTGTGGGGGGTGTGGGGGTGTGGGGGGTGTGGGAGGCCGCGGGCGGGCCGGTCGTGCGCGAGGGGGCGCCGGTGACCGCGGTGTGCACCACTGTCGCGGCGGGCGGACAGGGGCGTCAAGAGTTGTGTCTGAGAGCGCTCTCACGGTCCGCAAGTCTTCACAAGTCGGCGTGATGGGACGGAAGTTGATCGAACCGCGACCGCCGTCGCGGCGGCGCGCCGGCCGACGCCCCGGCCGTCCTCCGGCCCGGGGCGACGGGCGCCGCCGGGGCCGGGGGCGTCAGGCGCGGGCGCGGAGGGCGCCCGCGTCGAGACCGAGCAGGCGTTCCGCCGTGGTGATCGCCATGTCCCCCAGCGCCGGATGGTCCACCTGGCCGTCGTCGTCGGCGTAGGCGCCGAGGCCGTCGACGGTGACCAGGATGTGCAGGGTCGCGCCGAGCGCGTCGCCGGTCGTGAACTCCCCGGCCCGCCGGTCCTCCTCGACGAGGTCCGCGAGGGCGGTCCGGGTCGCCGACCCCTGGGCGCTCACCGCCGAGGCCAGTGCGGGCTTGAACCTGCCGAGGTGCCACGCCTTGAGCCACAGCCGGCTGAGATCCCGGTACGCGCCGTCGGCGAGGCGCACGAGGAAGCGCGCGAGCCGTTCGACGGGGGGCGGACGCATTGGACGGGGAACCTAGGCACTTCTACGGACACGCAGGCCCCTGCCCGGCCGCCCGCTCAGCGGGGGCGGGGGCAGTGACGGGCCTCGGCGGCGGCCTTGAGGTCGGCGAGCCAGGCGTCGAGCCCCGGCGCGAGGTAGCTGAGGGAGGTGGCCGGGTCGGCCTCGATCTGCTCGCCGGTCCAGCTCTCCTCGGTGCGGACGAGGACGCCCCCCTCGACCTCGATGAAGTTCCAGACGTGGACGCCCTCGTCGATGCGGAGTCCGTCGCCGATGGCGGGTCCCCTCCAGCGGATGCACCGGTTGTGCTGGACCTGCTGGACGGAGGAGGTGATGACGAGGGTGGTGGCGGGCGTCGTGGGCGTCGGGGGCGCCGGGGTGGTCCACCGGAACCGCGAACCCTCCCGCAGCGGTCCCGGGTCCAGTCGTTTCATGGAGGTGACGGACGCCTGCCAGGCGGGCCAGCCCTCGACGTCGGTCTGCACCTTCCACACGGTGCTCAGCGGCGCCTTGACGAAGATCTCGGTCCGGTGGTGGAGCTGGGCCGTGGGGTCGATGCCCTCGCCCCGGCAGGTCACCGCACCGTGAGGCGTGGTGGCGCCGGACGACGTGTTCCGTACGGAAGGGGCGGCATGGGCCGGTGCGGCGGCGGTGCCGAGGAGCCCGGCGGCGGCCAGCGAGAGCGCGAGCAGTGCGGCGCGCGCCCCGGACCGGCGGCCGGAGGGCCGCGGGGAGCCGGTGAGGGCCCACGCGTTCGGTGAGGCGGACGGGTGGTGGATGTCGGCCATGACTCTTCTCCTCTTCTCCTCTTTCTCGTTCCTCGGTCACTGCGGGGGAGGGGCCGCACGTCGGCGGCGGAGCCTGCGCCCCTCGAAAGTTATTACCCCTCCCTTTCGTTAGAAGCTATAACCACTCCTGTGTGAGCGTCAATAGGAAAGGTGAGACCCTCTAGCTAGACTTCGGTGGTGTCACGGTCGTCGGCCGGGAAGGGGCAGCTGATGACGGATCCGGGCGCGGGCGGACAGAGCCCGCGGGAGCGCTACCGGGCTCAGGTGCGCGCGGAGATCAAGCAGCACGCGTGGGAGCAGATCGCCGCGGCGGGAGTGGCCGCGCTGTCGCTCAACGCCATCGCCAAGCGGATGGGCATGAGCGGTCCCGCGCTGTACCGGTACTTCGCCGGCCGCGACGAGTTGATCACCGCGCTCGTCCGCGACGCCTACCGGAGCCTCGCCGACACCGTCCGGACGGCGTTCGACGCCGGGGCCGACCTGGCGGGACTGGCCGGCGTCATCGGGGAGTGGGCCCGCAGCGACCCGCAGCGTTACTTCCTCGTCTACGGCACGCCCGTCCCCGGCTATCACGCGCCCGACGACATCACCGCGATCTCCGACGAGGTCATGGCGGTGCTCCTCGAAGCCTGCGGGGCGCGGGCGGCGCACGACGGCCCGACGACGCCCCGCGACGCGCGGTCGGCGGACAGTCGGGCGACGCCCTTCCACGCCCATCCGGAGAACCGCCGCGAGTGGGCCGGCGGCCGTCCGGAAACGACCGCGGCGCTCCATCGCGCCCTGTCCTTCTGGACCCGCCTGCACGGGGTGCTCTCGCTCGAACTCGCCGGTCACTTCGCCGGGATGGGATTCGACCCCGATCTGCTGATCAGCGAGGAACTGAAGTCCCTGCCGCCACTCTGACCCCTCCCGCCCCGGCCCGCCGGGTGAGCCTCCGGCGGGCCGGATCAAGGTGTGGGACGAACAGGCAGGTCACGGCGGCTACCGGCTCAGTCCGGGGTAGTGGGTCAGCTGGTACGGCGACAGCTGGGAGACGGCCAGCTCGCCCGCGCCCCGGCAGATGGGGCAGACGCGCCGCCCGCCGCACTGGCGGCAGTTACCGCGCCCATGGGGCTCGCTGGGCACCCAGCCGCGTCCACCGCAGCCATGGCAGGCGCCGAGGCCGTCGCACTCGTAGCAGAGCACCCAGCCGGGCGTGACGGTCCCGGGCGTCCGGACCGGCTCCGGCCACTGGAACTCCTCCGGCTCGCGCAGGGCCAGGGCGGGGGTCTGCCCGCTGTAGAGCACGGCCGAGGTGTGGTCGCCCGTGCGGACTTCGACGCGAGTGCCGTCGGAACGGCGGGCGGTGAGGACGTACGCGTGTTTCGTGCCGTCGATCTCCTCCTCCGGCCCCGCGATGCTCCAGTCGGCCGGGCTGAACAGGCCGGCCGCCCTGGCGGCGACGTCGGCGGCGCCGACCCCTCCGGGGCGTTCCCCGCGGAACACGGCCGAGTAGCCGTAGCGCAAAGGCTCGTGCCAGTCGGCGACGTTCGGCTCATCGAGGAAGAGGAGGCGGAGGTCGGCGCCGGGGGTCAGGTCGTTGATCAGCTCGACGAGCTGCGCACGCAGGGTACGCCCGAGCCGGTCCAACTCCTCACGCGCGCGCGGCACTTCACCCATGGGAGCCCCCTCTCTCGCTCGACCGCGGGCATCCTATGAGGGCGAGGACGGCGAGAACACAGGCAGAGGCGCGCACCCAGCTGCCACGGCACTTCACGGAGACGCTCCATGCGCTGCCCCCGGACCAGGCGTACGTCGGTTCAGCGCGCTCACGCCGGTCGTGGGCGGATGACCTCGGTGCGGATCGTCGCTCAGCGGGCGAGGTCTCGGTCCGCCGGGACCGACAGGGCCCGCACCGCCGCGGACCACCCGCCTCGGATCGGCCTGCGACCGGCACCCGGAGCAGGCCCTGTAGACGCCGTCCGGCGTGCCCGCGCCAACACGGCCCGGTTCCCTCGACCCCCGCCCGCGGCCCCAGCACCCGCGATCGGCCGCCAGGTCATGAACTGGTTTTACGTTCGCCCGATTGGCCGAGCTCGGTCACGAGGAGCTGCAGCAGGCCGGGACAGTGCTTCTCGATGTCCGTCCTGAGCAGCCTCAATGTGCTTCCGTTGCCGTGATCGCGCTGCGCCACCAGACCCGCCTCCCGCAGAACTCGAAAGTGGTGAGTGCGTGTGGCCTTCTTCACCGACAGGTCGAACGACCCGCAGGCGCGCTCCTGATCTTCGGGATCGGTCGCGAGTTCGGCGATCATCCTCCGCCGGGAGTCGTCCGCGAGCGCGGCGAACACTTTGCCAAGGTCCATGATCCCCCTTCAGGTATGACTTGCATCGTACCTGGATGTATCGCTAACTTCCTAGGTATGAACATCGTCATACCTGAGGGAAGCGGCCCCATCGGCATCTACGGATTCGCCCGCCCCCGCCCGGAACGCGCAGAGGAACTGGAACGTCTGCTGCTTTCGTTCGTCGAGCCGACCCGTGCCGAGCCGGGCGCCTGGCAGTACCAGGTGCACCGCGATGCCTCCGACCCCACCACGCTGGTCTTCTACGAGCTGTGGCGCTCCCGGGCCGATCTGCGCAATCACCTTGCCCAGCCCGACCTCGTCCGGTTCCAGGCGACTCGCATGGACTACCTGCGCGAGGACCTGGAGATCCACTGGTTGACTCCTCTCACCGTGAATGCTTTGGCCCCATCCCCACAGCAGCTCGCGTAGCGTGGCCTCTTCCTGGATACGCAGGCCGCCCATGCGGTGACCGTGAATGCGCGCTGGGGCGAAGGACCGGGCCTGAACCTTCGCCGTCCCTGAACCGGCGAGCCTTCCCGGCCCCAGACGCTAGGCGGTTTCGTTTGGCTCACCGGGCGGACCAGAGAAAGATGCCCGCGATATGGAGTCCGGCCGGGCCCTCTTCTGCGTACTTCTCCGGCAGATGCACCCACTGCGTTCCGGTCCGGAACTTGTAGGCGATCGCGTCGATCACCTCACGGTGGTCCCGCCGGCGGCCACCCCGCTTCGGCATCCGGTCCGGGAGCAACGGCTCAATCCGCGCCCACCGCAGGACAGTCAACGGCACACCCGGACCAACGATCGACTGATCCAAACGAAACTGCCTAGTCTTCTCCCTCGTGACCGAGACTTCCACGCACCTTCTCAGGACGGCGGACGCCTACGGGGCCGTCGCCGACCTCTACAACGAACTCGCCCGCGACGCGCTCGACGCCTTTCCGCTGGACCGCGCCCTGCTCGCCGCGTTCGCCGAACTCGCGGGCTCCGCCGAGGGTTCCGGGCCCGTGGCCGAGCTGGGATGCGGACCGGGCCATGTGACCGCGCACCTGCGGGACCTCGGCCTGGACGTCTTCGGCGTCGACCTGTCGCCGGTGATGATCGGCCTGGCCCGCGAGGCCTACCCGGACCTGCGGTTCGAGGTCGGTTCCATGCACGCCCTGGACCTGCCCGACGGAGAACTGGGCGGCATTCTCTCCTGGTACTCGGTCATCCACACCCCGCCGCAGGAACTGCCCGCGTACTTCGACGAGTTCCGGCGGGTGCTCGCGCCCGGCGGACACCTGCTGCTCGCCTTCTTCGAGTCGGAGGACGAGCCGGCGGTCACGGCCTTCGACCACAAGGTGACGACGGCCTACCGGTGGCCGGTCGAGGCCCTCGCGGCGCTCGCGAGCCGGGCCGGGTTCGTCGAGACCGGCCGAATGCTGCGCGAGCCCGGCGAGGGGGAACGGTTCCGCCGGGGCCACCTGCTGATGCGCAAGGCCGACTGACGCACGGACGCGGGGCCGCGTTCCATGGACGTACGCGGCCCCGTGGACCCCCGCCGACTGAGTTTCTCTAATTTAGATGGGCGGGGTGGGCGGCATGGAGCGAAGCTGGACAGGGGATCGGTCTGGGAAAATTGTATTCATGATAGGGGGGTTAATTTTCACTCTCGCGTCCTGGGGGTCCTGGTGGTCCCTCCTCTCAGCGGCTTACGCCATCATTCTGGCTACCCTGATCATTGAGGATATTTGGACGACTTCCAAGGCGAAGAGATCCCATAAAAACGGGAATTGATAACTCTCTGGGCCGATGCGGAAGACACTCGCATCTCGAAAGAGATTTCACGGAAGAAACCGGGCGGCCCTTGGGCTTCTCCGCAGCCGCACCAACCGCGAGTCCCTCACCTCGACGGCGGCAGCCCCAGTCCTGGGCTGCACCGCCACCAGAGGCACCATCATCGGTGACTTGGTGATGTTCTCCGCGTGAGGCACGGAGACGCGAGGCGGGCGGCGGTACGCCTGGAGCGTGGGGCAGAACTTCGGTGGTGGGGGCCGCTACTCCTGACCCACGGCGGAGCGATATGTCTACAGAACCCATTTCGGCAGCGGACGACCCGGCGTTCCGGGCCTGGCTCCGTGTGCTCTCCGACGAGCTCGACACCGACCTCGCGGACTATCTCGACTCACCAGAGGTCCTTGGCTTCCTCTGGGCCACCTTCACGCGCAACGGCGCCACGCCGGCCGCCCGCTTCGCTCCTCTCCTGTGCACACACCGGCGCGTCCTCGCCGACCGAACGGTCGCCGCGCTGCTCGCGCAGGTGCGCCGGGATACGGGCCGCGCCCTCGACGTACCCGTGTTCTGCGAGCCGCCCAGCGGGCGGGAGCCGACCGGTCGGCTCGCCGTCGGCAACGAGAGAGTGCGGGGTGTCGACCCGGTCGACATCTCCGTCGAGACCGCGGAGGGTGTGCAGTGCTTCCTCGCTGATCGGGACCACCTCGTCTGGCCACTCTGCCCTGACCACGGCGTCGCCCCCCACGCGACCCGCACCCCCGCCGGAGCGGCCTGGTTCTGCTCCGTCACATCCCATGTCGTGGGGTTGCTCCCGAGCTGACCGATGCCTGGCCAGCCTCGAAGACGCGGCCGGCGGAGGCGTGGACCGGCGATGAAGTACGCGATGGTGGAAGCGCGTGCGACCTGGGAGTACTCATCGCCCCGACCCCCGTCGGCCGGGGGGATCCTCGACTTCCTCGGCCAGCTCGCGAGCAGCGTCTCATTGCTTGGGCGATTCTTTGATGCGTAGTTGGCATCGCGGAGTCGAAGGCGGCGAGCGCGCTTGGCCTGGCGGGTACCTCGACCGTAAAGGCGGCGATTGTCGCGTGGGTGATCTTCATAGGTACCGGCGTGAGCGGCAGCAGGGCGTATCGGAGGGAGAGGGAATCGAGTACGTCAGGTTCGCGGACGCGTCTGCGTCGAAAGGGGAGACGCCGTGGCCAGGGGTCGGAGTCAGGGTGAGCGGGATGAGGCGGACGGTGGCGGTGCCGTTGCGCGGGGGAGCGTGGTCAGAGCCTGGCTGCGGTGATGATGAAGGTGGTCCAGGTGGTGGGCCGGACGGTGAGGACGGGGCCGTCGGTGACCTTGGAGTCGCGGATGTGGACGGCGGCGGGGTGGGCCGCCACCTCGACGCAGTTGCCGCCCTGGTCGGTGCTGTGGCTCGACTTGTGCCAGTCGTAGGCGACTTCGATGCAGTCGCCGCCCTGGGGGCCGCTGTAGCTGGACTTGAACCAGGCCAGGGCGGTGGTGCGGGGAGCCAGGTGTGCTGCGCGGATCATGTGAACCCTCCAAGGGGCTGTCCGGAGCTCTGGGCGGAGGGCGGAGGAGAATGCGGGTCCTGCGCTCCCGTCCGCCGTGATGATGCCGATGGTAATCGTCCGCACTCCGGGTGTGTTCAGTGCGCGGACTCCGGTGACGTATCGCACGGTCGGCTCGGAGCCGTTGGAGTGCGCGTTCCGGGATAGGCTGGCATTCCATGGCAATAAGCACCGCGCTGTGGTCCTTCGCCCTCGTCGTAGGGCTCCTCACCCTCACTCCCGGCCTCGACACGGCCCTCATCCTGCGTACCGCCGGCCTGGGCCGCAGGACCCGGGCTTGGGGGGTCGTCCTCGGGATTCAGACCGGAACCCTCATCTGGGGCGCTCTCACCTCCCTCGGGGTGACCGCACTGCTCACCGCTTCGCACGTCGCCTACGAGATCCTGCGCTGGGCCGGTGTAGCGTACCTGCTCTGGATGGCCGTCCGCATGATCCGCGACACCTTCCGCCAGGAGCGGCCCACCATCGATCCGGCCGAGGCCCGTGCCGGAGCCGACACGTTGGTCGGAGGATGGCGGCAAGGCACGGTGACCAACTTGCTCAACCCGAAGATGGGCGTCTTCTACGTCGCGGTCCTGCCCCAGTTCATTCCGGCGGGTGCGCCGCATTTCTCGATGGGGCTGCTGCTGACCGTCGTCCACATCGTGCTGGGGCTGATCTGGTCGGGTGTCCTGATCGCCTCCGCGACCGCACTGAGCGCGTGGCTGCGCAAACCCGGTGCGCGCAAGATCCTCGATCGTGTCACCGGCACCGTCATCGGGGTCTTCGCGCTGCGGCTGGGACTCAGCGACTGACCGGATGTTGCTGCCCGCACACCGGTGCATCGGCCCGAACAGCGGGCCGAGGGCGGAGAGTTGTCAGACGGTGGTGGCGGCGGTGATGAAGGTGGTCCAGGTGGCGGGCTGGACGGTGAGGACGGGGCCGTCGGTGACCTTGGAGTCGCGGATGTGGACGGCGGCGGGGTGGGCGGCCACCTCGACGCAGTTGCCCCCCTGGGGGCCGCTGTAGCTGGACTTGTGCCAGTCATAGGCGACTTCGACGCAGTTGCCGCCCTGGTCGGTGCTGTAGCTGGACTTGAACCAGGCCAGAGCGGTGGAGTGGGGAGCCGGGGATGCTGCGCGGGTCATTTCTCTCCAAGCAGTTCGTCCAGTAGGCGTGCGCTTTCCTCGACAGAGAGCGCCTGCGAACGAAGCATCCCATATTTCTGCTGGAGCGCACTGACGTCGTCCGGGTCCTCGTGCAGGTAGCTGGTCAGCTGCCCCTCGACGTAGGCGAGGTGGTCGTGGTCGGGGGTCTCCAGCAGCACCATGGGGCCCGAGAGCCCGGCGTGCTTCGGCAGCTTCATCGGCATGATCTGGAGCCCCAGGAAGGGGAGTTGCATGCAGCGGCGCAGGTGTGCGATCTGCCGTCGCATTATGGCCTGGTCTCCGAGCTCAGTACGGAGGACGCTCTCCTCCAGGATGAAGTGCAGCATGGGCCGCGGCTTGCGTTCGAGGAGCCTCTGTCGGTCGAGTCGGCCGGTCACCCATTCTTCCTGCTCATCCCCTTCGAGGGGCGGGAAGAGGCAGGAGAAGAGGAACCGGATGTACTCCTCGGTCTGAAGGAGCCCCGGTACTACTTGGCTTTCATACCCGAGCAGCGTCAGCGCGTCCTGCTCGTAGTCGATGAAGTCCTGGACGAACGCGGGGAACCGCTCCTTCTTCGGCACCTTCGCCACCGCGACCTGCAACACCCCCTTGGTCTGCAGCAGTTCGTCGAGCTGGACCGCGAAGTCGGCCTGGAGCGGCCTGCGTCCCTGTTCGATCGACGCGATGGTGTCCTCGCCCACGCAGCACCGGTCGGCCAGCGCCGACTGCGTCATGCGTGCCGCCTTGCGGAACGTCGCCAGTTGGGCGCCGATCAGGTGCCAGGACGTGATCCGCTTGCTCTTCTTCGCCGATTGCATGGACTGCCTCTCCCCGTTGTGAAACCTGACTGACCCGGTGCGTGCCGTACGTGTGCGATGTCCGGCCTCACACGCTGATCAACGTTAGTGACCTTGTGTGACCTTGATGGTGTGAATGAAGCAACTCAACTCTCCCGATTCCGCGAGTCCTTCCACCGCCGTGAACGGCGATCCGTGCCGCTCGTACGACAGTTCGTGCTCCGGGCGCTCACCGACTGGATGTGCGAGTCACGTATCGACGACGTGTTGCTCTGCGTGAGCGAACTCGCCACCAACGCGCTGCTGCACGGAGTTCCGCCCGGCCGTGGGTTTCTCGTCCGCCTGCGGCTGGATCCGGCCGCAGGCGTGCTGCGCGTCGAGGTGCATGACAGCGGCCACGGAGAGGTGTGCCCGGCCGACCCCGAGGCCCTGGGCGTGGCCGAGAGCGGGCGGGGGCTGCTGCTGGTGACGGCGCTGGCGGACGAGTGGGGGGTGGGGGAGCGGAACCCCGGCAAGGTGGTCTGGTGCGAGTTCGCGGTACGCGGTTCCGGCCCGGCTCGCGGGCCGGGGGTCTCCTCCGTCGTCGAGCGCACCGCCCCGTTCCATGGGCCGCCGGTCCGGCGGCCGGTGGCGACGGGCGTGAGCCGTAGGCCATGAGTCCGTAGGCCATGAGCGCGGCCGGCCCGGGCGTGGCGGGCTCGCGGTCTACCGGTTCGGGCCGGGCGTCGGATATCCCTGGAGGGGCGGCCCCTCGGCGGGGTCGCCTCCCGTGGCAGCGGATGTGGAAGTGGAAGGAGCCCGGCCGTGGACGACTGGTACGTGGACGATCGCTGCACCAACTGCGACGTCGCCCGGCAGTTCGCACCCGATCTGATCAGTGAGGAGGGCGGGGCGTCGCGGATTCTGCGGCAACCGGGCGACGAGGCGGAGGCGCGGCGCTTACACGCCGCCGTCTTCGCCTGTCACACCCGCTCGATCCGTCCCGCGTCGGGGCGGATCGACCCGGCGCTGGACCCGTTCCCGATGGCCCTGGACGACGGCGTCCTGGTGTGTGGGCACAACTCCCGGCGCACCGCAGGGGCCAACTCGTATCTCCTCCTGCGGCCCTCCGGCACGGTCATGATGATCGACACCCCGCGCTGGAGTCCCCGACTCGCCGAGCGGTACGAGGAGTCGGGGCCCGTCACCGATGTGCTGCTCACCCACCGCGACCATGTCGCGCATGGGCGTCAGTACGCGGACCACTTCGGGGCCCGGCTGTGGATCCACGAGGGCGACCTCGAATTCGCGCCGGACGCGGACCAGGTCATCCGGGGGCTGGACCCCGTCGAGATCGGCGAGGGCGTCACCGCCCATCCGCTCCCCGGCCACACCCCGGGCAGTGTGCTCTACCTCGCGGACGACCGGTACTGCTTCAGCGGCGACAGCTTCTACTGGTCGCGGACGACCGGGGACCTGGAGGTCGCGGAGAGCGTGACCTGGTACTCCATCGAGGAGCTGGCCGCCTCCCTGGTGCGGACGGCCGGGCGTCTGCGGTTCGAATGGGTGCTGCCCGGGCACGGCGACCGGCACCGCCTGGAAGCCGACGAGATGTCACGGCGGCTGTGCGCGCTGGCGGAACGCACGGGGCTGCTGCGGCCCCGGCCGATCGACTTCACGGCCGTCCGCTGGTAGGGGGAGGAGCCCGCCGTCCCCCGCCGTCCCTCGCCGTCCGCCCGCCGTCCCCTGGCCCCCCGCCGTCCGCCCGTTGCCGTTCCCGCCCGCCGCCCCCTGGCCCCCGTCGTCCCCTGCCCCCGCCGTCCGCCAACCCGCCCCCCGCCGTCGGGGGCGCCGCGGCGTGGGACACGCAGCGTCACTTGGACTTACGTGACGTGGTTGTTGGACTGGAGCGCACGGAGTCGTCGCAGGTCATTGACGGTGTCCGGGGGCGGGGACTACGCAGTGCACATGTCGCGAAGATTCACTTCGGCGGGCGCCACAGCCGCCGCCTCAGCCGCAGTACTGGCGTTGATGGGGGCCGCTCTCCCCGCCTCGGCCGTCGCCGCGCCCCCGGCCGTCGCGGCCGGGGCGGCGGGTGTGCCGGCGGACGCCGCCGTCATCGCATCCGCGCAACTCGCCGTCGCCGTCGCCGACGACTTCCCGCGCGTCCTGGCGTACACCGACAAGGCCGGCGGGGCCCGGCTGCTGGGCAGCACCCGGCCGGTCACCTCCGTCACCCTCGACGGCACCCCGTATCCCGTACGGCTCAAGGGCGCGCCCCGCGTCGGCGGCGCCACCGCCCGCTACACGCTCGTCTTCCCCGACCTGCCCGGCGTCGAGATCGACGCCTCGCTCTCCGTCGCCGGACGCGCCACCACCTTCAGGATCACGGCCGTCCGCGACACCGCCGCCCACCGCGTCGGCACCATCGACATACCCGGCCACGACCTGGTCTCCGTCGGCTCCGCCGACACCGGGGCGGCCACCGCCTTCACCCGGCTGGACACCGACTCCACCCGGACCGCCGACGTCTTCGCTCCGGTCACCGCGGGCACCGCCCCGGACGCGGCGCCCGTCGGCGCCTCGTACGCCCTCGTCAACACCGGCTCGCTCGCCGCGGCCGTCGAGTCCAACTCCTCGTACGACAAGCCCTCCGGGGCCGCCGCGGGCGACAAGGCCCGGTTCTGGCACCAGGCCCGCAGGGACGGGAACGGCGGCGGGGTGCGGGTCGGCGTCTG
Organism: Streptomyces tyrfis; assembly: GCF_037034285.1. Lineage (NCBI taxonomy): Bacteria > Bacillati > Actinomycetota > Actinomycetes > Kitasatosporales > Streptomycetaceae > Streptomyces > Streptomyces tyrfis. The sequence continues at coordinate 15,790 of NZ_JBAGJZ010000049.1, read as the reverse complement.
GTCCGGGCAGTGGACCTACCGGGGCGAGGGCGCGCCGAGACCGGAGAGCGGCGACGACCTGCCCTGGGCGAAGGTCGTCGTCACCCCCGACGCCAACGGCGACCACCGGGTCGACTGGCAGGACGGCGCCATCGCGTTCCGCACCATCGGCATCACCGCGCCCGGCAGCGAGGACACCCCGGACCGGGTCATCACCCACATCCCGTTCAACTTCGCCAGCCAGGCCACCCACCCCTTCCTGCGCACCCTCGACGACGTCAAGCGGATCTCCCTCGCGACGGACGGGCTGGGGCAGTTGGCGCTGCTCAAGGGGTACGCCTCCGAGGGGCACGACTCCGCCCACCCCGACTACGGCGGCGACTACAACGAGCGCGCCGGCGGGCTGAAGGATCTCAACTCCCTGCTGAAGAAGGGCAAGAAGTGGGGCGCCGCCTTTGGCGTCCACGTCAATGCCACCGAGGCGTACCCGGAGGCCAGGGAGTTCGACGAGCAGCTCGTCGACAAGACCAGGCCCGGCTGGAACTGGCTCGGCCAGAGCTACTACATCGACCAGCGCCGCGACCTCAACAGCGGTGATCTGGCCCGGCGTCTGCAGCAGCTGCGCGACGAGACCGACCGCAATCTGAGCTTCCTCTACATCGACGTCTACTACACGCACGGCTGGATCGCGGACAAGACCCTCCAGACCCTGCGGAAGCAGGGCTGGCGCGTCGGCAGCGAGTGGTCCGACAAGTTCGAGCGCGGCACCCTCTGGTCGCACTGGGCCAACGACCTCGACTACGGCGGCGCCACCAACAAGGGGCTCAACTCGAAGATCATCCGCTTCATCCGCAACGGCGAGCGGGACACCTGGAACGACGACCCGGTCCTCGGCCAGACCGCCATCGCCGAGTTCGAGGGCTGGACCGGCGAGACCGACTGGAACGCCTTCTACGACAACGTCTGGCAGCGCGACCTGCCCGCCAAGTTCCTCCAGCAGCAGAAGATCACCCGCTGGGACGGGGACGACATCACCTTCACCGGCGGCCTGCGGGGCGCCGTCGAGGACGGCAGGCGCACCTTCTACGACCACGGCCGCAAGGTCCTCAGCGGCGCCGACTACCTGCTGCCCTGGGACGGCGGGAAAAAGCTCTACCACTACAACAAGAGCGGCGGCAGCACCAGTTGGGCCGTGCCGTCCACGGGCGCGTACACCGTCTACAAGCTCACCGACAACGGGCGCGTGAAGACCGGCGAGGTCAGGCCCGTCGGCGGGCGGATCACGCTGACCGCGGAGGCCGGACAGCCCTACGTCCTCTATCCGGACCGGGCGCCGAAGGCCGCCGACCCGCGCTGGGGCGAGGGCACCCCGGTCGACGACCCCGGCTTCAACGACGCCCGGCTCGGCTCCTGGTCGAAGACCGGGAACGTCACCCGCGACACCGACGGGCAGGGCCGCAACAGCGCCCTGCTCGGCGGGAGTTCCGCGGCGGCGGTCGAACAGCGCGTCGACGGTCTCACCCCCGGCAAGCGCTACACCGCCTCCGCGCTCATCGAGGTCGAGCCAGGGAAGACCCGCCGCACCACCCTCTCGGTGGACGGCAGGGCGGGCCGGACGTCCGTCTCCGTCGACCGCTCCACCGTCAAGGACCAGGTCGCCGCGTCCGACTGGCACGGCACCTACTTCCAGCGCGCCAAGGTGAACTTCACCGCCCCCGCGAACGGCCGCGCCACCCTGCGCGTCGAGGCGGCCGGGGGCAGCGCCGCGAGCGTCCGCGCCGACGACGTGCGCGTCGTCGCCAACGCCCCGGCGACCAGGAAGAACACCGTCGTGCACGAGGACTTCGAGGACGTCGACCAGGGCTGGGGCCCGTTCCTCAAGGGCGACGCGGGCGGCTCCACCGACCCCCGCACCGTCGTCTCCCGGCTGCACGCCCCGTACACCCAGGCCGGCTGGAACGGGAAGCTCGTCGACGACGTGATCGGCGGCCGCGAATCCCTCAAGTCCCATGAGGAGAATGCCGGGCTGGTCTACCGCACCGCGCCCTGGACCGTGCCCATGACCGACGGCCACCGCTACCGCGTGGAGTACGACTACCAGTCCAGCCACGCCGGGGCCTACCAGTGGGTCGACGGCTACGACCGGATCGCCGCCGGCGGCACGCCCCGCTCGGTCGAGACCCGGTCCACCCCGATCGGGCAGCAGCGCACCACCGGGCATTTCGCCGAGACCGTCACAGCGGGCTGCGGCGACGCCTGGACCGGGCTGCGCAAGCGCGCCGACGCCCCCGACGGCGCCGACTTCGTGCTCGACGCGTTCACCGTGACCGACCTCGGCCCGGCCCCGGCCGACGAGCGCGCCGCCTGCGGCACGCTCGCCCTCGCCCCGGCCGCAGGGGCCCTGGAACCGGGCGCCCCCACCACCGTCCGGGCGAGCTTCGCCAACCACGAGGCGACGGCGGCGACCGGAGTCGCGCTCGGCCTGACCGTCCCCGAGGGCTGGCGGGCCGAGCCCGCCGGGGCCGTGGCCTTCGACTCGGTCGCGCCGGGCGCCGAGGTCACCGGAAGCTGGCGGGTCACCCCGCCCGCGGACGCCGAGTACCGGACGTACCAGCTGGGTTCACAGGCGTCCTACGCGGTCGGCGGCGCCCGGCGCACGCTCGGCGCGCAGACCTCCGTACGGACCCTGCCGCCCCCGCCCACCACCGACAGCTGGGCGAGCGACCTGGACTGGGTGTCCGCCGAGAACGGCTGGGGGCCTGTCGAACGCGACCTCTCCAACGGCGAACAGGGCAGCGGCGACGGCACCCCGCTCACCCTCGGCGGCACCGTCTACGCCAAGGGCCTCGGCAGCCACGCCCCGGCCCGGATCCGCTACTACCTGGGCGGGAACTGCACGTCCTTCACCGCCGAGGTCGGCGTCGACGACATCCAGACCACGCGCGGCAGCGTGCGGTTCGCCGTCGCCGCCGACGGCGCCGAGAAGGTCAAGTCGCCGGTGCTGAAGGCCGCCGACGGCCCGTGGCGGCTCACCGCGGACCTCACCGGCGCCCGGTACGTCGACCTGATCGTCGACGACGGCGGCGACGGCAACGGCAACGACCACGCGGACTGGGGCGACGCCCGCTTCCACTGCGGAGGCTGAGCCGCCCCCGGAACCCGGGGCGGGCGCGCCGCCCGGCGGCCGTCCGCCCCGCCCTCCCCACCCCCACACCCCCACGACCCCCGAAGAACGGAGCCGCACATGCCCACCCCGCCCGAATGGTCCCGCCGCACCCTGCTCGGCCTCTCGGCGGGCGCCGCCCTGGCCGTCGCCGTCCCCGGCACGGCCGCCGCGGCGTCCGCGTCCACCACGGCCGTGCCCGCGCCGACCGCGACCGGCGCCGCCGGCGCCGACGAGTTCGACGACCTGCGCGCACGATGGAACGTCATCACGCTCGGCACCGGCTTCGAGGCGACCGCCGAGCCCTACGCCGCCCGCCTCGCCGACCTCGGCACCCGGGCCCGCGCGTTCCGGGCGTCGATGGACCTGCGGCCCGGCTCGCTGTGGCCGGACGCCCCGTACGACCCGCCCGCCGGCATCACCCAGGCGTACAGCAGGCTGTGGACGATGACCCAGGCGTACGCCCAGCCCGGAACCGGCTCCACCGGCGACGCCGCGCTGCTCGCCGACATCGTGCGCGGCTACGACCACCTCGCCGCGACCGCCTACCACGCCTCCGCCACCCCGTCCGGCAACTGGTGGGAATGGCAGATCGGCAGCCCGCGCATCCTCATGGACATCACCGCCGTCCTGTACGAACGACTGGGCGCGGACCGCGTCGAGGCCGCCTGCGCCGCCGTCGACCACTTCATCCCCGACTCCGTGCTCCGCGACTACAGCGGCACCTCCACCGGGGCCAACCGCGTCGACCTGTGCCGCTCCGTCGTCATGCGCGGCGTCCTCGGCCGGGTCCCCGCCAAGATCGAGCTGGCCCGGGACGCCCTGTCGCCCGTCTTCCCGTACGTCACCTCGGGGGACGGGCTGTACGCCGACGGATCGTTCATCCAGCACACCACCATCGCCTACTCCGGCACCTACGGCCAGGTCATGCTGGACGGCCTCGGCCGCCTCTTCGCGCTGCTCGCCGGATCGACCTGGGCGGTCACCGACCCGAACCGGCAGATCATCCTGGACAGCGTCGAGAAGGCCTACGCGCCGCTGATCTACAACGGCCTCGTCATGGACAGCGTCAACGGCCGGGCCATCAGCCGGGGGCTGCTCAAGAGCGACGACCTCCAGGTGCTGCGCGGCGACCACTTCCACGGGCAGGGGATCATCGCGGGCATCGCGCTCCTCGCCCAGGGGGCCACGGCGGCGGAGCGCGACCGCTGGCACGGCATGATCAAAGGCTGGATCGCCCGGGACCGGACCAGCCCCGTCCTCGGCGCCCGCCAGTACGGCATCGCGGACCTCTCCCGGCTGCACGCCGTCCAGGCCGATGCCGTGCGCGCCGCGCCCGAGCGGGTCGGCCACCACCTCTTCGCGGGCATGGACCGCGCCGTGCACCGCCGCCGGGACTGGGCCGCGGGCATCTCCATGGCGTCCAGGCGGATCTCGTACTACGAGTGCGGCAACGGCGAGAACCCGCGCGGGTGGCACACCGGCGCCGGGATGCTCTACTGGTGGCCCGGCGAACGGCAGGGCGACCAGTACACCGACTGGTTCTGGCCCACCGTCGACCCCTACCGCCTGCCCGGCACCACCGTCTCCACCAAGCGGCTCGCCGACCGGGCGGGCGGCGAATGGGGCGCGGCCAAGCCCGCGGTGAGCTGGGTCGGCGGGGCCACCGACGGCGAGTTCGCGGCGGTCGGCCAGCACCTCAAGGGCCTCGGCTCGACCCTGGAGGCCCGCAAGTCGTGGTTCTGCCTCGACGACGCCGTCGTCTGCCTCGGCGCCGGCATCACCAGCACCGACGCCGCGCCCGTCGAGACGATCGTCGACAACCGCATGATCGGCGAGAACGGCGCCGCGGCGTTCACCACGGAGGCGGGCCGCGCACCCCGCTGGGCCCACCTGGACGGCCACGGCGGCTGGGTGTTCCCCGGCGGCGCCGCCGCACTGCGCACCCTGCGCGAGGACCGCACCGGCGCCTGGTACGACATCAACACCACCAGCTCCACCGAGCGCCGCACCCGCCGCTACCAGACCCTCTGGCTCGACCACGGCACCGACCCGGTCGACGCCGACTACGCCTACCTGCTGATGCCCGGCGCGACCCGCCGTGCCGTCACCGTCCGGGCGGCCGAACGGAAGTGGCTGACCGTGCTCGCCAACACCGCCGCCGTCCAGGCCGTCGCCGTCCGTTCGCTGGGCGTCACCGCCGCCAACTTCTGGCAGCCGGGCGCGGCCGGCCCGCTCGCCGCCACCGCCCCGGCGAGCGTGCTCGTACGGGAGCGGGGACGCACCACGACGCTGTGCGTCAGCGGACCCGACCGGACCGGCGCCCCGGTGGACCTCACCTGGGAGCGGCCGGTGCGCGAGGTCGTCTCCGCCGGCCCCGGCGTCGAGGTGCTCGCCACCGGCAGGCGACTGGTGCTGAGGGTCCGGCCCGGCACGGCCGGCGGCACCCTGCGCTGCGAGGTCCGCTAGGGGGTGTCTGATAAATGAGTGCGGGAGAAGGACCCCGCGACGCCGCAGGTATGTGTCAGACACCCCCCTAGCCTCCGCCCACGCCCGGGACGCCCGGCGCCCCGGGCGTGGGCGGAGGCGGTGCGGCGCGTACGCTCGTACGCGCCGCACCGCCTCCGGCGTGCGGAGCACGGCTCGCGCACCGGCCGCCGCCGCGGACGCCCCGGAGGGGCGGGACGCCCGACCGGACCACACCGCGAGGCTGACAGCGGTGTGGGGCAGACCACTCCGGGCTTTTGTAGGGTTCCCATAACGCGAGCCGGGTGGAAGCTGGTACTTCGCCTGCATGCCGTCCGCGCACTGTCAGGCTTCGCCAGGAATCGGGTCGGGAGACTGTACGGAGTCGACGGCGGGATTTGCTTGCCCGGGTTCGTAGTGTCGGTACATGACCGTTGTGGACGAAACCCCGGGCGAGCCGAGTGACACCCGTGGCCGTGTGGCCGAGCTGCTGGCGCTGCGCGAGCAGGCCCGTCGCGGACCGAGTGAGCGGGCGACCGAGGCGCAGCACGCCAAGGGCAAGCTGACGGCGCGTGAGCGCATCGAGCTGCTGGTCGACCCGGGATCGTTCCGGGAGGTCGAACAGCTGCGCCGGCACCGCGCGACCGGGTTCGGCCTGGAGCAGAAGAAGCCCCACACGGACGGTGTGATCACCGGATGGGGCACGGTCGACGGCCGCACGGTCTTCGTCTACGCGCACGACTTCCGGATCTTCGGCGGCGCCCTGGGCGAGGCCCACGCCACCAAGATCCACAAGATCATGGACATGGCGATCGCGGCGGGCGCCCCGCTGGTGTCGCTGAACGACGGCGCGGGCGCGCGCATCCAGGAGGGCGTCAGCGCGCTCGCCGGGTACGGCGGGATCTTCCAGCGCAACACCAAGGCCTCGGGCGTCATCCCGCAGATCAGCGTGATGCTCGGCCCGTGCGCCGGCGGCGCCGCCTACTCCCCGGCGCTCACCGACTTCGTGTTCATGGTCCGCGACACCTCGCAGATGTTCATCACGGGCCCGGACGTGGTCAAGGCGGTCACGGGCGAGGAGATCACCCAGAACGGCCTCGGCGGCGCGGACGTGCACGCCGAGACCTCGGGCGTGTGCCACTTCGCGTACGACGACGAGGAGACCTGCATCGCCGAGGTCCGGTACCTGCTCGGCCTGCTGCCCTCCAACAACCGCGAGAACCCGCCCGTCGTGGCCGCCGACGACCCGGCCGACCGGCGCGGCGACGTGCTGCTGGACCTGGTCCCGGCCGACGGCAACCGCCCGTACGACATGCACAAGGTGATCGAGGAGCTCGTCGACGACGGCGACTACCTGGAGATCCACGAGCGCTGGGCCCGCAACATCGTGTGCGCCCTGGCCCGGATGGACGGCCAGGTCGTCGGCATCGTGGCGAACCAGCCGCAGGTCCTCGCCGGCGTGCTGGACATCGAGGCGTCCGAGAAGGCGGCCCGTTTCGTCCAGATGTGTGACGCCTTCAACATCCCGATCATCACTCTTTTGGACGTACCCGGCTTCCTGCCCGGGGTCGACCAGGAGCACGGTGGAATCATCCGGCACGGGGCGAAGCTGCTCTACGCGTACTGCAACGCCACGGTGCCGAGGATCTCGCTGATCCTGCGCAAGGCCTACGGCGGCGCGTACATCGTGATGGACAGCCAGTCCATCGGTGCGGACCTGACGTACGCCTGGCCGACCAACGAGATCGCCGTGATGGGTGCGGAGGGCGCCGCGAACGTCATCTTCCGTCGGCAGATCGCCGACGCCGAGGACCCCGACGCCATGCGGACCCGCATGGTCAAGGAGTACAAGGCCGAACTGATGCACCCGTACTACGCGGCGGAGCGCGGCCTGGTCGACGACGTCATCGACCCCGCCGAGACCCGCGAGGTGTTGATCGCCTCGCTCGCCATGCTCCGCACCAAGCACGCCGACCTGCCGTCCCGCAAGCACGGCAACCCCCCGCAGTAACCCCGCGGGCGCCGCCCCGGCGCCGCCGGGCCCGCCACGGGACCGCCGAGCACGCGAAGACCTGCCGAGAAGACGGAGAAACCACCCATGAGCACTGCCGCCGATTCCGTGCTGCGCGTCGAGAAGGGTCTCGCCGACCCCGAGGAGCTGGCCGCGATAACCGCGGTCCTGCTGGCCCGCGCCGCCGCCCAGCCCGCCGCCGCCCCCGCCCACCGGGGCCGCAGCACCGCCGGCTGGCGCCGGCTGGAACGCAGCCCGGGTTTCCGCGCCCCGCACTCCTGGCAGTGCTGACGGACACCACGACGCGCCGATGCCCCGTACTCCCGGAGGAGTGCGGGGCATCGGCGCGTCAGGGGCGGCGCGTCGCCGCGCCGTACGGACCCGGCCCGGGGGAGGCCCGGGACGGGACCGGGCCGCGGCCGGAGGGGGCGGCCGGCTCGGCGCGCTCCCCTTCCGGCCACGGCCGCGGCATCAGCGCAGTCGTGCCATGAGGGCGTGTTCGACGAGGGTGATCAGGGCGCTCTTGGCGTCCGCGCGGTGGCGGGCGTCCGTGGTGAGAATCGGGGTGTCGGGGCCGATCTGGAGTGCTTCGCGGACTTCGTCGGGGGTGTAGGGCTGGTGTCCGTCGAAGCCGTTGAGGGCGATGACGAAGGGGAGGCCGCTGTTCTCGAAGTAGTCGACGGCGGGGAAGCAGTCGGCGAGGCGGCGGGTGTCGACGAGGACGACGGCGCCGATGGCGCCGCGGACGAGGTCGTCCCACATGAACCAGAAGCGGTCCTGGCCGGGGGTGCCGAACAGGTACAGGATCAGGTCCTGGTCCAGCGTGATCCGGCCGAAGTCCATCGCCACCGTCGTGGTGGTCTTGTCCCCGGTGTGCGTCAGATCGTCGATGCCCGCGGAGGCGGACGTCATCACGGCTTCGGTGCGCAGCGGGTTGATCTCCGAGACGGCACCGACGAACGTGGTCTTACCCACGCCGAAGCCCCCTGCCACCACGATCTTCGCCGAGGTAGTGGAGCGGGCTGCTCCGCCGCTAGAGCTTGCGAAGTCCACTGAGCACCCTTTCGAGCAGTGTCACATCTGGCTGGCCGCCGGCGGACTCGTCGCCGCCGGGCTGATGGATGGCGACGAGTCCGGCCTCTGCCAGGTCGGCTACGAGGATCCGGACGACGCCGAGCGGTATCGAGAGCAGTGCCGAAATCTCGGCCACCGACTTGATCTCGAAGCACAACCGGCAGATCCGCTGATGCTCGGGCAACTGCCCTTGCAGCCGCGACGGATCGGCCGTGGTACTGACCAACGCCTCAATCGCGAGTTGGTAGCGCGGTCGGGTCCGGCCGCCGGTCATGGCGTACGGACGGACGAGCGGATTGTGCGCGGCGGGGGCTGCCGGCTCGGGAGCCTGCCGCGGCGGGACGGGCTGGACGCGGGGCGCGCGGGGCGGCTCCTGGCGGTGCGGCCGCCGCGGAGGCCACTCGGGCCCCTGCGGAGACCACGCCGGGTCCTGCGGGACGCCCTGCGGTCGCCGGTGCTGTTGTGGACGCGGCTGCTGCGGGTGGTGGGGCTGCTGCGGCGGCTGCGGCCACTGATAGGGCTGATACGGCTGTCGTGCGCCCTGTCCGCTGGGTGCGGAGGGGAAGTTGAAGGGGTTGTGCCCGTGCTCACCCGGCACGTCCTGGCCACCGTCGTACCGGTGCCCGTCTGGGGGTGTTGTCACGATTCCTCCTTCTCCTGCCGGTCCCGACCCAGTGGGGCCGCGCCACCGCACCTTATGGCGCGGTGGCGCGAAACGCACTGTCCGTTTACTAGTTAAGAAGACTTCCTTGCAGTTCGGCTCGGAGATCCGGGGTGAGGACGGTGCCCGCGCGGTCGACGAGAAGGGCCATCTCGTAGCCCACCAGGCCGATGTCGGCCTCGGGGTGGGCGAGCACGGCCAGCGAGGAGCCGTCCGAGATCGACATGATGAAGAGGAACCCGCGTTCCATCTCCACCACCGTCTGGTTCACGGCGCCGCCCTCGAAGATCCGGGAGGCGCCCGCGGTCAGCGAGGTCAGGCCGGAGGCGACGGCCGCGAGCTGGTCGGCGCGGTCGCGCGGAAATCCCTCGGACATGGCCAGCAGGAGTCCGTCGGCGGAGACCACCACCGTGTGGGACACCCCGGGGGTGTTGTCCACGAAGTTGGTGATCAACCAGTTCAGATTCTGCGCCGCCTGGCTCATCGGGCTCACACTAACGCTCCTGGTTGTAGGTGTTACTTGCGTCCGAACCCGCGTTACGTCCCCGCAGCACGCCCCGCCGCAGGTTGCTCAACCTGCCGCGGACGTCCTCGGGGGCGCGGGAGACCTGGGGGCCGCCCTGCGGTGTCTGCTCCGCCGTGCCCTCGACCAGATTGGCCTTGGGCACCCGCCGGGGGAGACCGGACGGGGTGACCCCGCCCGCCTTCGGCTCGCGGAGCTTCTCGGCCCGCTCCCGGCGCTCGTCGTTCGTCGAACGCCAGTCGTCGGAACCGCTGCCGTCCTGCCGCGCGGGCGACTGACGCGACGGCAGTTCCTCCTGCCGCAGCGGCTGTTGCGAGGCGGTCGGCCGGTCGTCGCCGAGGCCGGTGGACCGCCGGCCGGTGGGCTGCCAGTGCTGCTGACCGCCCCGGCGCGGCAGACCGGCATCGGTGAGCTCGTGGCCGGAGTTCGGGGTGGGGCCCGGACGGTTGAAGCCTACGCGTTCCCGCGGCTCGGCGGGGGTGCTCGGAGCAGATTCCGCTTCGGTCCCGGGGGACGGCTCGCCGGACTCCCGCGGTACGTCCCCTTCCGTCCACTCGTCCTGCTGGGGCCGGGCGGCGAAGCCCTCGTCGGGGGACGGCTGGGCGGCGGCGCCGGACGCATATGCCGCTTCCGGATAGGCGGCTTCCGGGTAGCCGTCGGGGGCGGTGCGAACGGGCTGGGACGCGTAGTCGGGGTGGGAGGCGTAGCCGGGCTGGGAGGCGTGGTCGGGGTGGGAGGCGTAGCCGCCCTCGTACGCGGGCTGCCCGTACTGCTCCTGCCCCTGGGGGTACCCGTCCCCGGCGTATCCGCCCTCGGGGTGACCGACCGGGACGTGGCCGGTCCCGGAGTGGTCGGCCCCGGCGTACCCGTTTCCGGCGTATCCGGCGCCGGGGTGGCCGTTCGCCTGGTGGCCGCCCCCGGCGTACCCGTTTCCGGCGTACCCGCCCTCGGCGTACCCGTTCCCGGGGTGGCCGCTCTCCGGGAGACCGCCGCCGAAGGGCGCGGCGCCCGGGTACGGCTCCTGCGGGGACCGCGGGTGGTCACCGGCCGCCTGCGCCTCCAGCGCCGCCCGGCGCTCCTCGCGCATCAGCGAGCGGCCCACCGGGTCCAGCGACGGGGTCCCGGCCGGCTGCTGCTCGTAGCGGGAGTCGTCGAAGCCGAGCTCCGCCGCCGTGCGCACCGGCGGCCGGGACGCGCCCTGCTCGGCCGGCTGCTGCTCGGGAATGATCGAGGAGACGGTGAAGTCGCCCTGCGCCTCGGCCGGTTCGCCACCGCCGCCGTGGGTGATCGCCTCCGGCAGGGTGACCAGCGAGGTGGTGCCCGCCTGCTCGCCCGAGGGACGCAGCTGGACCCGGATGCCGTGGCGGTCGGAGAGCCGGCCGACCACGAACAGGCCCATCCGCTGCGACACCGCGGCGTCCACCGTCGGCGGGTTGGCCAGCCGGTGGTTGATCTCCGCGAAGTCCTCGGGGGTGAGGCCGATGCCCTTGTCGTGGATCTCGATCACCACGCGGCTGTCGGGCAGCCGTGTCGCCGTGATCCGCACCTTGGTCTGCGGGGAGGAGAACGTGGTGGCGTTCTCCAGCAGCTCGGCCAGCAGATGCACCAGGTCGGTGACGGCCCGGCCATGGATCTCGGTCTCCGGGACGCCGGACACCTCGATGCGCTCGTACGACTCCACCTCGGAGCAGGCGGCCCGGAGCACGTCCACCAGCGGCACCGGCTGGTTCCAGCGGCGGCCGGGCTCCTCGCCGGCCAGGACGAGGAGGTTCTCGCCGTTGCGGCGCATCCGGGTGGCCAGATGGTCCAGCCGGAACAGGTTCTCCAGCTGGTCCGGATCGGCCTCGTTGTTCTCCAGATCCGTGATCAGGGTCAGCTGGCCCTCGATCAGCGACTGGTTGCGGCGCGAGAGGTTGGTGAAGATCGCGTTGACGTTGCCCCGCAGCATGGCCTGCTCGGCCGCCAGCCGGACCGCCTCGCGGTGCACCTGGTCGAAGGCGCGGGCCACCTCGCCGATCTCGTCCCGGCTGTCGATCGGGATCGGCCGGACCCGGGTGTCGACCACGCCCGGGTCGTTGCGGGACAGCTGGTCGACCAGCGACGGCAGCCGCTGCTCCGCGATCTGGAAGGCCGCCGCGCGCAACTCCCGCATGGAGCGGCTCATCTGGCGAGCCATCAGCCCGGCCAGCACGAAGGCGGCCAGCAGCGCGACGAGGACCACGGCGGCGTTCACGACCGCGTCGTTCCGGGCGCCGGACGAGATGTCCGCCGCCTCGGTCACGGCCTTGTCGACGAGCTCGTCCTCGACCGTGGTGTAGGCGTCGAACTTGGCGGTGGCGGCGGCCATCCAGGTCTCGGGCGTGATGCCCTTGGCGGCCAGTTTCTCGGGGGACCTGCCCTGCGCGATCTGCTGGGCCATGCCGTCGAAGACCGAGCCGTCGACGCTGGGCGGGGTCACGAAGGGCGTGCCCGCCGCGTCCGCCCGCTCCTTCGCCTGCTTCAGCTTCTTCGCCCCGGCGGCCGACTGGGCGGACATCACCTGTTTCAGCCGGGCCGCGTCGGCGTCCGTGCCGCCGGAAGCGAACTCGCCGACCGCGATCTGCTCCAGATAGCTGTACGAGCCGAACGCCTTCACCTGGGCGTCGAACGTGGCGTTCTCCTGGCTCGGCCGCACCAGCAGATGCATGCCGATGGAGCGCTGAAGCGATTCTGCGGCCTTGGCCAGTTCGAGCGCGTAGACCGTACGGCCGTAGCTGGTGATGTTGCCGGTGCCCAGGCCCAGTTCGTTGCAGAACTCCATCAGGGAGTGCTGCACCTGGACGTAGCCCTCCTCCGTCCTCACCGGGTCCATGCCCTCGGCGTAGGCGGACTTACGCAGATCCGGAAGCTTCGGCTCCTCCAGGCGGAACAGCCTCAGGCGGCGTTCCAGGCCCTGGGTGCGCGGCATGTCCTTGACGGCCTCGTCGAACGCGACCGCCGCGGCGTCGGTGGCGGCCCGGACCCGGTCCACCTCGGGGTCGTCGCGGCGGTTCGACAGCAGGGGCCGGGCCGAGAGGTCGCGCTCGTCGAGCAGCGCCTGGCCGTACTGGGAGGCGGCGCGGACGACCAGCGCGGTCCGCTCGGCGTTCTGGGCCTCCCGCCAGGTGTCGATCGACCCCTTCACCTGGAAGCCGCCCATGACCAGACCGACCGCCACGGGGATGAGGAGGATGGCGTTCAGCCGGGTGGGCACCCGCCAGTTGCGCGGGGCCAGCCGGCCGGTGACGCGGACGGCCGGCGTCGTCGCGGACGCGTCGGCGGGCGATGCCGCGGCGCGCGACGGCGGGGTGAAGTTGCCCCGCTCAGGCTGCGCCGCGGAGCCATCCTTGCTTCGCCTCACTCGACCAACAACCTCTCGGCGTCGGCACCTACGGTGTGCCGTGTTTCGTTCAGGGCCGTACTAATCAGAAGTTCGTCGAATTCCAGCACGTGGACCGGTCGCGTTCCAAACAGTCGGAATCAGCCATTCCGAGTAGTCCAAGCCTTGAATAAAACGGGCATAAAGAACGAGCCCCGCCAAAAGGCGAGGCTCATGTGAGCGCAGCGGCACCGATTGACCGCATCGGGTGCCGAACGTGGGGCAATTCTCTGTCGAAACGTTATGAACACGGGGGCGGATCGTGTCAAAGGACACAGTCCGCCCCCGTGGACGGCTTCCGGTAACTACCGTATGGCACTACCGACTTGTAGCTACTTGAGTCGTGCCATGAGGGCGTGTTCGACGAGGGTGATCAGGGCGCTCTTGGCGTCCGCGCGGTGGCGGGCGTCCGTCGTGATGATCGGGGTGTCGGGGCCGATCTGGAGTGCTTCGCGGACTTCGTCGGGGGTGTAGGGCTGGTGTCCGTCGAAGCCGTTGAGGGCGATGACGAAGGGGAGGCCGCTGTTCTCGAAGTAGTCGACGGCGGGGAAGCAGTCGGCGAGGCGGCGGGTGTCGACGAGGACGACGGCGCCGATGGCGCCGCGGACGAGGTCGTCCCACATGAACCAGAAGCGGTCCTGGCCGGGGGTGCCGAACAGGTACAGGATCAGGTCCTGGTCCAGCGTGATCCGGCCGAAGTCCATCGCGACGGTGGTCGTCGTCTTGCCGCCGGTGTGCGTCAGGTCGTCGATGCCCGCGGACGCCGCGGTCATCACGGCCTCCGTACGCAGCGGGTTGATCTCCGAGACGGCGCCGACGAACGTGGTCTTGCCCACGCCGAAGCCGCCCGCCACCACGATCTTCGCCGACGTGGTGGAGCGGGCCGCACCGCCGCTAGAGCTTGCGAAGTCCACTGAGCACCCTTTCGAGCAGTGTCACATCCGGCGCGCCGCCGGCCTCTCCGTTGCCCGGCTGGTGGATCGCCACCATGCCGGCTTCCGCCAGGTCCGCGACCAGGATCCGGGCCACGCCCAGCGGCATCGACAGCAGCGCCGAGACCTCGGCGACCGACTTGACCTCGCGGCAGAGGTGGCAGATCCGCTGGTGCTCGGGGAGCAGCGTCGCCATGTGCGCGGGGTCGGCCGTGGTGGAGACCAGCGCCTCTATGGCGAGCTGATAGCGGGGCCGGGTCCGGCCGCCGGTCATGGCGTACGGACGCACCAGCGGCTGGTCGCCCTCACCGTCGTACGACGCGTGGTGCAGTGCGCCGTACGGATCGGATGAGGCGGGTGGCGGGGTCATGAATCCTCCGGGCGTGACAGCAGAGTGTCGGCTTGCCGTCTGAAGAGGCCGGTGGGGGGCTCTAGGCGGCCGGACGGTTGAGGGTTGAGGGTTACCTGGGTCGGTCGAGTCTGCCTCGGTCCGCGGTCGCCTACAGCAGCAGGCTGCCTTGGAGCTCGGCTCGGAGGTCCGGGGTGAGGACGGTGCCGGCACGGTCCACCAGCAGGGCCATCTCGTAGCCCACCAGGCCGATGTCGGCCTCGGGGTGGGCGAGCACGGCCAGCGAGGAGCCGTCCGAGATGGACATCAGGAAGAGGAACCCGCGTTCCATCTCCACCACGGTCTGGCTGACGGCGCCGCCCTCGAAGATCCGGGAGGCGCCCGCGGTCAGCGAGGTCAGACCGGAGGCGACGGCCGCGAGCTGGTCGGCGCGGTCGCGCGGGAAACCTTCGGACATGGCCAGCAGGAGTCCGTCGGCGGAGACCACCACCGTGTGGGACACCCCCGGGGTGTTGTCCACGAAGTTGGTGATCAACCAGTTCAGATTCTGCGCGGCCTGACTCATCGGGCTCAACTAACGCTCCTGCTGGTGAGTGGGGCCGAGTGGAAAACTGCCGGTCGACTGGCCGTTCGCCTGCCGACCCTGCTGGATGCCCCGGCGGAGATTGGTCAACCGCCCGCGCACATCGTCGGGCGCACGCGACACCTGAGGACCGGACTGGTGGTTCTGCTGCTGGGCGGTGCCCGGCACCAGGTTCGCGCGAGGTACCCGGCGAGGCAGACCGGAAGTGGTGACTCCGCCTGCTGCGGGCTTCTTGGCCCGCTCCGCCTGCCGCACGAGTTCGTCGTTCGGCGAGGGGCGCCAGGTGCTTGTGGGGGTACCCGAGTCGTCTCCGGCCTGCTGCGGCGCGCCGGGAGCGGAGGGCTCCTCCGGGGCCGGCTGCCCGGGAACGGCCGGAGCCTGCGGCTCGGCGGACGGCTGCCTGCCGCCCTGCTGCGGGCCGCGGAACCAGTCCGTCTCCAGGGTGTCGTACAGCGGCGTGCCGCCGACCCCGGGAGCGGCCGCCGCGGGCGGCAGCGCGTCGGACTGCGGCTGCGGGGGCAGCGCCGCGTGATACGAGCCGTCGTCCGCGGCCGGACGCGGGGACCCGAAGTCCTCGTCGTCCCGGCCGCGCTGACGCGGCGCCGACAGACCCGGGTCCTGCGCCTGCAGAGACTGCTGACCGAAGTCGGGG